>LT962688.1:4420000-4720000 GCA_900234795.1 Methylorubrum extorquens
TCGCCTGCGCCGTGCGGCACAGCCGAATCCGGAGGGAGAGGGCGCGCCGGCCCGCGGTTGGGGAGACCGACGTGTCGAACAGGCCGCCGCGGCTCGCCGCGCGCTGGACGGGGCTCGCCCGCTCGAACCATTGCCACGCGTAGAGGCAGTCGGTCCCGATCGCGAGGCCGATCGGCCCGTAGCCGTTGCGCCGCGGCGCGACCACGCGCAGCACCTGCCCCGGAAAGCGGACCGCGATCTCGCCGTCGATGCCGAACTGGCTCGGCTTGGCCAGCCGCGGCGGGAAAGCGAGCAGGAGATCGCCGGTCTCGTTGCGCAGGGCGACCTCGGCATGGTTGCGGCCGTCGCCGCCCTCGAAGCGGATGCGTTGGTCGAACCCGTCGCGCACCCGCGTCTCGACGACGCCCGCGACCGGACCGGCGCCGGGCAGGCGCAGGACCGGCGCGGTCTGCGCCAAGGTCGGGCCGGCGAGGAGCAGGGCTGGGACCGCCGCGAGCAGGCCGAAGAGACGCGATCTCACGGAAAACCCTTCCCGTTCTGCCCGTTGCCCGACGAGACGCGGGAGGGCACGGAGAAGCGGTCGCTCTCCGGCGAGGTGGCGGCCCGGCCGCGTTCGACCTGCTGGTCCTGCCAGAGCGTGCCCGGCGGGGGAGGGGAGAGACCCTCCGGCTTGTCGAGGCCGTTATAGCCCGGCAGCAGGGCAAAGCCGTAGCGCTCGTAGGGCATGGCGCCGGCCCCGTTGACGCGCCGCGCCACCAGGGGCGGCCGCGCGGTCACGGGCTCGCGGGCGTAGCTGCCGGGCGCGACCGGCTCGGTGAGCGCCCGCTGCAGCGAGGATGGCGGGTAGCGCAGGGGATTGTCGAGGGGCACGCTTAGCGGGAACTCGTTGCGCTGGACCGCCGCCGGCACCGTTCCGGTCTGGGCGCCGATCGTGGCCGCGTCCGGCCGGGGTACGCGGCCGTAGGAGGGGGCGTCGGGTTTCGGCTCCGGTCGCGTTTCCGCCCGCGCGGGCGATCGCGGGGGCTGCGGCGCGGCGCAGGGCAGCGGCGGCCCGCCGGTATCCTCGCGGAACAGCATGTCGACGACCTTCGGGAATAGCCCGTCGTAGCGGTTCACCGTTTCGAGATAGGGGCGCTGGCGCTTCAGCCGTTGCAGCGTCAGGGCGTAGCCGAACACCGTGGTCTCGCTCGGCATCCAGGCGACGGCGCGCTGAAACCATTCGAGCGCCGTGTCGAACTGGCAGGAATTGTAGGCGTACCACGCCAGACCCTGCGCACCCTCGCCGGAAGCGGAGGCGATCACGACCTTGGCGTAGCGCTCGATCCGCGCGGGCTCGATGAAGGGTGGGTTGGCCAGCGTCAGCTTGCGTTCGAGCACGTCGATGAACAGCAGCTCGTTGCCGACGAAGCGGTCGCGCCAGGCATAGGCGACCTCTTCCGCCTCACGCAGCATGTTCAGTTCGCGCAGGGTGTGGGCAAGGCCGTGGGCGACCATGGCGTCGCCGCCGCGGCCGATGGCGAGCTTGAACCACTCCAGCGCCTCGCGGAACTGGCGCCGCTTGTAGGCGTACCAGCCGAGCAGGCCGGTCTGGCTCGGGTCGCCGCTCTTGCGGGCATAAGTCTGGAAGGCGGTGAGGTCGGCCAGGGTCGGCGTCTGGGCCGGCTCGTCGTGCAGGAAGGCGGCGATGCGGGCGCGGGTGATGTCGAGGCGGATCGCGTCGAATTCCGAAGCGCCCTCCGGGTTGGAGCGCCCCATGGCGATGAGCCGCTCGGCCTGATCCATCTTGAGATGGCTCATCGCCTTCTGGATCGTGGCGAGCCGCGCGCCCGCATCGGCAGGGCCATCGAGGACCGACTTGTAGAGATCAAAGGCGTCCTCGCCCGCCCCCGTCGTGGCGAGCGCGTCGGCGATGATCCAGAGACTTTCGAGGTCCGTCGTGTCGAGAGCGCTGGGATCGGCGCGGTAGAGGGCGACCACCTCGTCGGCATTCCGGCCCGGTCCGCTCTTCTCCGCGGTGGCCTTGATGCTGGCGCGGAACTCCGCCCGGCGGAGCTTGCGCGCGAGTTCGTCCGAGGGCTGCCAATTCGGTTCGAGCGAGCGGCGCGCGGCGATGGCTGCGCGCAGATCCTGGAAGCGTCCGGCGGTGAACAGATCCCACAGCGGCGCCTCTTCGGGCGGGCTCGGCTGCAGGGTGTCGAGATCACCCGGTTCGGTCCAGCCGGGATAGAGCCGCTTCAGCCGCGCGATCTCGGCCTTCATCCGGGCGGTCTGCTTCTGCGAGGCGTAGTAGCGCAGCGCGCTCTCATCGACCATGCCGGGCGTGACCCCGGTCTCGGGATCGACCACGATCGCGGGCGCGCGGGCGCCGTCGCCGTAGATCAGGCGCGTGGCTGATTCCGGTGCCGCGCCGCCCTGGGCCATCGCGGGCGCCGCACTGGCGAGCAGGAGCGCGCCGAGGAGCGCGCCCGATGGCGCGGCCATCGCGAACGGCCGGGATGTCAGACCCCGGCGCGGTCTCGTCCGCCGGGCCGCCGGGCCTTTCGGCGCAGGCCGCCGCGGGGGCGTCAGGATTTCACGCATGACGGATACCGCATCCGGGCGGCGATCAGCGAGAGGAGTTGGAGGGTGGCGGGATAGTAGTTCTGATTGTCCTGCACCGTCCTTAAGGCTTCCGGAAAGGGTGTTCCGTCCGCGGCGCAGGCGGTGATCGCGGAGATCGCCATATAGCCCGTCTCGCTCAGCCACTCGACCGGCTGCCCGTCGCGGGTGTCGACGATCGGCAGGCGTTCGCGCTCGATCCCGCCCCAGAGCGTCTTGAACGGCGCGTAATCCTCCGGTCGCCCGACGCCGGCCCAGGCGAGATAGAGCGGCACCCGGATCGCGTTGTAGGAGAATAGCGGCGGGAAGCCGTCGGCGGGGCGTAAGCTGTCCTTGGCCGAGATCCACTCAGTCGGCAGGCTGCTCGGCCCGAAGCGGGACTGGCGCAGGAAATCGACGCCGCTGCGGATCAGCGAGGCCCAATCGTATTCCGGGGCGACGATCGGCAGCCGCTGGAAGGCGGGGAAGACCCAGTAGGACAGGTTGATGAGCGGGCCGTCAGCGCGCTCGCGGGCCGAGAAGCCGGAGACGGCCGGCAGCAGGACGGGCCCGTGCGGGTCCTTGAACAGAATGGTCTTGCGGCCGAACTCGACGGCGATGCGGCGCGCGGCGGTGCGGTAGGAGGGTTCGCCCCAAGCCTCCGCCGCCTCGGTCAGCGCCCAGGCGACCAGGATGTCGCCGTCGGTGGCGTTGTTCATGTCGGAGACCGCCGGGCGGTGGTCGGGCGCCCAGCGCCATGCCAGCAATTCGTCGGAGCGCACCATGAGGTTGGCGCGGGTCCAGCCCCAGATCCGCTCGAAGGTGGGCCGGTCGCCGGCCGCGACCGCGAGCAGCATGCCGTAGCCCTGGCCCTCGCTGTGGCTGATCAGGCCGTTGGCGGTATCGACGATCCGGCCCTGCTCGGTGATGAACCGCGACCGGTAGGCGCGCCACGCCGCGTCGTCGCCCAGGGTGTTGGCGAGCAGCGGTCCGGAATCGGTCCGCGCCGACGTCTCGGCGCGCGGCGGGCCCGGCAGGGCCGTGGCGGGGGGCACCGTGGTGGCCTCCGTCTGCTGGGGCGCGGGCTGAGGCGCGGGCTGAGGCACTTGGGACGACGTCTCCGGGGAGGCCGGCTGTGGGGATGCCGGCTGCGGGGTCGTCTGTGCCGCGGCGGATCCGGCCACCGCGAGGGCGAGCGCCGAGGCGACCGCCCATCCGATGATACACGGGGCGGTGAAGCCGGGGCGGCGGCAAGGGCGGCGCGGGGTGCGGGGGGGCCGCATCAGGAATTCCTTCGACCGAGTTGGCGCACGAGGCCCGTCGTGGCGAGGCCGAGGCACAGAGCCATGAACAGGGTCATGCCGACATAGTAGCCGGGATTGAGGGAGAGCCAGGCCGCCGAGACGAGCCGGAAGTTCGCGAGCGACCACGAGCGGGTCTCGATCAGCGCGACGCGATCGGGCTGGACGGTGGTGAGGGTGCCGTCCGAAGCATCGAGGAAGGCGGCGCGCCCGACGAGGCGGGTCCAGACCACGGGATCGACAAGGCAGGAGACGGAAGCCTTGAGCATCGACGGGTTCGGCGCGGTAACGAGCACGGTGGTCTCGCCGAGGCGGGTGCCGCCGCTGTCCTCGGCGATGATGAGCGAGGCGCGGGGATTGACCGGCACGTCTGCCGCCGGCGCCTCGATCAGGCCGGTCACGCCGCTGCGCAGCCGCAGCGCCCCGTTCGCGAGCCGGGTCCAGCCCTCCCGCAGGACGCTGGGCACGAAGGCCGCGCCCGACATGGTCTGGTCCCAGCGGGCCACGAGTTCCTCGTCGGTCTCCGGGGCCGCCGGCCGCGGCGTGCTTCGCGGCGCGGCCGGCGCCGCAGCGGGGGGCGGCCGTGGACGCCGCCGGAGGTGCCGCGGCCACGCTGACCGGCACCGCGGCGGGCGGCAGGGCGCAGCGCATGGGCAGGTTGCGGCGCAGCCGGTCGAGGGTCAGCACGCCCTCGGGGCCGAACTGGCCCGGTGTCGCCACCGTCTCGGCGCGCCCGCCCCAGATGCGGCGGATCTCCTCGGGATCGAGCCCGACCTCCTGGATCGTCACCGGATTGAGGGCGCGGGCGGGCGCCACCACCAGCTTGGCGCTGCTCTCGGTGCCGCCGGCATCGGGCACGAGTTCGAAATCGATGACGCGCTTGGCGGCGATGGCGAGGCGGGCGGCCAGCGTCGCCGCGGCATCCGCCGTCTCGCGGTCCGCGACCGGCAGCACGAGGCGCGGGCGCGGGCCCGGCGCGGTGAAGGGGACGGCCCCCGCTTTGACCGCCGCGAGATCGGGGCTGCGCACGGCTCGGGCGAGGGACGGGATTTCGAGGCGGGTGCGGTCGAGGAAGAGGAAGCGCGGCTGCCGCGCCGCGGGCGAGAGGGTGTCGCAGACCTTGTCCGCCGCGTTGGGCAACTGCGCGCTGATCTCGACGCTGTTCAAGCCCGGCCGCCACAGGCTCAAGGGCAGGGGGATGGCCTGATCGTCGAACACCTCGCCGCGGGCATAGGGCAGCGGCACGCTCGCTGCGTTGCGGCCGTTGATGTCGACGACGATCTGGGCGCTCGAATCGAGCCCGGCCGCGTAGCCGCCGGCCAGGTGCAGCATGGCCTTGCCGTAGTCGGCGGGCACGAAATCGGGCGGAAAGCGCAGCTCGATCCGGGTGCGCAGCAGGCGCCCGTTGAACTCGCGGCTGGTGACGCCGAGGCGCTGCAATTCAAGCCGCTCGCCGCCCTGCACCTCGTAGCCCCGGATCAGGGGGCGCGAGCGCCGTGCCCGGCCCGCTGCCGCCGGCATCGCCGGCCGCGGCGAGTTGGGCGGTCGCAGCCCGCACGTCGTCCGGGCCGAGGCCGGTCACGACGAGCGTCGGCGCGCGGCTGCCCCGCGGCGGCAGCAGGGCGAGCCGCGGCCCGGTGATCGGCCCGAGATCCTCGACGCCGTCCGTGCCGCGGATCTCGGCGGCGGTCCCCACGAGCAGGTTGACGCCACTGCGGCCGGCGAGCGGCGGCCCGAAGCTGACCGCGGGCCGGGCGAGCCGGCTCACGACGGCGAGCGCCTGCACGGCGCCGATCATCCGCTCCAGACGCGGCAGGGTCGGCTTCTCGTTGAGCAGTACGCCCATGGGCAGGGCGCCGCTCTCGTCGGGTTCGAGGGCGGCCAGCGATTTCAGGTCGAGGTCGGCGGCCGGCGCGATCACCAGCCCGGAGCGCGAGGGATCGATCTGGGTCCAGAGCTCGTAGGTCGCCTCGATCCCGCAATCGACCCGGTGGCGCTGGCTCGCCGTCAGGGTCACGGCGTTGTAGCCGGCCTTGAGGACGCCGTCGGGAATCGCGAATTCCACGACCTTGACGGCGCCGGGGGCCTGAATCCGGGTCCAGCCGACCTTGGTGCCGTTGACGAGGCCCGTGAGTTCCGAGCCTTCCGGCGCCACCGAGATCGCCGAGAGGTAGGAGACGCGCAGCCGTGCCGCGCCCCGCGCCTGCCCCTCGGTGAGGTAGACCGGGTATTGCAGCACGTCCTCCTCGCCCGAAAGGCGGAAGCCGCGGGTGCCGGCGGGCAGGCGGCGGGCCGGGGCGATGGTCGCCTGGATCTGCGGACGGCGTCCGCTGTCGGCGCTGTCGGGGGCTGAGGGGCGGCCTTGCGCTGTCGGTGTCGGGGGGGCTGATGACGTGGGCGCACGCGCAGGGGCTTGAGCCGGCGCGGGGCTCTGCTTTCGCAGGGCGTCTCCGGTCGGCGGCACCGTCAGGCGCTCGGCCGGGCCGGTCCCGAGGAAGCTCTGCGCGCGAGCCGGCACCCCGCCCATGAGCGCGCAGACGAACGCGACGGCCAGGGTCGGCGTCCGGGTGGCCCGGCGCGCGGGTCCGAGGCCGGGTCGTGGAAGAGGCCGCACCGCCATCGCGCTCATGCCGTGCCGGTGCCGCGGCCGGTCCGACCGGCGAGCGCGCGCTCGTTCTCGTAATCGAGCATCATGCGCACCCAATCGTTCGAGGCGCGGGCCGGCGGGTTGGCGGAAGGGGTGGCAGAGGGGTTGGCCGGTGTGCTGGCCGGGGACTGAGCCGCCGGGATTGGGCTCCGCGCCTCGGCCGGCACAGGCGCCCTCGGCGCCTGCGGGGCGGCCTGGAACGCGTGAGCCGGCACCGCTGGCGCAAGCAGCGGCTCGGGCAGGTTCGCCCCGGTCGGCGCCTGTTCCGGCGCATCGTAGATCGGCGACGTGCCGTCGATGAGCGGCGCCACCGCCGGCCGCGCATCGGCGGCGAAGGCGTAACGCACGGCGCGGAACGGCTCGGATAGACCCCACCAGATGAATTGCAGCGTGCCGGTCAGGATGTCCTTGTGGCGGCGGCGGCGCATCTGGAAGCGGCGCATCGCCTCCGCGTCGCCGTACATCAGGCCGGCGAGCGCCACGTAATCCTGCGGGCGCAGGCGGCCGAAGCTCAGGCGGGCGAAGGCCTCGTCCTTGGTGCGGTCGATCCGCTCCAGGGTCACCGGCAGGGCGCCGGCCGGGCGCGCGCCCGCCACCGGGACAACGGTGAGCGCGCCGGTCAGCTTGCGGTGTCCGCCCCCCGTCGGCAGCAGGGCGGCGGGCAGGCGCACCGTGCAGGCCTCGGCCGAGACGCGCTCGATCGACACGTCGATGGCCCGGCCGCCCAAGGTGATCTGGCCGCGCCGGTTGATGGCAAGCGAGGGCGTCCGCTCCAGCTGTCGGCGCTCGGCGCAGACCCCGAGCGCCGCGCCCGCGGTCAGCAGGTTGAAGAAGTTCCACAGCCCGACCACCAGCATCAGGTTGGTCACGCCCGGCTCGAACAGGTAGCGCCACGTCGCCACCGCGCAGCCCGCCGCCAGCAGCCCGTAGACGGCGAAGAACGGGAGCGAGGCCGACGAGAGATGGTCGTGGTCGAGGCTGATGCCCTTGTCGGTGACGTTGAAGGTCGGCTTTCGCGGCGACCAGATCACCGAGACGATGGCCTTCGACAGATAGAGGCCCTGAACGTATTCGTAGAGCTCCGAGACGAAGGGCCAGCGGAACTTGCCGTAGACGTAGTTCTGCATCATCAGGTTGATGACGATGTAGGTCGCCGTATAGGCAATCGACTCATCGACGCTGGCGACGAAGATCTTCAGGTCGAAGAAGATGTGCAAGAGCGGCGCGAACATGAAGATCAGCCGCGGCACGGGGAAGAACCAGAACGTCATGCTCGAGAGGTAGGCGATCTTCTGGATCGGCTTGAGCCCCTTCTGCAAAGCGGGGTTCTTCAGGAGCAGGATCTGGAACATGCCCTGGCACCAGCGCGAGCGCTGGCCGATGAAGGCCGAGAGCGTCTCCGGCTGGAGACCGGCGATCAGGGGCTTGTCGACATAGGCGCTGGTCCAGCCGCGGGAATGCAGCTCGAACGCGGTCTCGCAATCCTCGGTGATGGTGATGCCGGAGAAGCCCCCGGCCTCGTCCAGCGCGGTGCGGCGCAGCAGGGCGGCGGAGCCGCAGAAGAACGAGCCGTTCCACTTGTCGAGCCCGCGCTGCGTCACCGCGTAGAACATCTCGTTCTCCGACGGCATCCGCTCGAAGGTCTTCAGGTTCCGCTCGATCGGATCGGGGTTGAGGAAGGCGTGCGGCGTCTGGACGAGGAACAGCTTCGGGTCTTCGGCGAAATAGCCCACCGTCTCGCTCAAGAACGAGCGGAACGGGACGTGGTCGGCATCGAGCACGACGACGATCTCGCCGCTGGCGAAGGCCAGCCCGTTGTTGAGGTTGCCCGCCTTGGCGTGCTCGTTGCGGGCGCGGGTGAGGTAGCGGCAGCCGAGTTCCTCGGCCAGCACCGTCAGCTCGCGCCGCCGGTCGCGGGCGGCTTTGGCCTTCTCCGGGTTGGGGTCGGCGCATTTCTGGTCCGACCCGCCGTCGTCGAGAAGCCAGACGGTGAGCTTGTCGGGCGGGTAGTTCATCTGGCGCGCGGCTGCCAGCGTCATCGCCAGGATGGCGGCGTCCTCGTTGTAGCTCGGCACGAACACGTCGACCGTCGGCAGCTCGGCCGCGCGCGCGACAGGGGGCGGCGCCCGCTTGAGCGGGTCGGCGTTGATGATCAGGCTCACGAACAGGATGAAGACGCAGTACAATTCGCCCACGAGCAGCAGCAGGCCGAAGCCGAAGCTGACCGGATCGCCGGGGGAGGGCAGCGTATCGGTGACCCGCCACAGGATGTAGCGGAGCACCACGAGGCTCCCGAGCGCCAGGAACACGAAGCGGGTGCGCGGCCCGTCGAGGAACAGCCACAGCACGATCATCGCCGCCATGGCGGCGAGACTCATGGCGAGCTGGTTCTGCGTCCCGACCGGTTGGCTCAGCAGGATGAGGCCGGCAACCGTCGTCCCCATCCAGGCCAGCCACCGCAGCGCACGTATCACACTCGCCACCCCTGCCTCGTGGACGGATCCATCATTAAAATACGACGATTTCCGGATGCGTTCACGACGCCGCCGTCCCGCTCTGCGAACAAGGTTGATTTTGCGATGCAGAGCGTAGCGTCATCCGTAGAAAATGTCCGAAGATTCGGCAGGAATTTCGCGGAAATGACATGCGATGGCGAGGAATGTCTTCCTGATATGAAAGCCATTCTTCGCTTGGAACAGCAGTACTTTGCCGTGAGACGCGGAGACAAGGCGGCGGATTGTCCGCATTGATCCAAGCGCTTGACTTCGGCCGCCGCCGCGACCGGCGGCCCGCTCGCCGTCGGACTGCGCTCTAAAAGTTCGCGCGTGCCTCGATGCTGGAATAGTAGCCCGTGCCCTGGACGCGGTCCCGGACGTAGCCGGCCGCGAGCGACATCTGGACGGGGCCGAAGTTCAGGCCCGAGAGATGGGCGCCGACGCGGTACTGGCGGAAGAAGTCGTCGCCGAGGAACAGCGCCTCCGGGCCGATATAGACGCCGTCGGCGACCATGTAGCCGACGCGGAAACGGGAATAGTAGGCGTTGAACTTGGTCGAGTAGGAGCCGTAGGCCGAGACCATGGTCCGGTCGGTCGGCGTGGCGTAGAAGTTGCCGGCGACCTTCAGGCCCACTCCCGTTCCGACGACCGGGTTGCCGGGGTCGGGGATCGAGAGCTGGTTGCTGCGGACGTTGAAGCCGACATAGCCGGCGAGCGCCGCCTCCCGCCAGATCCACTCGTAGCCGGTGAGCAGCGAGCCCTCCTGCTGATAGCCGGTGACGCGGGCGCCGACCCCTTGTCCGGGATAGGAGTAGGTGCCGGCCACGGCCTCGACGCGCACGCGCGCGCCGCTCACCGTCGGCGGGCTGCCGAGTGCCGTCGTCACGGTGACGGAGCCGAAGGCCGAGGAATTGGAGGTGATGCTGGTCGAGCCATCGACGGCCACCGCCCAGCTGTCGTCCACCGCCTGCGCCTGCGCGCCGGTGTACCAATCGACGCTGGCCGCCGCGGGGGCCGGTGCCGGCAGGTCGGCGGCTCGGGCCGGGGTGGCGAACACGGCCGCACACCCGCAGACAAGAATACAGAGATTCCCGGGAGCCCGTTGATGGTTGCGAGAAACCACAGCCATTCGATCCTCGGATACGCACACGCTACGCACCGATTTATCAGGGTCCAGGGTTAACAAGAGCCTCCCCAAATCCAGGAAAGCCTGATTCATCTCGGCCGAGATCTTGTCAGGCGTTCACGATGCCGGGCGGATTCAGGCGGCTCGGGCCTGCGGGGCCGCCGCGCTCAGCACCGCTGCGAGATCGTCGGGGCGGAACGGCTTGTCCAGTTGCAGGAACTGCCGCGCCGCGGCCGGCAGATGCCCGTGGGGGCTCGCCAGGATGATCCGGATGTCGGGATGGCGCTCGACCACCGTCGCGGCGAGCTGGAGGCCGGTCATCACCGGCATCGACTGGTCGGCGATCATGGCGTCGTAATCCGCGCTCTGGCCGAGCAGCGCGAGGGCGTGCTCGCCCGAGGCGGCCTGAACCACGTCGTGGCCGAGATCGGCCAGCGCCTCGGCGAGGCTCGCCCGGACGAGGCTGTCGCTCTCCACCAGGAGGATGCGCAGGGTAGAGTACCAGAGGGCCGGCTGCTCCGGCGGCCGCTCGGCGGCCCGCAGCCAGATCTCGGCGACGAAGGCGTCTTCGCCGGTCCCGTCGGAGACGGGGCGCCAGCCGGCGCCGATCTCTTCGAGGAGCCGGGCCACCGTCTCCAGCGAGCCTGGGCGGGGTGTCCGCGCCGTCCGGCCGGGCTCGTGCTGTCCGCTGGCGACGAGGAGGCGCACGTAAGCACCCGGCGGCAGGCCGAAGCCCGTCACGGTCTCGGTCACCTCCTCGGCGGCCCCGACCGCGAAGCCGTGCAGCCCGTGATCGCGGAAGTGGAAGGCGAGGTTGAGCAGGACGAGTTCGAGGATCCGCTCGGCGCACAGCACCTTCGGCAGGTCGCCGGGAACGCGGTTGATGACCGGCACGTCGCGCAGCACGTTGGCCCCCATGAAGGCGAGGGCGGCCTCGACGCTCGTGGCGACGTCGCATTCGGCCAAAGCCTCGCTCTCGCCGCGCACGAGCCCGAGCATCCGCCGTGTCAGCGCCGCCCCGCGCGTGGCGCCCGCGAGCGCCGCATCGACGAGGCGTGCCGGCTCGGGGTTCAGGCCGTGGCGCCGGCGCACGGTCGCGAGGTTGGCGTGCACGATCGTGAGCACGTCGTTGAAGTCGTGGACGATGCCGTCGGTCACGCGGCGCAGGATCGCGTTGCGCCGCTGCTCGTTCAGGCCCGAGGGCGTCTCCGAGATGCCGCCCTCGATCGCCCGGCTCAGGGCGTGGATGCGGCTGCCGTCGCCCGCCGCGCGCAGGAAGCGCACCAGCACCCGCCGCTCCGCTTCGGGAACGGGCTCGGCGCCGTCGGCGCGGGCGCGCAGCACCACGTCATGCGGCCCATCCGCCCGGCGCGCCGCGTCGAGGGTGAGGTCGAGGAGGGCGTGGTCCTCCGGCTCGAACCATTCGGCGAGGTCGGACAAGTCGGTGGCGTGGTCCGAGGCCGTCGCCGTGCCGGTCCGGTCGGAATCCGACCAGACGACCTGGCGTGTCTCCGGGTCGATCTCCCAGCAGGTCCAGCCGGACATCGCCTCGAAGGTCTGAAGCCGGCCCTTGATCCGGTCGAGGCCGGTTCCCGCCAGCGCCAGCGCCGCCTCGCGACTCTGGGAGCGGCCGGCCACCGCCTCGGTCAGCGCCGCGATCTCGCGCACCGGGGAGGCTGCCGCCTCGTCCGGCCCGGCCTCGCCCTGGGCGAGGCGTTGCAGCGGCCGCGCGGCGCGGCCCCCCATGGCGTAGCCGAGCCCGGCGGCGGCGCCCACCACGGCGAGCGCCAGCGCCAGGAGGCGCCCGTCGGGCCGCAGACCCGCCGCCACGGTGGGCGGCGCGTAGGCGGTCACCACCCAACCGGGCGAGCTGAGTTCGCGCCCGCCCTGGACCGGCGCGGAGGCCGAGCGGTGCTCGCCCCAAGGCGCGGAGGCGGTGCCCGCGAGCAGCCGCCCATCGGCGCCGCTCACGGTGAAGGCGATGGTTTCGGGCAGGTCGAGCGCTCGGCGCAGGCGGGGGCCGATCTCGAGGAAGGCAGGGCCGGCGCGAAGCTGGATCCGGTCGGAGCGTCCGGGCATCCCGAGGGAGAGGACGACATCGAAGGGCGCCGTCTCGTCTCCCTGGGTTGCGATGACGACCTCGGCGTTGCGGGCCCGCGCGAACCAGGGCTGCCGGGCGACGCTGCTGCCCGGCCGGCGCGGGTCGGCGGCGGCGCGTACGCTGCCATCCGCCCCGATCAGCGCCGCATCCCCGTAGCGCGGGTTGAGGGCGAGCCAGTCCCGCAGCAGGACCGAGCGCTCGGCCTCACCCAGCGTCGGATCGCCGGGGCGCAGCAGCAGCGCGACTGTGCGCGCATCCGCGACGCTGCCGTGCAGCTCGGCATCGACCGCGTCCGCGAAGGCGCGCGCACCCGTCATCGCGGCACGCTGCGCGCCGTCCGCGGCGGGGCCGGCCCCGAGCATAGCGGTCCCGATCCAGGCGAGCCCGAGCGCCGCCGCCGCGATCAGGGCGAGCTGGGCCGCGTTCAGCACCTTGAGCGAGATCCGGACGGAATCCAGCATGCGGGGGCTCCGCCGGCACAGCTTGCCGGCCGCAGGAAACCGGGATTGGTCGTCCTGCCCTCTAGACGAGGCCGCGAAGCGCTTAAGGGCCGGTTAATGCTGGCGGCATCGCCGGCTGGCCGAGAGTCGTATCCAACCTGATTGCATCCGTCCGGCGCCTGTAGGTCTTTGGTTTGACGCGCCTTCTTTCGACGAACCGGTGACCACGTCGTCGGAATGCGCTCGAGGTGTCGTCTGGGAGTGCCTCGCCTGGCACGCAAGAAACATCGAAAGCTTTGCCGCGGGCCTGCAAACCGGCAGCCTCCTCGAATCGGACGCCACATCGCCCGACCGCCTTTCGAGGGTTTTGTGGCTTTTGTGGCATAGGCGTTGCTAGGACGTGTCCGCCGGTCGTGAGGGCCGGTGACGGCGAGCACGTGAGCCCCAGCGTTGCCCCCACGCGGAAGGCCCCCGTGAGCGATTCCAACAGGACGGAATCGGCCTCGCCGTCTTCAAGGATGCGGAGCGCGAGATCGAGATGAACGCAATGGCCCTTTCCGTCGCCGTCGCCCCCGAGCTGACCCAGGATGCGCTGGCGGCGCGGCTGATCGAGATGACGGTCGAGGATTGCCAGCACGCCTTTGCCGAGGGCAGCGTCACCGCGGAGGCGCTGACGCAAGCCTTCCTGGCGCGGATCGAGACCTACAACCCGCGCTACAAGGCGCTCATCGTGATGAATCCGCAGGCACTCGATGACGCCCGCGCCATCGATGCCCGCCGCGCGGCCGGCGAAGAGCTGGGGCCGCTCGCCGGGGTGCCCGTCGTCATCAAGGACACGATGGACATGGCCGGCCTGCCGAGCACCGGCGGCTGGCACTTCCTCAGCGCCGAGGCTGGCGGCGTCGACCTGATCCCGGCCACCGATGCGCCGGTGACGGCGCGGATGCGCGAGGCCGGCTGCGTCATCCTCGGCAAGACCAACGTGCCGGTGCTCAGCCATACCGGCAGCCACGCCAACGATTCCTGGGCCGGCCCCACCCTCAACCCGGCGGCACCCGACCGCATCCCCGGCGGCTCCAGCGCCGGCACCGCCACGGCGGTGGCCGCGAGCCTCGCCGTCCTCGGGCTCGCCGAGGAGACCGGCGGCTCGATCCAGAACCCGGCCTCGGCGCAGGGCCTGGTCGGCATCAAGCCGAGCTTTGGTCTCGTGCCGAATGCCGGCGTGATGCCGCTGGCCGGCAGCACCCGCGACGTGGTCGGGCCGATCGCCCGCTGCGTGCGCGATGCTGCGCTCACCCTCGACGCGCTCGCGGGCTATTCCTCGGCCGACCCCAAAACCGTGGCCGGCATCGGCAAGCGCCCGGCCGCGGGCTACGCGGCGGGGCTCGATACGGGCGCGCTGGCGGGCAAGCGCCTCGGCCTCTACGGGCCCGGCTGGCGCGACCTGCCGCTCTCGGAGGAAGCGAGCGCCCTCTACGCACGTACGCAGAAGGAACTCGAGGCAGCCGGCGCCACCCTGGTGGCCGACCCCTTCGCCGGCACGGAGTTCGCCGCCATCGCCGAGCCGACGCCGGGCCTCGTCTACTTCGACGCCCGCGGCTTCGAATCCGCGCCCTACGACCTCCAGCTCTATCTCGAGCGGATGGGGCCGGACGTGGCGATCCGCAGCTTTGCCGCCTTTGCCGAGGCGACCAAGGCCGAGGACGCCTTCGCGCCCGGCGGCGTGCTGCACCCGATCACCAACCTGCCCGGGCTCGCTCCCTGCCTTGCCGACCCGGCGAGCCCGCCCGACCTCTCCGACTTCCTCGCCGCCCGCGAGGCCTATCTCGCGCTCTTCGACCGGGTGATGACGGAGCACGGGCTCGACGCCCTGGTCTTCCCGCAGATGCGGGCCGAGCTGCCGCCGCTGCACGGCCCGGGCACGCTGCTCGAAACCACGGTCTGCGAGATCAACATCGCCGGCCTGCCGGGGGTGACGCTGCCGGCGGGCGCCTACGCCTCCGGCTCGCCGTTCAACCTGATCTTCGTCGGCCGGATGTGGAGCGAGGGTGATCTGCTCGCCTACGCCTACGCCTACGAGCAGGCGACGCATCACCGCCGCGCCCCGGCCCTCGACGCCTGATTTTTCGCAATCGGGACACAGGCCTGCCCGGCTCCCACGGAGCCGGGTGGGCTTGCTGACTGCGCTTGCACCCTGTGGTTATCGTGCCCTGTGCACGTCGTGGAAATTGTGCGCGACCGTTCTGTGTCCGCGGCGCTATCCTTCTCTCAAAGGGGACAGGGCCGGGATGCTGACCGATCATCGCCACGAGGAAATTCTCTCGCAGCTCGCGCAGACGGGACGCGTCGGCGTCACCAGCATCGCCGCCACCCTCGCGGTCTCCGACGAGACGATCCGGCGCGACCTGAAGATGCTGGAGGAGCGTGGGCTGCTGCGGCGCATCCACGGCGGCGCCGTGCGGCCGCGCCTCGATCAGGAGCGCCCGCTCACCGAGCGCAGCGGGCTCAACAGCCGCGAGAAGGGCCGCGTCGCCGCGCTCGCCGAGGGGCTGGTGGAGGACGGGATGTCGATCTTCATCGACACCGGCACCACCACGCTGGCCCTGGCCCGGCGGCTCACCACTCGCAAGCTCACGGTGACGACGAACTCGATCGATCTCGCGCTGCTGCTGGCCGACAGCCCGGCGCGGGTGAACCTGACGCCGGGCCGGCTACGGCCCAACGACAACGCGCTCGTCGGCTACGACACCGTGGACTACGCCCGGCGCCACTTCTTCGACCTCGCGATCATGGGCATCGCCGCCTGCGACCTCGCGCAGGGCTGGATGGACTACGAGGATCACGAATCCGTCCTGCGCCAAGCGCTGCGGGGCCAGACCCGGCGGGCGGTGCTGCTCGCCGATTCCCGCAAGTTCGGGCGCCAGGCCAACCTCCAGACCTTTGATCTGGCCGCGCCGCTCACCGTGGTGACCGACCGGCCGCCGCCCGAGCCCTTCGCCGAGCGCTTCAGCCGGCACGACATCGATCTGATCTGCGGCTGACAGCTTGTTCGACGGAGTTCTTTTGGCAAGCTCCCCACTCCTCATGCTGAGGCGCAGAGCGAAAGCTCGGCCTCGAAGCACGCCTGAACGGTCGATCCCACGCACCGGCCTGCCGGAAGAAGCGTCGCGGCGTGCTTCGAGGCTGCTGGCGCAGCACCTCAGCATGAGGATGGGGGGAGACGCCGGAACCAGTCGGTCAAACGGGCTCTGAGGCAGCGCCTCGATCATGGGTTCACGGCGTCGGCAGCGCCGGCGTGACCTCGGGCGGCGTCTCGCGCACGGCGCGCAGCTCGTACCAGAGGGCGTTGAGCACGCCGACCGCGGCGGCCAGTCCGAGGCCGAGGATCCAGGCGAAGTACCACATCGTCGTGCGTCCTGATGCGAGGGCAGGGGGCCAGGAAAGCCGGCCCCGGCGGCGCCGGGGCCGGGAGCGTCAGTAGGCGGCCGAGCCGGGGGCGGTGATGTCGCGATCCGAGACCTTGCCCCACAGCACCCGGTAGACCCACGCCGTGTAGGCGAGGATGATCGGCAGGAAGATCACCGTCGCGATCAGCATGTTGCGCAGGGTCGCCCGGCTGGAGGAGGCGTCGAACACGGTCAGCGCGTGGCCCGGATGCGTGTTCGAGGGCAGGATGACCGGGAACATCGACAGGCCGACGGTGGCGATGATGCAGGCGATGCCGAGGCTGGAGGCCAGGAAGGTCAGCCCCTCGTGCCGGGCGCGGAAGCCCAAAGCCGCCAGCAGCGGGCCGACGATGCCGAGGAGCGGCACCAGGGCGAGCGCGGGATGGGCCCGAAAGTTGGCGAGCCACGCACCCGCATCCGCCACCACCGCCTTGGTCAGCGGGTTGGACGGGCCGTCGCCGGAGAGCGGGCTCACCACCCGGTAGCCGCCGAAGGCGCCGACCCAGATCAGGAGGCCGCCGAGGGCGAACAGGGCGGCGGTGGCGAGCGCGGCCTTGAGCCCGATGGCGCGGGCGCGCTCGGCGACCGGCCCCTCGGCCTTGAAGGCGAGCCACGCGGCGCCGTGCGCCACCAGCATCGCCAGCGAGACGAGGCCGCAGAGCAGCGCCAGCGGGTTGAGCAGGCCGAGCAGGCTGCCCCCGTAGATCGGGCGAAGGTCGCCCGTGAAGTGGAAGGGCACGCCCTGAAGCACGTTGCCGACGGCGACGCCGAAGATCAGCGCTGGCACCGCGCCGCCGACGAACAAAGCCCAATCCCAGCGGGAGCGCCAAGCCGCGCTCGCCCGCTTGGAGCGGTACTTGAACGCCACCGGCCGCAGGATCAGGGCGAACAGCACGAGGAACATCGCGAGGTAGAAGCCGGAGAAGCTCAGCGCGTAGAGCGCGGGCCACGCGGCGAAGATCGCGCCGCCGCCGAGCACCAGCCAGACCTGGTTGCCTTCCCAGGTGGCGGAGACGGTGTGGATCGCCACCCGCCGCTCGACATCGGTGCGGCCGACGAAGGGCAGCAGGGCGCCGACGCCGAGATCGAACCCGTCGGTGACGGCAAAGCCGATCAGCAGCACGCCGAGCAGCACCCACCAGATCAGGCGTAAGCTTTCGTAGTCTGAGAGAAGGGCGAGCATGGAGGTGAACTCCTCGGGGGAAGGGCCGGCCCGACGAGGGGGTCGGCCGGCGAAGGGGGGAAGGGCTATTCGGCGGCGACGAGGCCGGCGGCGTTCCGGTTCGCGCCGGCGCCGGGGAAGAGGACGGCTGGGTCCTCGGCCAGGGTCGCGGGCCCCTTGGCGATGGCGCGCAGCATCAGCTGCACCTCGATCACCGCGAGCACGCCGTAGACGAGGGTGAAGCCGGCGATGGTGATGAGGAGCGAGGGGATGCCGAGTTCGGAGGTGGCGAGCGCGGTCGGCAGCACGCCCTCGATGATCCAGGGCTGGCGGCCGAACTCGGCGACGAACCAGCCGAACTCGATCGCAATCCAGGGCAGCGGCAGGGCGAAGAGCGCGGCCCGGAACAGCCAGCGCGGCGCCTCGGCCTCGCGGGCGGTGTACCAGAGCGCCGCCCCGAACAGGGCGATCAGCAGGAAGCCGCAGGCCACCATCGCCCGGAAGGTGAAGAACAGCGAGGGCACATGCGGCACGGTGGACCACGCCGCCCGGTCGATATCCGCGTCGGTCGCCTTCAGCGGATCGCCGATCAGCGGCTTGAGGAGCTGCGCGTAGCCAAGATCCTGTTGCGTCCGGGCGAACTCGGTGCGGGCCGCCTCATCCGTGCGGTCGGCCTTGATCCGCTCCAGCGCGGCATAGGCGACGAGCCCGTTGCGGATGCGGTCCTTGGCGTGCCCGACCAGTTCGGTGATGCCGGGGATCTCGGTCGTCAGCGAGCGGGTGCCGATCAGGCCCATCGCATAGGGGATGTGGAGCGCGTAGCGGGTGGTGCGGTTCTCCAGATCCGGGACGCCGATCGCCGTGAAGGCGGCCGGAGCGGGCTCGGTGTGCCACATCGCCTCCATGGCGGCGAGCTTCATCTTCTGGTGGTCGGTGACGGCGTAGCCGCTCTCGTCGCCGAGCACGACGACGCTCAGCGCCGAGGCGAGGCCGAAGGCCGCCGCGATGGCGAACGAGCGCTTGGCGAGTTCGAGATGCCGCCCGCGCAGGATGTAGAAGGCCGAGACGCCGAGCACGAACACCGCGCCGCAGACATAGCCGGCCGAGACCGTGTGGACGAACTTCGCCTGCGCCACCGGATTGAAGATCACGGCGGCAAAGTCGGTCACCTCCATGCGCATCGTGTCGGGGTTGAACAGGGAACCGACCGGGTTCTGCATCCAGCCGTTGGCGATCAGGATCCAGAGCGCGGAAAAGTTGGTGCCCAGCGCCATCAGCCACGTGACGACGCAGTGGGCGAGCGCGGAGAGCTTGTCCCAGCCGAAGAAGAACAGCCCGACGAAGGTCGCCTCGAGGAAGAAGGCCATCAGGCCCTCGATGGCGAGCGGGGCCCCGAACACGTCGCCGACATAGTGCGAGTAGTAGGCCCAGTTCATCCCGAACTGGAACTCCATGGTCAGGCCGGTGGCAACGCCTAGGGCAAAGTTGATCCCGAACAGGAGGCCCCAGAACTTGGTCATGTCGCGCCAAATCTTGCGGCGCGTCATGACGTAGACCGTCTCCATCATGGCGACGAGGATCGAAAGTCCGAGCGTCAGCGGCACGAACAGAAAGTGGTACATCGCCGTCAGCGCGAATTGCAGGCGCGACAGATCGACGAGCAGCGGATCGGTCATGGGAGGCTCCTTGTCCGACGCTGCCTGTCGCGCCGCCGCGCTTGGCGATCCTTGACGCAGATCAAAGCCGCTTTCGCCGCCCCCGCCGCACAAGGCGGCATGACCCGACGATCCCCCCGCGCCCGATCCGGCCGCGCTGCCCTCGAGCCCGCGGCGCTCGCCCTCGCCCGCGGGGCGGCGCGGGCCGGCCTCTCGCGCCTCCACGGACTCCAGGTCCTGCGCTGCGTCGCGACGCTCGGGCTGGCCGTGGCGCTGGCGCGGCTCGCGGGCGCGCTGATCGAGACGGGCGGGCTCGACGGGCTCGCGCTCGGCCTTGCCGGGGCCTGCCTGCTCGCGGGCGCCGGGCTCGGGAGCCTGATCGAGGCGCGCGGCGCCGCCCTGGAGGCGGAGGTCGCCGTCGCGCTGATCGGTGCCGCCGAGGCGCAGCTCGCCGTGATGCCGGCCCGCGCCGCCGCCGACCTGCCGCGCGGAGCGGTGATCGCCGGATTGCAGCGGCATCCCGGCGCGCTCGCCCGCCTCGTCGTCGGCCACGCCGCGGCGCGGCGGATGATGGGGCTCGGGCCGGTGCTGACGGCGGGGGCGGTCGCCGTCGTCTCGTGGCAGGCGGCTTTGGCGCTGCTCCTCGCCACACCGGTGATGATCGTGTTCTTCGCCCTCGTCGGCGGCCTGATCCGCGACCGGGCCACGGCCCAGGAGGCGGCGCTCGGGCGCCTCGCCACCCAGTTCGCCGACCGGGTGCGGACGCTGCCGACGATCCTCGCCGCCCACGGCCTGCCGCGCGAGACGGCCAAGCTCGACCGGCGGCTCCAGGCCTATGCCGACGGCACCATGGGCGTGCTGGCGGTGGCCTTTCTGAACGCGGGCGTACTCGACTTCTTCGCCTCGCTCGCCATCGCCATCCTGGCGGTGTTTCTCGGGCTCGGCCATCTCGGCCTCGCCGAGATTCCGGGTTTCGCCCATCTGGCGCTGTGGCAGAGCCTGCTGATCCTGCTGCTCGCCCCCGAATACTTTCTGCCGTTCCGCCGCTACGCCGAACTCTACCATGCCAAGGCGGAGGGCGAGGCCGCCGCCGAGGCGCTGGCCTGGATGTTTTCGGAAGAGGCCGAGACGAGGCCCAAACGCGGCGTGGTTCGGGCAGCGCCGGGCGCCCGCGGCCTCGTCCTGCCCCATGCCGGGTCCGTCGCCGATTTCGATCTGCCGGAGACGGGGCTCGTCGCCGTGACCGGGCCGAGCGGGGCCGGCAAAATCGACCCTGCTGCGGGTGCTCGCGAGTGTCGAAGCGCCGCTCGCCGGGGCCTTTCGCCTGCCCGCGCCGGGCCTTCCGGCGACCTGGGTCTCCCTCGACACGCCGATCCCGGCCGGCACGCTGGCCGCCGCGATCGCGGACGGCACGACCGCGGCGCCCGAAGCCGTGGCGGCGGCGGCCGCGTCGCTCGGCCTGAGCGACGATCCGCACTGGCCGGGCGGCCTCGACGCCGCGGTTCTGGCGGGGGCGGAAAACCTCTCCGGCGGCCAGCGGGTCCGGGTCGCGGTCGCGCGCCTGCTGCTGCGGCCGGGCACCGCCTTCTGTGACGAGCCGACCGCCAAGCTCGATCCCGCCAACGCCGCGCGGGTGCGCCAAGCTCTGGCCTGCGCCGCCCGCACCCGCCTCGTCATCGTGGCGACCCACGATCCCGCGCTAGCGGCGCTCGCCGACCGGCGCATCGCCCTGAGGCCCACCCTTTCCGGGAGGCAGGCCGCGTGATGCGCACCCGCTCCGATACGACGCCCGCCGGTTCCGGCCGCGCCGAAACGTCCCGAGCTTGGACCCTCGCCTTCGCCCTCGCGGCTTTGGCGCTGGCGGCGAATCTCGCGCTCGCCGGCACCGCCGTGAGCTTCCTGGCGGCGGTGGCCCTGGCAGGGGGCCGGGCCGGCGGCCTTCGCCTTCAACTTCCACCATCCCGCCGCCCTGGTGCGCTTGTTCGCACTGCTGCGCACGGGCGCGCGCTACGGTGAGCGCATGGCGGGCCACCGCGCGGCGCTGAGCGATCAGATCCGCCGCCGCGCCGGCCTGTTCGCGGCCCTGGCGCGGGCGCCGGAGAGCCGCGGCGCCGGCTGGCAGCTCGGACGCCCGGAGCGGCTCGCCGACTTCATCGACGACGTGGCCGACATCGACTACGCCCGGCTGCGCGTCGGCTTTCCCCTCGCCATGACGGGCGCGGCGCTTGCCGGCCTCGTGCTCGCCACGGCCCTCGTGGCACCGCTCGCGCTCCTTCCCGCCGCAGTGCTCGCGCTGGCCGGCGGCCTCGTCGCCCGACACGCGCTGACGCGGCTCGCGGCGATCGAGGCGTGGGTTCGCCGCGCACGGCGCAATGCCGCGGCCGATCTCGGAGCGGCTTTGGCGGGCGCGGTGCCCCTCGACGCCGAGGGGCGGCGCGGCCCGGCCCTGCGGATCGCCCTCGATCCCCTGCGCGATGCCGAACGCGAGGCCGCCTGCGGAAAGCGGGCGCTCGCCCGGCTCGAGGCGGTGCTGGCGCTGGCCGGTCCCGCCCTCGCCCTGGCCGTGCTGCTCGCAGCCTGGAGCGCCGGCGCCCGCGGCACCGGGCTCCTGCCCGCCGCCTTCCTGGCCTTCACCTGGCTCGCCCTCGCGGAGCCGATCCTGTCCCCTGCCACGGGCGCTGCTCGGCTCCGTCCGCGCCCGTCTCGCCCGCCAATCCCTCGCCGTGGAGGAGGGCGCCGCCGCGGAACCGGACCCCCGGCCCGGTCCGGCCCTCGGTGCCCTGACCCTGCACGGTTTGCACCTGCGGACGCCGGACGGGCGCGAGTTCGGCCCGGCGCCGGAGCTGGCCGTCGTGCCCGGCACGCCGCTGACCCTCGTCGGCGCCAGCGGCTGCGGCAAGACCACCCTGCTAAAGGCGCTCGCCGGCTGGAGCGCGGAGCGCCCCGGCGAGACGATCCGGCTCGGCGGGACTGTGCGGCCGGCGGTGGAGCGGCGGGCGCTGACGCATCTGAGCCTGCACGATGCGGCGATCCTGTCCGACACCGTCCGCGAAAACCTGTTCGCGCCCGGCGCCTCCGACGCGGCGTTGTGGGCCGCGCTGGAAGCCGTCGAACTCGACGCGCGCATTCGCGCAGCCGGCGGCCTCGATGCCTGGATCGCCGAGGGCGGCCTTTCGCTGGGCGAAGCGCAACGCCTCAACCTCGCCCGCGCCAGCTTGAGCCCGGCCCCCGTCATCCTCCTCGATGAGCCGGCCGAGCATCTCGGCGATGATCAGGCCGCGCGCATCCTCGGGCGCCTGCTCGCGCACTGGCATGACCGCATCGTCGTGCTGACGAGCCACCGCCCGGATCTCAGGCTGCCCGGGCGCCGGGTCTCGCTCGGGCTGGATTGAGGCAAGCCCGAGCCGAACGCCGGGATTCCCCCCTGACCTCCGCCGAGTCGGCGACGGTTGGGGCACGGCGAGGATCGGTGCTGGCCGGTCTGTGCGATCAGGCGCCGTCGCGGCAGCCATGCGCCCCCTCTCTCGAAGCTGTCGCCATCGCGAGAATCGGCCTGGATCCCTTCACGGCATCCGTTCCGATCAAGAATTCTGAGAAGATCAAAATAAAGATGCGGCCGCGGAAGAAATCACTCAGTGGGAAGACACTGCCCGCGCCGCCGTAATGCGCCTCCTCGGTCGTCCTTCATTATCCGCTCGCTTCGCCCCTGCCCGGTTTCGACTTCACAGGTCGTGCGGAGGCAGGCTATTGAGTCAGCTGGGGCGGGGTGCGGGACGGGAGGCTTGCGATGCAAAGCTCTGGCAACAGCGCCGGTGTCGAGCCGATCCCAGTCGAGCCGGCTTGCGCGCACGACCGCTCGGAGAGGGGCTGCGCCGCGTGCAAGGTCCGCCTCGTCAGCGTCTGCGCGGCGCTCACGAGCGAGGAACTCGCCGGCTTGGAGGCGCTGAGCCAGCCCGTCCATCTCGATCCGCGCCAAGCCCTGTTCCAGCAGGAGGACCGGGCGGGCGCCGTCTACAACGTCACCGAGGGGGCCTTGCGCCTGTCGCGGCTTCTGCCGGACGGGCGGCGGCAGGTGATGGGTTTCGCCATGGTTGGCGATTTCCTCGGCCTCGCTCTGCCCGAGCGCTTCACCGTCACGGCCGAGGCGCTGTCACCGACGACGCTCTGCCGGTTCGAGAAGCGGGCCTTCGCCGGCCTCGTCGCGCGGACGCCGCACCTGCTGCAACGTCTCTACGAGCGGGCCGGCCATGAGCTGACGCTGGCACAGGATCACATGATGCTGCTGGGCCGCCGCACCGCCGAGGAGAAGGTGGCGAGCTTCCTGCTCGGCCTGCGCACCCGCTACGCCGGCATCGGGCGCGATTCCATCACCGTCGAGCTGCCGATGGGCCGGCAGGACATGGCCGACCATCTCGGTCTCACCATCGAGACGGTGAGCCGGATGCTGACCCGGCTCGACCGGGAGAAGGCGCTACTGATCGTGCCCGGCGGCGTGCGCCTGCTGGACCTTGCCCGGCTCGAACGCATCGCGGCGAGCTGAGACGGGCACCCCTGATCAAGGCCGAAGCCGAACGCGGCGATCCCGAGGGGATCGGCCGGACTTCGGCTGGGTGCCTCACCGTTCGAGGGTCTGAAGGTAGGCGATCAGGGCCTGCGCCTGGTCGGGATCGAGCCGGAATTCCGGCATCGTCGGGTGCCCCGTGGTGATGCCCTCGGCCAACGCCTCGGCCAGATCCGTCACCGGGTAGCGGCGGTGCAGCTCGCGGAACGGCGGCGCGTCCGCCAGGGGGCTCGCGCCGACGCGGCCGATCGCGTGGCAGCGGGCGCAGTTCGTGCGCGCGATGGTCTCGCCGCGCTGGGCGCTGGGATCGAGCGCTTGGGCGGCGGCCGGCCAGGCGATCAGCAGGGCGGCCAGGATCGGGAGGGTGGTCGCGATACGCATCAGTGACACATCAGGCAGGGGAGGGGGCTGCGGTGCAGCATCTCGTAGGTGACGCCGCCGAACAGCCACTCGCGCAGGCGGGTATGGCCGTAGGCGCCCATCACGATGAGGTCGGCCTGCTGTTTGACGGCAAAGCGCAGGAGTTCGTCGCCGTCGCTCACGACGGTGCGCAGCAGGTGGGTCGTGACGGCGGCGCCGTGGCGGGCGAGATGGCCGGCGACATCCTCCGCGCCCTCGTTGCGGGCGCCCTCGCCGGTGCTGACGACGAAGACCTGATCTGCCTCGCGGATGAAGGGCAGCGCGGCCGACACGGCCCGGCGCGCCTCCGAGCCGTCCTTCCAGGCCACGACGATCCGGGCGCCCCGAAGGTGCTCGATGCGCGGGGGCACCACGAGGACCGGACGGGCGGCCTCCATCAGGACGGGGCCGGGCGACACGCCGAGGGTTCCGAGCGGGATGTCGTCCGAGCCGCGGCGTCCCACCACGAGGAGGTCGGCTGCCCGCGCCTGCTCGACGAGATGGGAGATCGGGCCCGCCAGGGCCTCGCGCCAGTCGCGGCGCAGTGGGGCTTCGGTGGAGCGCTCGAATAGGGCGTGCGCCTGTGCGAGCAGGGCGCGCGCCTTCTCCTCGAAATGCGGGTCCGCGTCGTAGATCTCGCCGATATCGCGCACGTAATCCGGCGCCGGCACCTTGCAGGCGGCAGCCCCGGTGAGCGTCGCCTCGAAGCGCCGCGCGAGAGAGGCCGCAAGCCGGATGCGGTCGGCGGCGGCCTCGTCGAGGTCGACCGAGACCAGGATGTTCGCGTAAGCCATGCTCGCCTCCCGGGGCGTCCCCCTCCGCTCGGTGGGGCCATCCTTCGTGAGGGCATCCTTGCCGCCGGCCGGTACGGGTGCCTTGATCCAGCGCAAGGCGGGTCGAGGGGGCCCGCGCCGTGCCGGCCTGCGGCCGGCCGCGTCCATCTGCGAGGCTTGAGACCAGCATGACCGGCCAGCCCCCCGTCGTCGTCGCGGTCGCGATCACCGGCTCGGTGCCGCGCAAACGCGACAACCCGGCCGTGCCGATCACGGTCGCCGAGCAGATCGAATCGACCCAGGCCGCCTTCGAGGCTGGCGCGGCGCTGGCCCATATCCACGTGCGCAACGACGACGAGACCCCCTCGTCCGATCCGGAGAAGTTCGCCGCCGTGCAGGAGGGCCTGCGCCGGCACTGCCCCGGCATGATCGTCCAGTTCTCGACCGGCGGGCGCGGCCGCGACCCGGCGAGCCGCGGCCTCTCGCTGCAGCACCGGCCCGACATGGCCTCGCTCTCGACCGGCTCGGTCAACTTCCCGACCATCGTCTACGAGAACCACACCACCCTGGTGACCGACCTTGCCGGCCAGATGCAGCGTTACGGCGTGCGGCCGGAGGTCGAGATTTTCGATCTCTCGCACCTGTACGGGGCCAAGCGCCTCGTCGAGGCCGGGCTGATGGATGCGCGCCCGCACGTGCAGTTCGTCATGGGCGTGCAGAACGCACTGCCAGCGCAGGAGCACCTGCTCGACCTCCTGCTCGGGGAGCTGCGCCGCCTGCTGCCGCAGGCGACCTGGACCGCCGCAGGGATCGGGCGCGAGCAGGCCCGCGTGATGGATTGGGCGCTCGCCCGCGGGGCGGATGCGGTCCGCACCGGGCTGGAGGACAACATCCGGATCACACGGGAGCGGCTGGCGGCCAGCAACGCGGAGCTGGTCGGCCTCGCCGTCGCTGCGGTGACCCGGCACGGCCGCCTCGTCGCGACCCCGGCGCAGGCCCGCTCCGCCCTCGGCCTCCCCGCCTGACAGGGGCGATCCCGAGGGTCGAAACCCCATTGGCTCGACCCGGCTCAGGGCTGCTGAGGGTGGGGGGCGGCATGGGGTCTTCCGCCTCGAAGCGAGCGTTCCGCCACCGGCCGGAAGCGGTCATGACCCCGAAACGGATTGCTTTCCCGCGGGCAGACACTCCATTGCCCCGATGCGGATCAGTCGAACCGAATTGGCCGACCTCGGGACCTTCCTCGCCATCGCGCGCCACCGCAGCTTCCGGCGGGCGGGCCTGGAGCTTGGCGTCAGCGCCTCCGCGCTCAGCCACGCGCTTAAGGCGATGGAGGCGCGCCTCGGCGTCCGCCTCATCAACCGCACCAGCCGCAGTGTGACCCTCACCGCAGCAGGGGAAGATCTGCTCGCTTTGCTGGACGCCCCATTCGCGGCGATCGGCTCCGCGCTCGACGTGCTCGACCAGCACCGAGACCCGACGGCGGCGACCGGGCGGATCCGCCTCAACGTGCTCGAACATGCAAGCACGTTGCTGCTCGCCCCCGTGCTGCCTCTCTTCCACGCGCGCCACCCGCAGGTCGAGATCGACGTCCGGGTGTCCAACGATCTGCTCGACGTCGTGGACGCTGGAGCCGATGCCGGCATCCGATATGGCGGAACGGTCCCTCAGGATATGGTGGCGCAGCGCCTGTCTGCCGATCTGCGCTGGGTGGTCGTTGGCGCTCCCGCCTATCTCGATCGGCAGGGGATTCCTGACCATCCACGCGACCTCGCGGCTCACCAATGCCTGCGCATCCGCTTGGGCGACGACCGTCTCTACCGCTGGGAGTTCGAGAGAGCGGACGAGCAGATCGCGCTCGACGTTCCCGGTGCGGTGACGATCGACAACACGCAGTTTGGGCTGTCTCTTGCCTTGGCAGGAGGCGGGCTCGCCTATCTTCCCCAGCCCTGTATCGAACCCTCGGTCGCCCGCGGCGAGCTTCGCATCGTGCTGGCGGATTGGGGGCCAATCGGGCCCGGCTTCCACATCTACTATCCCGGACGTCGCCAACTGCCGACCGGATTGCGGCTTCTCACCGACCTGATCCGGGAGGTGAAGCCGCTCGGATTGTAGCGGCTGCACGTCCGACGATGAACTCTGCTCATCGTTCCATTGAGGGACAAACGCCTGATCGGCGGCTCGCCCGATGTCTACGTCAGGCTCTTCAGGAACATCAGCCGAGAGATCGAGACATGAGCCGTTTCAACGGGAAGGTCGCATTCATCACGGGTGCGGCCAGCGGCATCGGCCGCGCCGCCGCCATCGCGTTCGCAAAGGAGGGGGCACAGGTCGCGATCACGGACCGCACGGAGGAGGCTCTGGAACGCCTTCGCGCCGAGATCGAGGGGAATGGTGGCGCGGTGATCGCGATCCGGTGCGATGTGTCGTTGCCGGAGGACGT
Source organism: Methylorubrum extorquens (assembly GCA_900234795.1). Taxonomy (NCBI): domain Bacteria; kingdom Pseudomonadati; phylum Pseudomonadota; class Alphaproteobacteria; order Hyphomicrobiales; family Methylobacteriaceae; genus Methylorubrum; species Methylorubrum extorquens. The sequence continues at coordinate 4,447,124 of LT962688.1, forward strand.
CGAGGCTGCGGTCGCCCGGACCGTCGAACGGTTCGGCCGCCTTGACTGCGCCTTCAACAACGCGGGCGTCGAGAACAAGGCTGCCCCCGTCCACGAGATCGCCCTGGACGAATGGGACCGGATCCTCGACATCAACCTGCGCGGCACGTTCGTGTGCATGAAGCACGAGATCGCGCAGATGCTGCGCCAAGGCGGTGGCGTGGTGGTCAACACCTCTTCCGGCGCGGGCATCAGAGGCGTGGCGGGAGGGGCGAGCTACGCCGCCTCGAAACACGCCCTGATCGGCCTCACCAAATCGGCCGCTCTCGACTACGCGAAGGCGAACATCCGGGTGAACGCCGTTCTGCCTGGGAACATCGAGACGCCGATGATGGAGCGCTTCACGGGCGGCGACATCCAGAAGGCGATCGACCTTGAGCCGGTCGGGCGGCTGGGCAAGCCCGAGGAGATCGCCGAGGCCGTCCTCTGGATGTGTTCGGATCTCGGTGCCTTCGTCACCGGCGCGTCGATTTCGGTCGATGGGGGCTGGTCGCTCTGAGCGGCGTTTCCGAAGCGACAGAGGAGAGATCGAATGGAGATCAAGCGCAGCGGAAGCCAGGCCTCAGGCCCGGGGCCATCCGAGTGGTTCACCGGCACGGTTCGGATCGACCCGCTCCATAATGCGCCCGACCCCGCCCGCGTCGCGATGGCGAGCGTGACGTTCGAGCCGGGCGCGCGGACGGCGTGGCACACGCACCCGCTCGGCCAGACGTTGATCGTTACGTTCGGGCGTGGATGGGTTCAGCGCGAAGGCGGCCCGATCGACGAGATCGCGCCCGGCGACGTCGTTTGGTTCGAGCCGAACGAGAAGCACTGGCATGGGGCCACGGCGACCACTGCGATGACGCACATCGCGATCCAAGAGCGCCTGGACGGCAAGGCCGTAACCTGGATGGAGCCGGTCACCGAAGGGCAGTATGCCGGGCCGTGACTTTCGACCCGCAAGTCCGCTTTCGGCGAGACGACGCCGAGAGCGGCTCCTCGTCCGGTTACGCAGAGTGCGTTTCGATCCGCGTCCGACCTCCCGCGAGGCCGGACACGCCCGCCGCGGCGTCGAAGGGGCGGAAGCGCCTGCTCCGGCAGTCTCGCCCCGAACCGCTCGCGGAAGCCGACATCGCAGCGGCGCTGCGCCAGCGGGCAGGGCCGCGGCGTCAGAGCGGCGTCGAAATCCGGATCGTAGAGATTGCCGATCCGGGCCGGAACGACGTGGCAGCGGCGGACCTCGCCGTCGCCCGGTCGGCGCGCAGGTCGAGGTCGAAGCAGCCGTCTCCGGCGAACCGCACGGCGGGATCGACGACGCGGTGGCTCTGGCCGGTCAACTCGCTATGCGCGAGCACGGTATGCGGCAGCGGCCGGCCGGCAGCCTCCAGCAGAACGGTCGAAATCGCGCGCATGAAGATATTGCCCCGGCGCCACATGCCCGACTCTGCCCCTTTCCTAAGAGAAAGGGCTGACTTAAGGGCCGCTCAGCGCTCTTTATCCGGCTTATGATCGTGGTGCGCGCCTGGAAGAGGCCATGCCTCGACGGAGCTGCGTCATGGCAATACTCTGCCGGTGCGAGGCTAGCCTGGCGATCGACTGACGGTCAACCGGTAACGGGCGGCCACGGCGCCTCTTTCGAGCCTGATCCGCCCGCCGGCCGGCGTGAGATCCCACGGGATCGAGGCTCCTCCGCTGGCAGGACAACATTCGGTTGACCTATGGGCTCAGCAGGGTAGAAATCCTAGCGATCCGGGCCTCTCCTGTCTTGCGCACAACTTTAATAGCCTGGAACTGACGACATCTGCGGAGTCGTCATCGCTGTCGTCGGCCGGCATTCCTCGCATGTCCGGCTCATCCGCCTGCGAGCCTTGCGCCTGCGGGCCTTGCCGTTGCCCGCCCGCGCTTCAGGAGGCCGAGCATCCCCGAAGCAACGACTTCGCCCGCGCGCTCGCGTCCGCGTGCCCTGGCGCGCCTCGTCGCAGCCACCGTGTTGCTGCCGCTCGTTCTCCTGCTGCTCGGCCTGTGGGAGGTGCAGCGCGGCGCCGACGATCACGCCGCGTTCGAGGCCGAACAGCAACGGCTGGCCGGTCTCGTGACGCAGATGGAGGCGCGGGCGCCGCGGGATGGGCGCTTCGATCCCCGCTTTCAGTTCCGCTACGAAGGCCGGACCTATGGCGGGCCGCTCGCCCTGGACAAGGCGCGCGAGGCCCGTGACGAAGCCGGGTTCCTCGCCAGGCTCATGGAGTGGCGCCGCGTGCTGCCGCCGGTCGTCGTCGCGGGCGGCGCGCTGGCCGCCGCGCTCTCCCTGTTCGTGCTGCTCGCCGGCGCCGTCCTGGGCCGCCTCGGCCGCGCTTCGCGCGATGCCCTGGTACGCGGCTTCTCGCTGATGCGCCGGCTGCTTCCCGCGACGCTCTCGCTCCAGATCCTGGCGGCGACGGCGAGTTTCGTCGCCGCCGTGACCTTCGAGGCGGCGGCTCTCCTCCAGGGCGGCTTCGACGGCGGCGCGCTGAAGCTGCTGGCGATCGCCGTCGTCGCGGTCGGGGCCGTGGTCTTCGTGGCCGGCAGCACGGTGCTCGGCCTGCGCCGGGCGCTCGGCGCCTTCGAGCCCGATCCGCTGCCGATCATCGGCCGGACGGTGACGCCCGAACAGGCGCCGGGCCTGTGGCGCCTCCTTGAGGGGCTTGCCGCGCGGCTCGGAGCGCTGAAGCCCGAGGCCGTGGTGGTCGGGCTCACCGAGGGCTTCTTCGTCAGCGCCGGTCCGGGGGTGCTGGAGCCCGGCGGGGCGCGGGTCACCGGCCGGATCCTCTACCTGCCGCTGCCCTATCTCGCCCTGATGCGGGGCGACGAGGTCGCCGCGATCATCGGCCACGAACTCGCCCACTATGCCGGCGGCGACACCACCTACAGCCAGCGCTTCCTGCCGATCTATGCCGGCGTCGAGCGCTCCCTCGATGCGGTCGCCGAGGGCCATCAGGGCTCGCTCGGGCTGCTCGGGCCGTCGCTGCGCCTCGGCGTCTTCGTGATGGAGCGCTTCCACCTCGCCGTGCGCCACTGGAGCCGGACGCGGGAATTCGCGGCCGACGCGGCGGGAGCGAGCGTGACCTCGATCGATGCCTCGGCCCGCGCGCTGCTGCGCACCGGCGCAGTGGGGCCGCGCATCTTCGAGACGCTCCAGGCCGCCGCCGACGCGCCCGACGCCGCACCGCCCGACCTCGTGGCCGCCGCGCTCGACCGCGCGATTGCGCAGGGGCTCGACGACCCGGCGGCGCATTGGCAGGAGGAGCAGGCCCACCCGACCGATACCCACCCGCCGACCCGCGAGCGCGTCGCCGCCCTCGGGCGGACCATCGACGCGGACCTCCTGGCCGCGGCCGGCGCCGTGCCGCCGCCCCACGCGCTCGGGCAGCTCGCCGCCTATTTCGCCGACCCGGCGGGGCTCAGCCGGGCGGCCACCGACGACTTCCTCGCCGCGCTGCGGGCGCAGGACGCGGCGTACCGCGCCCATCTCGAAGCGACCGCGGCAGAGGTTGGCACCGAGGAACGGGTGCTGCGCGCGAACTACCGCTCCCGCGGGATCGCGCTCGCGGTGGGCGGCGGCCTCTTCGCCGTCATCGCGCTCGCGATCGCCGTGTTCGGCGTGCCGGGAATTTCCCCGAAGGATAACAGTGTCGTCCTCGCAATCGCGCTCGGCTTCGCCGTGCTCCTGGGCGGGGCCGGCGCCCTCATCCTGCGCCGGGGCGAGCCCGTGACGCTGATCCTCAGCCCCGAGGGGCTGAAGGCGCCGGGGCTCGACCGGACGATCCCGTGGGATGCCATCGCCGACCTCGACATGACGTTCAACCAGACGGGCATCCTCACGCGCCTGCTGCTGCCGCCCGAGGCGGACTGGCCGCAACGCAGCCCCGGCCGGCACGGGATCAAGCTCGACGCGAAGCGCCGCATCGTCACGCTTCCGATCGGCCTGCCGCGCGGGATGAAGCCCCAGGATTTCGCCGAGCTGATCGGCCGCTACCAGATGGCCGCGCAGGCCCGGCGCCTCCTCGCCGAGACCGAGGCCGGCGCGCAGCGATCCTCCTCCAACTCCCAACGCGCCGAGGCTCCATGACCGCAACGCCCGATCGCGCCGAACCCTTGCGGCTGCCGCCCCAGGGGCAGGGTTGGATGGCCACCTTCTGGGTGCTGTTCGGCGTCGTGGCGCTCGCCGCTCTGCTGGGGGCCTGCGCCCTCTATACCGCTCCGGCCCTGGTCTCGGACTGGCAGGTCCGCGCGGCGGCCGAGCCGGTGGCGGAGGCCCGGATCAGCGACGGCAAGTGCAGCTCCAAGATCGCGATCCATATCTGCGACCTCACCTTGAGTCTGCGCCGGCCCACCGGCACCGTGACGCGCCGGGTGAACTACGTGTTCGCCGGCCTGCATGTCGGCGATTTCGGCGCCGGGCCGATGGCCGATCCGGCGCGCCCGGATCTCATCACCACCGATCTCGGCCTCGACCGGCTGTGGAACCGCACGATCACCCTCGCGGTGATCATGGCCGCGCTCGCGGCGGCCATCTTCGGGGCGCTCCTCTCGCTGGTGCGCAACCGGCGCGCCGCCTCCGGTGCGGCCGGGTGAGGGGCGGTCCCGGCCGGATCAGCCCTCCGCATGCGCGGCCGCATCGAGCGCCTTCCGCACCGCCGGATCGCGGCCGTAGCGCTGCCGCAACCGCTTCGCGTCCGCCTCGATGGCGTCGCAGCGCAGCGTCTTGACGGCGGCGGCGATCTGCCGGCCACGGGCCGCATCGTAGGCCTCCTCTCCGGACCAGTGGTTGCAGCCCATGTGCCGATCCAGATAGGTCACGACCTCGGCGGGCAGGCTCTTTCTCTCCGCGGGCGAGAGGGCCGGATCGGCCCGCACCGGGGCGGGCAGATGCGCGAGAATCAGCGCGGCGAGAAGCGCGGCGGCGGTCCACGATCGGGTCATCGTCACACTCTTCCATCCATGGTTGCGGCCCCGCTCGGCCGGGATTCGACGTGAGACTGAGCATGAGACCCGGACGCGCACAGCCTCTTTCCTCCTGCGCCGCCCTTGTCGGGCTCTCGGCCGGCTTCTTCGCCGCGCTCTCGGTCGGGCTCCCCGCCCCGGCCGCGGCCGAGGGCTGGAACGCGGCGCGGTTCGACCCGCCCGCCAAGGTCGAGACCGCCACGGATGCCGAGGGCCGGGAGATCACCTGCACCTTTTATCCCGATCTCGTCATCCGCGAGAGCGACACCGGCACGCCCGAGCCCGGCGATGCGGCGCTCATCCCGATCCGGGGCGGCCCGCCCGTCGTCTGCCGCGCTGCGCCCGGCGCCAGCGCGCGCAGGCTGGAAACCGGCGGTCAGCGCTTCATCGGGCGGGCGGACGGGTTTCTCGTGTTCGAGGATGCGAGCACCAACGGCACCATGCCCTTCGCGGTGATCGATGCCGGGACCGGCCGTAGCCTGTTCACCGACACGACCACCTACGACGGCATCGACAGCTTCGCGGCCGAGGGCGCGACGCTGCGGCTCGGCTTCCGCCGCGGGGTGCAGGGCGCCTGCTCGATCCCGCAAGGGGGCGCGGCCTGCTGGGCGCGGATCGTGCGCGAGGACAAGCTCCCGCCACAGGTCGCGGCACTGCCGGTGCCAGCCAAGACCTGTGCGCAAGCCTACCGCGCCGGCAAGGCCCCCAAGGATACCCCGAGCATCGTCTCCTTCCCGGTGCGGCTCGTCTGGACCGGCAGCCTCGCCATCGAGGCCGACGGCCCGGTGCGATGCTTGCCGACGCCCTGACGGCGCACCCGCCCTTTAACCCCGGTGCCCGCGATGCGGGCCGCCCTTCGAGGAGAAACCGCCGCATGATCTCACGCCGACACGCGCTGGCTACCGCCGCGACCCTGCTCTGCGCCTCCGCGGCCTGGGCCGAGCCGACGCTCGGGCTCGCCGAACGCCGGGCGATCGCCGCCTACCGCGAGAGTCGCTACCCGGCGCAGGAGAAGGCGATCCAGGAGGCCGCGGGCTTTCCCGTGCCGGTCGAGGTGGCGTGGGACCAGATCACCCTTCCGGGCGACGCGAAGTACTATGCCGACGAAGGCTATTTCGAGAAGACCATCTTCGAGCCGATCGCGGCCGGGCTGAAGGAGGTCGGCAAGGACAAGATGGGCCGCGAGGCGCTGCAGGCGAAGCTGAAATCGATCCGCATCCGCTTCGACGAGAAGACGGCGCCGGCCTCGAACTACCCGAACGGTCTGAAGTTCGATGGCGGCGTCCTCGACGTGAACTGGCGGCCCTTCTCCAACGTCGCCGACTTCAAGGACCGGGTGGCGGCGGTGGTGCAGGTGCTGGAAAAGAACCTGTGATCCGGCCGCCCCGGGTCCGGCCCCGGAGCGCGGCGCCTACCTCGTGCGCCACGATCCGGTGGCGATCCTGGAGCGGCGGGACGGCTGGGTGCGGGCGCTCTACCGGCGCGGCGCGAAGCCGGTCACGGGTTGGCTGCCGGAGGCCGACCTCGCCCTGGCCGCCGCGCCCTGAGGGGCAAGCGGCCGATCCCTCCGCGGGCCGCGGCCCGCCCCACCGCATAAGGTTCGCGATGCCCCACTTCCCCCTTCACGCCCTCGTCCTGCTGGTCCTCGCGGGCATTCCTGCCACGTCCGCGCGGGCGCAGACCCTGCCACCCGCCGCACCACCGCGCCTTCCGACCACTTGGGAGGCGATCGACCAATCGATGAGCGCGCTCCTGAACGGCGGTCACCGCATCGTCTCGGCCACCGGCCCGAGCTTCACCCTGGAACGGCAGGGCACATACGTCGTCTGCGAGGTTCGTCCGCCGGGCGGCCTGCGCGGCAACGCGGAGGCGACCTCGACCTGCAACCGCGTGAACTGAGGCCCGCCGTGAACGACCGCATGAACGACCGCATGAATGACCCCTGGCGCGCACGCTTCGACGAACTCTGGGGCCGGACGGTGCGGGGGAACGGTGCCGAGGCGGCCTGGCGGGCGCTCGATGCCGGCTACGGGGAGGCCGGGCGCCACTATCACAGCTGGCGCCACATCGCGGACCTGCTCGAAGGGCACGACGCGGTGCGGGCGCTTCCGGACTTCGCCGGGCTCGATCACGACGCGATCGATCTCGCGATCCTCTTTCACGATGCGGTCTACGACACCGCCCGCACCGACAACGAGGTGCGCAGCGCCGCCTTGCTGCTGACTCACGCCGGTCCGGCCGCGGAATCCGGCCCGATCCGGGCGGCGGAGGCGATGATCCAGGCGACCGCCGCGCACGCGCCGAGCGACGACGCGGCCACACGGCTGATGCTCGACCTCGATCTCGCGGTGCTGGGCGCGCCCCGCCCGGTCTACGAGGCCTATGCGGCGGCGATCCGGCGCGAATACGCTGCGGTTCCGGAAGCGGCATGGCGGTTCGGCCGCGCGGGCGTGCTCGACCGCTTCCTCGCCCGGCCCGACCTCTACCAGACCCGCCCCTTTCGCGACCGCTTCGAAACAGCCGCCCGGACCAACCTCGCGGCCGAGGCGGACACGCTCCGGGCCGGTCATACCGGCGAGGGGGCGTGAGGGATGCCTTCGCAACCGAGAACCGGTTCGGCGGCCTGCGCCCGACGCCACCGACGGGCGATCCGCTCGGAGAGCGCCGCCTTTATGCAGGCCAGCTGCACCGCGATCCGGCGTTGCTGAGCACGGCCGGTTCCGCGCCCGTCCTTTTGACTTCACGGCACTCCGATCCGGGCAGATCGTTTCCCTCGGCCCGGTCCGATCAGCGGCGCAAGCCTAAGGCTCAGTCGCCAGGTGTCCAGTTGATCTTGGGCTTCTGCGACAGGATCCGCTCGAAGTAGTTGGCCACCGCTTGCGCGCCATCCGCGTGCATCATGGCAACCGGATGCGCGAGGTAGGCCCGGGCCAGATCGAGCGGGATCTCGCCCGCTTGGAGCGCCGTGAGCACCGCGTCGATGAAGGCGTCGTTGGCCTCGTTGAAGTCGCCCGACAGCTTCTTACGATCGTTCAGGGCCTTGATCGGCATTGTGTGGCTGTTCCTGTCGCTGGGGCAAGCCGCGCGCCGGCCGCTCCTGTCGGAATGCCCTACTCTCGGCAGCCGGAGCCAGCCAGCCCGGATACGCGAATCGGCGCGTGACCGCCTGCCGTTCGCACCGCGTGCTCGCCCGACACGCTCGCCACCTCCAGGACCCGATCGCGGCGCGGCAGGACATCTCGGAGCACATCGAGATTGACCGCCCCGTTGCGGGCTGCGGCCGGGGCGAACAGAGCCGCGTCGGCGGCACGCTCGCCGTTCAAGATGGCTCTCCTGCGAACACGGCCCGGGTCCGGTCGGCGGCCCGACAGGGCGATCCGTCCGTGCGCCTCCCTCCCGCCCCAATCAAGCCCTGTGTGGCTCGACCGAAAGGGCGGCACCGCCTCACCCGCGAGCCCGCGGCCGGAACCGGCCTGGACTTCGAAAACGCACTTCTACTCCACCCAAGGCAAACCGGTCTTGAACGCACCCCATCGCGCCGACACAGCGCCGCGCCTCAGCCCGGCCGAGATCCGCTCCATCATCATCGGCCTCGTCGCCGCGATGCTGCTCGCGGCCCTCGACCAGACCATCGTGGCGACCGCCATGCCGACGATCGGGCTCGAACTCGGAGACGCCGCGAACCTGCCCTGGATCGTCACGGCCTATCTCCTGGCCTCCACCGCCGTCACGCCGCTCTACGGCAAGCTCTCCGACATCCACGGCCGGCGGATCATGCTGCTGATCGCGATCACGACCTTCAGCGTCGGCTCCCTGCTTTGCGCGCTCGCCCCGACGATGATCGCGCTGGCGCTCGCCCGCGGCCTTCAGGGCATCGGCGGCGGTGGCCTGATCGCGCTGTCCCAGATCATCCTCGCCGACATCCTCTCGGCCAAGGAGCGGGCGCGCTATCAGGTCTACATCGCGGGCGTGTTCGCCCTGTCCTCGGTGGCCGGCCCGCTGCTCGGCGGCTTCTTCGCCCAGCACCTGCACTGGTCGGCGATCTTCTGGATCAACCTGCCGATCGGGCTTGCCGCCTTCATCCTCACCAACGACAAGCTCAGGCTCCTGCCCCGCAACGAACGGCGGCACAGCGTCGATTATCCGGGTGCGGCGCTCCTCGTCGTGAGCTCGACCAGCCTGATGCTGGCCCTGAGCTGGGGCGGCGTCCGCTATCCCTGGGGCTCGGCACCGGTGCTCGGGCTCGCCGCCTTCGGTCTTCTCAGCGGTGTGGCCTTCGCGGCTCGCCTCGCGACCGCGGGTGAACCGCTGATCCCTTTGAGCGTGCTGCGCGACCGCGTCGTCACCAGCGCGACGCTCGCCGCCTGCTTCGCCATGGGCACCCTGATCGGCCTCAGCATCTACGTCCCGATCTTCCTCGAGGGCGTCATCGGGCTCGATCCCAGCCGCTCGGGCCTCGCGATGGTGCCGCTGATGGTCGGGACCGTCGTGGGTGCCACCCTCTCGGGCCGCTCGATGGCGTACCTCCGGCACTACAAGCGCCTGCCCCTGGCGCTGCTGACGCTGAGCGTCGGCGCCTGCGGGCTGCTCGCCTTCATGGGGCCCGAGCTTCCGCTCTGGTTCACCGAGATCCTGTTCGTGCTGCTCTCGATGGGGATCGGCACGGTGCTGCCGCTCTCGACGATCGTGGTCCAGAATGCCGTCGCGCCGCAGCAGCTCGGCATCGCCACCGCCTCGATGAACTTCTTCCGCTCGCTGGGCGGCGCCCTGATCGTCGCGATCTTCGGCACGCTCGTGCTTGGCGGGGCGGGCGGGGCCGGCGAAAGCGCGGTGCACGACATGGCCGCGCTGATCCGGGGAGCCGATGCCGGCCAGCTCGGGCAGACCTTCCGCCTCGTCTTCCTCGCCGCCTGCTTCGGCCTCGTTCTGGCGCTCGGCTGCCTCAGCCTGGTCGAGGAGCGCCCGTTGCAGGAGACCGTCGGCCATGGGCGCGACGGGCGCGGTCAGAGGGACTGACTCATCCTGCCTCTTCGCGAGCGAGAGGGATCGGCCGCCGGCCCTTCGACCGGCGCATGGTCCGTGTCGATGCAGGCCGAGCCTGAGGCGTGCATTAGCAGTCTCATGCGGCGCGCCGCCTGCCTGACCCAGTCACCCGTCCGTGATGTCGCGAAGGTCGACGCGTCACGCGAGCCCTTGGTCGCGCGTCTCGGCGTGACGGAGCATTCAGGTTGAAAGGACGCGTTCTTTCGCGGGTCCAGGGCAGAGCCCTGGATAAAGGAAAGCCGGGGCTCTGCCCCGGCTCCCCGCCAAAAGGATATTCCCTTTGGAAACCCACCTATCGGGAGGCGAGCGCCTTCGGCAGGCGGAAGGCCCAGAAGCTGCCGCCCTGGTTGATGCCAGCCGTCGTCTTGGCGACTTCGCCGCCCCAGAGCGGCACCGCGCCACCCCAGCCAGCCGCGACGCCGATCCACTGCTCGCCGTCCTGCTCCCAGGTGATCGGCGAGGCGACGACGCCGGTGCCGACCTGGAACTTCCAGACTTCCTCGCCGGTCTTGGCGTCAAACGCCTTCAGGAAGCCCTCGGGCGTTCCGGTGAAGACGAGGTTGCCCGCGGTGGTGAGCACGCCGGCCCAGAGCGGGGCCTTGTTCTTGTACTCCCACACGACCTTCTTGGTCGCCGGGTCGATGGCCTTCAGCGAGCCGATATGATCCTCGAAAGTCGGCTTGATGGTGAAGCCCGCGCCGAGATAGGCGGCGCCCTTCTTGTAGTTCACCGGCTCGTTCCAGATGTCCATGCCCCACTCGTTGGAGGGGACGTAGAACAGCCGGGTGTCGGGGCTGTAGGCGATCGGGTTCCAGTTCTTGCCGCCGAGGAAGCCCGGCGTCGCGTAGACGGACTTGCCCTTCTTGCCGTCCTCGGACTTGGCCGGGTCGCCGGGGCGGTTGGCGTCGTCGTAGATCGGGCGCCCGTTCTCGTCGATGCCCTTGGCCCAGTTGATGTTGGACACGAACGGCGTGGCCGACAGGAACGCCCCGTTGGTGCGGTCGAGGACGTAGAAGAAGCCGTTGCGGTCGGCGGTGGCGCCGGCCTTCACGGTCTTGCCGTCCTTCTGCATGTCGAAGGGCACGAACTCGTTGACCCCGTCGTAGTCCCAGCCGTCATGCGGCGTGGTCTGGAAGCCCCAGACGATCTCGCCGTTGTCGGAGTTGATCGCGAGCCGCGAGGCCGACCACTTGTTGTCGCCCGGGCGGAGCGCCGAGTTCCACGGGCCCGGGTTGCCGGTGCCGAAGTAGATCAGGTTCAGCTCGGGGTCGTAGGTGCCGCCGAGCCAGGTGGCGCCGCCGCCGAACTTCCAGGTGTCGCCGGGCCAGGACTCGTTGGCCTTGCCGGTCATGGTCGAGGGCTTGCCATTCAGCTCGCCCATATGGCCCTCGATGACGGGCCGCTTCCACACCACCTCGCCGGTCTCGGCATCGCGCGCCTCGACGCGGCCGACCACACCGAACTCGCCGCCCGACACGCCGGTGATGATCTTGCCCTTCACGATCATCGGCGCAGCGGTGTAGCTGTAGCCGGACTTGAAGTCGTCGATATCCTTGCGCCAGACGACCTTACCGGTCTTCTGGTCGAGCGCGACGAGCTTGGCGTCGAGCGTGCCGAAATAGACCTTGTCCTTGTAGAGGGCGGCGCCGCGGTTCACCACGTCGCAGCAGGGCAGAATGCCCTCGGGAAGGCGGGCGTTGTATTCCCACTTCTTCTCGCCGGTGCGCGCATCGACGGCGTAGAGGCGCGAATAGGAGCCGGTGACGTAGAGCACGCCGTCCTTGACCAGCGCCTGGCTCTCCTGGCCGCGCTGCTTCTCGCCGCCGAAGGAGAACGACCAAGCCGGGACGAGGCCCTTGATGTTGTCGCGGTTGAGCGTCTTGATCGGGCTGAAGCGCTGCGCCTGCGGGCCGAGGCCGTAGGTGACGACGTCGTCCGTCGTCTTGGCGTCGTTGAGGATGTCCTGCTCGGTCACCTCGGCGATCGCTGGAAGGGCGAGGCCGACGCTGAGGGCGGCGAGCCCCACCGCCGTCAGGAAATGGTTCCGCATTCTCATGTGGCGTGTCCTCCGTGGATCATAGGGGCCCCTGTTCTTCAGGGACTGCGAGGCTTCTCTGTCCTGACCGACTCGGCCGGCTGCCTCTTGGAGACGAAGCCTAGAGCGCTTCTCAGCAAACTCTTATTGGCCTTTGGTCGAACGCTGTCCTGATCCGCTCGTAGTCTGTGCGAGCAGCGCCGTCCGCCCCGCTTTCGAGGCAGGACGAAGACGCTGGCGAACGGACAGGCCGACAGCCTTCGGGGCTTGCCGGGCGAGGCTGCCTGCGCTGGCGAAGGCCGGCGGGGAGATCAGTACCCTTGCGGCGCGGTGTAGGTGACGCCGTAGGTCGCGCAGATCGCCTTGAGGCGCCCCTCCTGCGCCAGGGCGGCGAGGGCATCGCCGACCGCGTAGGCGAGGTCGCGGGAATCGCTGCGCACCGCGCCACCGAGATCCCAGCGCGTCCGCACCAGACCGGGGATCGGCACCTCGACCACGGGATTGTCCTCGCCCGCAGCGCCGGCCGCCGCCAGCGCCGCCTCGATTCCCGCGCGGGTGCCGGCCAGGATCGGGGTCTCGCCCGCGAGGTAGGCCTTCGCCGCCTCGTCGAAGCTGCGGAAATGCCGGATCTGGCCGCGGAAGCGGCCGCCCTCGGCGTTCATCAGCAGGCTGTCGGAGGCGCTCGTGCCCTCGACCGCAACGCTGTGGCCCTCCAGGTCGCGTACGCCCTCGAACCCCTCGATCCGGCCGCGGTGATAGGCGAAGGCCAGCCGCTGCTCGAAATAGGGATTGGTCAGGAAGATCTGCTCGTTGCGGGTGGCCAGGATGCGGTCATGGGGCACGTGCAGCATCAGGTCGGCGAGCGGCGTGCCAGCGAGGTCGCCCCGCCACAGGTTCAGCCGGAAATCGCCATCGACGTTCTCGCCCGCATCCACCACCCGCAGGTCGAGCTTCAGCTTGAGCCGCTCGGCGATGGCCTGTGCGATGTCGGCGTCGATGCCGCGGGGCGAGGCCTTCCCCGCTTCTGAGAAGGGCCGGTTGTCGTCGTAGATCGCCACGCGCAGGACGCCGGAGGCCGTCACCTCGTCGAGCGGACGCGCGAGCGCCGGCCCGCCCGCGAACGCTCCGGCGACGGTCAGGCAGGCGAGGGCGGCGAGGCCGCGGCGGGACAGGACGCGCATCGGCGACAGGTGTCCTACTCTTCGTGCTTGGCTTCGATGTAGGTGCGGATCGCCCACAGGGCCTCCTGCGACAGCACGCCCTCAAAAGCCGGCATCTTCATCACGCCGTTGGTGGTCGCGCCGTGGCGGACGCGCTCGACGAAGTACTCGTCGCCCTCCTTGCCGAGCGGAAGGTAGCGCAGGTCCGGCGCCAGACCGCCGGAGATCACCTGAAGGCCGTGGCAGCGGGCGCAGTTCTGGTTGAACCCGGAATCACCGATGGTGATCGCCTTCGCGTCGCCGCGATAGGGATTCTCCTCGCGCCACGTCTCGCCCAGAGGCGCGAGGCCGGCGGTATCCACGGGCTGCGGCTGCACATCGCCGTGGCCGAGGGCGGCGGAGACGGACAGGACAAGGCCGACGGCGAGGAGCCCGCCCTTGAGGGGTGCAGCCTTCATTCTCATTCCTCCCATTCTTGAGGGGAGGGTTAGCAAGCGCGCCCGGCCGAACCCATTGTGCTTTGGTAGGGGGCGGTCGGTAGCACCTTGGTCCAATACCGGGACTGCCCCGTTCGCACGTATCACTCTCCCAACAACAATCGGGAGGCGAGCAGAGCGCGATGCTGGCGCGGCTCGGGAAACGGCACGGCGGCCCGCTTCGGGCAACGAAGCCGCGGCGCAGGGCGCGCGGCGTCGGGCTGCTTCTGCTCGGCCTGCTGCCCGTCGCGGCCCAGGCCGAGCCGCTGGCGATTCACTACTTGGAGCGGCGCATCGAGCGCCCGACGCCCCTCAACAACGAAGATCCGATCCCCGATGACGAGGGGCTGAAGGGCGCCGAACTCGGGCTCAAGGATTCGAACGCCACCGGCCGGTTCGTCTCGTTGACCTTCCGCCTCGACAGCCGCGTCGTCGGGCCCGACGAGGATCTTCGCGCCGCCTTCCGTGCGCTGGGCGAGACCCCCCGCTTTGTCCTTCTGAACGTGCCGGCCGAGGACGTGCTGGCGCTCGCCGACATGCCCGAGACCAAGGGCACCGTGTTCCTCAATGTCGGCGCGCCGGATTCGCGCCTGCGCGAGGCCGATTGCCGGCCTCGACTGCTCCACGTCCTGCCCTCGCGGGCGATGCTCGCTGACGCGCTGGTGCAGTTCCTCGCCTACAAGCGCTGGACCCGCATCCTGCTGCTCTCCGGCCCGGCTCCGGCCGATGCGCTCTACGCCGAAGCGTTGAAGAAGAGCGCCAAAAAGTTCGGCGCGCGGATCGTGGCCGAATCCCGCTTCGACCCGCAGGGGGGCGACACCCGCGACACCGCTTTGCGCGAATTCGTGCTGCCCACCCGCGGCCCGGAGCACGACGTGGTCGCGGTGGCCGACGAGGCGGGGGCGTTCGGGGCGAACCTCGTCTACAACACCGCCGCGGCCCGGCCCGTGGTCGGCACGCAGGGGCTGACGCCTGCGGCCTGGGGGCGTCCGGTCGAGGCCTGGGCGGCGGTGCAGCTCCAGACCCGGTTTCGGCGGCTCGCGGGGCGGGCGATGCGCCCGATCGACTATGCCGGCTGGATGGCCGTGCACGCGCTCGGCGAGGCGGCGGTGCAGGCGCGCAGCACCGATCCCGACACGGTGGCGGCCCTCATGCTGTCGCCACGCTTCGAGGTCGGTGGCTTCAAGGGGCGCCCCTTGAGCTTCCGCGCCTGGGACGGGCAGTTGCGCCAGCCGGTCTTCCTGCTCTGGCCGGGCGCGGTGACGGCGACCGCGCCGATCGAAGGCTTCCAGCACCACCGCACCGAACTCGACACGCTCGGCCCCGACGAGCCGGAGAGCGCGTGCCGGGCTTTCCGGAAACCGGGCTGATGCGCGTGCCATCCGCTGACGCCGCACACGAGAACGGAAGGTTCTGCATGAGCCGCGCTTGGACCGCACGCCTCCTCCTCTGCGCCGGCCTGCTCGGCCTCGCGACGGGACCGGCGAGGGCGGAGGAAATCTTCGTCTCGAACGAGCGCGACAATACCGTCTCGGTGATCGACGGGACCTCGCTCGAGGTGGTCCGCACCTTCCCCGTCGGCCGGCGCCCGCGCGGGCTCACCTTCTCCCGCGACGGACGCACGCTCTACGTCTGCGCCAGCGATTCCGACGCGGTGCAGGTGATCGACCCCGAGACGGGGGCGCTACGCCACAACCTGCCCTCCGGCGAGGATCCGGAGCAGTTCGCGCTGGCGCCCGACGACCGCACCCTGTTCATCGCCAACGAGGAGAACGCCACCACCACGGTCGTTGACGCACAGACGCGCAAGGTGCTGGCGCAGATCGATGTCGGCATCGAGCCCGAGGGCATGGCGGTGAGCCCGGACGGCAAGACCGCCGTCACCACCTCCGAGACCACCAACATGGTCCATTGGATCGACGTGCCGACGTTGAGCGCCACTGACGCGACCCCGGTGGGCCAGCGCCCGCGCGCCGCCGCCTTCTCGGCGGACGGACGGATGCTGTGGGCGTCCTCCGAGATCGGCGGCACCGTCGCGGTGATCGACACTGCCAGCCGCAAGGTGGTCGAGACCATCGAATTCGCGGTGAAGGGCATTGCCGCCGACCGGCTCCAGCCGGTGGGCATCACCCTGACCCGGGACGGGCGCTTCGCCTTCGTCGCGCTCGGCCCCTCTGACCGCGTCGCGGTGATCGACGCCAAGACCTACAAGGTCTTGAACTACATCCTCGTCGGACGCCGGGTCTGGCAGCTTGCGATGACGCCGGACGAGTCGCGACTGTTCACGACCAACGGCGTCTCGGGCGACGTCACCGTGATCGACGTGGCAACCCAGCGCCCGATCCGCAGCGTCAAGGTCGGCCGCTTCCCCTGGGGTGTCGCCGTGCGCCCAGCCGTCACGCCCGAGCGGGCCGCGGGCGCCGCCCCGTGACACGATCTGGACGCGGCGACATCGCATCGAACGTCCTGCGGTCAGCGCTGCTCGCACTGCTTGCCCTGCTCCTGGCCGTCCCGTTGGCCAAGGCGGGCACCCTCGACCGGGCCGGGATGGAGCGCCACTTTCCCGCGCCGCTCGTCGTCGGCGAGCGCGACGCGACGCTGCCGGTCTGGCCGATCCTGAAGCAGGAGGCCGGCAGCTACGAAGTCTTCGCCTACGCCTTCGAGTCGATCGACCTCGCGCCGATCCCCGGTTTCGGCGGCACGCCCCCCGATCTCCTCGTGGCGCTCGCCCCCGACGGGACGTTCCGCGACGTGAAGGTGATCGCCCACCACGAGCCGGTGTTTCTGGAAGGGCTCGGCTCGGAGCCGCTCTTCGCCTTCGTCGAGCAGTATGTCGGGATGTCGGCCCGTCGCCCGATCCGGGTCGGGCGTCCGAACGCCCGCGGCTCGGGTGCTGCGCCGCAGACCACGGTCGATGGCATCTCGATGGCCACCGCCTCGACGCGGGT
Source organism: Methylorubrum extorquens (assembly GCA_900234795.1). NCBI lineage: Bacteria > Pseudomonadati > Pseudomonadota > Alphaproteobacteria > Hyphomicrobiales > Methylobacteriaceae > Methylorubrum > Methylorubrum extorquens. The sequence goes on from LT962688.1 coordinate 4,463,787, forward strand.
GATCAACGAATCGATCCTCGCCGCCTCCCTCGCGGTGGCGCGGGCAAAGCTCGGGTTCGGGGCCGCCAATCTCGGCCTGAAGGTCGAGGCGCGGCCCGATACCGGCGAAGCCCTGACGGTGGCCGAGTTGACCACGCGGGGCTGGCTCCGGCGGCTGACCGTCACCAACGCGGGGGCCGAGACCGCCTTCCGCGACGCGGGCGTGGCGGGCGCCGGTGACGGCCCGGCCGAGGCTCCGTTGGTCGACCTGACCTTCGCCGACCTCAACGTGCCGGCGATCGGCCGCGCCCTGCTCGGGGCCGAACGCTTCGCCGCCCTGACCCGCGAACTCGGGCCCGGCGACCACGCGGTGCTGGTGGTAAGCCACGGCGCCGAGAACCCGCTCGGGGACGAGTTCGTGCTCGGCTCGATCCCCGACCGGCTGACGGTGATGCAAGGTGGGCTCGCGGTGAATGCCCGCGACATGGCCATCGAGCGGCGCGGGGCCGCGCCCGGCTTGCCAGACGGGCCCTGGACGATCCTTCGCATCACCGCAGCGGCAGGCTTCGATCCCTCCGCGCCTTGGACGCTGAGCGCGAAGATCGTGCGCGAGCGCGGCCAGATCTTTCCGGAAAAAATCGCACGCGAGTTCTCCGCCGACTACGCGCTCCCGGCCGATCTCTTCATCCGCGAGGCGGCGGAGGCGGGGCCGAGCTGGACCGATCCATGGCGCGCGCGCGGCGTCGAACTCGGCGTGATCACCCTGGCCCTTGCCGGGCTGGTGCCGGTGCTGGCGCGCCAGCGCGGCCTCGTGGCGGACCGGCGCCGCTTTCCGGCGTTCCGGCTCGCCTACCTCGCCTTCACGCTTCTCTTCATCGGCTGGTACGCCCAGGCGCAGCTCTCCATCGTGACGCTCGTCGGACTCGTGCGTGCCGCGACCGTGACGCACGACCTCACCTTCCTGCTCTACGACCCGCCCTCGCTGCTGCTCTGGGCCTTCGTCATTGCCACCCTCGTCGTCTGGGGGCGCGGCACGTTCTGCGGCTGGCTCTGCCCGTTCGGCGCCTTGCAGGAATTTGTTGCGTGGTTGGCCAAGCCCCTGCGCATCCGGCCGGTTGCGGTATCGCCACGGCTCGATCGCGCCTTGCGGCAGGTGAAATACGTCCTGCTCGCCGGCATCCTCCTCGCCGCCGCGACCGGCTCGCCGCTCGCCGACAGCCTGTCCGAGGCCGAGCCGTTCAAGACGGCCATCACCCTGTACTTCGTGCGGGCTTGGCCGTTCGTCGCCTATGCGCTCGGCCTGCTCGTCCTCAACCTGTTCGTCTACAAGGGGTTCTGCCGCTACCTGTGTCCGCTCGGCGCGAGTCTCGCCGTCCTCGGGCGCCTGCGGCTGCTCGACTGGATTCCGCGCAGGGCCGAATGCGGCAGCCCGTGCCAGCTCTGCAAGGTGCGCTGCCGCTACGGGGCGATCCGTTCTGACGGCCGGATCGACTATCCCGAGTGCTTCCAGTGCATGGATTGCGTCACGATCATCCACGATCCCGGTCAATGCGTACCGGAGGTGCTGGCGCGCCGACGCGGAAAGCGGATCGTGCCGCAGCCGGTCGCGGCGGAGTGAGGCCATGCCGGTGACCGCAGGCACCCCCCGCCGCCGCGTCCTCCTCGGCATGGCCGGGCTCGCCGCCCTGGCGGGCCTCGGCGGCCCGGCCGCTTTCCGCACGCTGGCCGCGGAGCGAGGATTGACGACCCGTACCCGCGCGGGCCTCGCCTTCGGGACCACCGTCGCGCTCACCGCCGCCGGTCCCGACCCGACCGCGCTCGACGCCGCCCTCTCCGATGGGTTTGCCGCGATGCGCGCGGTCGAAGCCGCCGCGAGCCTGTTTCGCGCCGACAGCGCCCTCTCGCGCCTCAACCGCGACGGGCGGCTCGATGCGCCACCCGCCGATCTCACGGCGATGCTGGGCTTCGCCCTCGACCTCGCGGAGCGGACCGGCGGGGCGTTCGATCCCACTGTGCAGCCGCTCTGGCCGGCCTGGGCCGGTGCGGCTGCGCGCGGAGAACAGCCGGATCCGCAGGCCCTGGAAGACGCCGTCGCCCGGATCGGCTGGCGCCGCGTTGCGCTGGCGCCGGAGCGTATCGTCCTGGAGCCCGGCACGGCGCTGACGCTGAACGCCCTGATCCAGGGCTACGCCGCCGATCGGGTGATGGCGGCTCTGCGGGCGCGGGGCATCACGGACGCCTTCATCGATACCGGCGAGTTCGGCGCCATGGGCGCGCATCCCGACGGCACGCCGTGGCAGCTCGGCATCGCCGACCCGCGCCGGCCGGAGGCACTGACGGCGACGATCACCCAGTTCTCGGGCTTTGCCGCGACCTCGGGGGATTACGCCATGAGCTTCACGCCCGACCGCGCCGACCATCACATCTTCGATCCCACCACCGGACGCTCGCCGCGCGGCCTCGCTTCCGTGACCGTCACGGCCGAAACCGGCCTTCTCGCGGACGGCCTGTCCACGGCCTGCATGGTGCTCGGACCCGAGGCGGGCGGACGGCTCGTGGCGCAGTGGCCGGGCTGCTCCGTCCGTTTCGTCGGCAAAGCCTGATCGCGAGCACCGATGATGCGCCCCCTCCGATCCGGCCTCCGCAGAGACCTTGCAAGGACGCTTCGCCGTGTCGTCCGAACCGGCTTTGCGGCCACGACAGCGCTGCTGATTGGCCCGACCGCCGACGGCGCCAGGGCCGAACCGGCGGCCGCCGCCGCGGTCGCCCTCGTCGTCTCCGTCGACGTGTCGCAATCGGTCGATGACAGCCGCTTCGTTCTGCAGATGGAGGGCATCGCCGAGGCTCTGGAGGATCCGGGCGTGATCGCGGCGATGACCGGCCATCCCGGCGGCACGCTCTTCGCCATGGTCACCTGGGCCGACCGCGCGGGCCTCGCCGTGGGCTGGCGGCGGATCGCCAGCCGTGCCGACGCGTTCGCAGCCGCGGCCCAGGTCCGTGTCACGCCCCGGCAATCGGGCGAGTTCACCTGTCTCGGCCAGATGTTCCGCACCGTGACCGCAAGCGTCCTTCCGGCAATGCCGGTTCCGGCGGAGCGGATCGTTGTCGACGTCTCGGGCGACGGCATCGACAACTGTACCGATCCCGAGAATCTCGAAACGGAGCGGACGGCGCTTCTGGCGGCCGGCGCCACGATCAACGGCCTGCCGATCCTGGTCCCGGGCGAGAACGACGTCGTCGGCGCCGGCGCCTACCGGGCTCCGGGCTACGGACTTCGGGCCACGCCGCTCCCGCAGGAGCGCACGGATCTGACGCAGTGGTACAGGTCCCACGTCGTGGCCGGTCCCGGCGCCTTCCTCTTGAAGGCGGCGGGTTACGGCGACTTCTCGCGGGCCCTGCGGCGGAAATTCGTGATCGAAGTCAGCGGCCTCGCGCCGGGTCGGCGCGACGAGTGACCCCGTTTCGTCGGCGCTCGCGATCCGGCGACGGGTTCAAGCGAAACGGCGTGCCGCGGAACGCCCTGCCGTTCGGAGCAGGAAAGGTCCTCGGTACGAGGGCGATCCAGGGGCCACGTCAGCGGCCGGCAAAAGCCCGCCGCCATGGCCGACGAGCCCGCGCCGCGCCGTCAGGCGACGTTCCGGACAGGTTGGCGCGCCTGCCTGACGGCCTGGGGGATGAGCTCGATCAGCCCGGTGACCTCGCCGGAGGGGCGGGCCGGGCTGTAGAGGAAGCCCTGCGCGCTGTTGCAGCGCCGCAGCCGGAGCAGTTCCGCCTGCTGCTCCGTCTCGACGCCCTCGACGGTGACGTCGATCCTGAGGTCACCCGCGATGACCATGATCGCCTTGATCACGGCCAGGCATTCCGGCCGGCTGCTCAGGTCGCGCACGAAGGCCCGGTCGATCTTGATCTTGTCGACGGGGTATTGGGTCAGGTAGCTCAGCGACGAGTAGCCCGTCCCGAAATCGTCGAGAGCGATCCGCACCCCCTTCGCACGCAGCGCCTGAAGGTTTTCCAGGACATGCGGTGTGTTGGCGAGGAAGATCGACTCCGTGATCTCGATCTCGAGTCGCTCCGGCGCGAGCCCTGTCGCGTTGAGGGCCGCCTCGACCTCCTGGAAGAAGTCGGGGAGACGGAAGTGGGTCGATGAGATGTTCACGGCAACCCGCATCGGCACAGGCCATGTCAGGGCTTCCGCACAGGCCGTCCGCAAGGCCCAGCGCCCGATCGTGATGACGAAGCCGGTGCTCTCGGCAATCGGGATCAGCTCGGCGGGCGAGACGGGGCCGAGGCCGGGCCGGGTCCAGCGCAGCAACGCCTCGCATCCCACGACCTCCCCGTCCTGTAGGCTCACGAGCGGCTGGTAGTGCAACTCCATCTCGCCGTTCGTCAGGCCGGCCCGCATGGCGCTGTCCAGCTCCCGCCAGCGCTGGACGCGGCGTTCGAGGTCGGCCTCGAAGCATTGCCAGCGGCCCCTGCCGGCCTCCTTGGCGGTGTAGAGAGAGCAAGGTCGGCCTTCCGCATCAGGTCCTGAAGCTCGGTCGCGTCCTGCGGTGCCCGTGCGATCCCGATGCTGACGCCGATCTCGGCCTGCATGCCCTCGATGAGGTAAGGCCGGTGCAGGGACGCGATGACGGCCTCGGCCAGGATTTCCGCCTCCGCGCTCTCCCGGCCGCGGTGCAGGATCGCGAACTCGTCGCCGCCGAGGCGGAACACTTGCGCGTTCGCATCGACGCTGGCGCACAGGCGGTCGGCGACCTGGCGCAGGAGGTCGTCACCCGCACAATGGCCGGCCGTGTCGTTGACCTTCTTGAAGCCGTCGAGGTCGAGATACAGCAGGTGGACGCGTGGGCCTCCGCTCATGGAGGCCGTGCAGGCCTCCCCCGCCACATCGTGGAAAACGGCCCGGTTCGACAGTCCCGTCAGAGGATCGCGCGTGGCGAGATAGGCGATGTGGGCGTCCGCCTCCCGGCGCTGCGTCACGTCGGAGCCGACGCCGCGGAACCCCGCTAAGGTCCCGCGCTGATCCGCGAAGGGCTTGCCGCTCAACGCGAGCCACCGCAGGCCGGTCGGGGTCTCGACCGCGACGAGGCACTCGTGGAAGGCCTTGCCCTGCCGAAGATGGCTGAGCAGGTCGGTGGTCCGATCCTCGTCCCGGTCCTCCCCGGCACGGAGCAGATCCCGGAACGAGCCGCGCTGAAGCCGCTCGATCGGGCAGCCCAGAGCGTCGGCCATCCGCGGCGACACGTGCTGGAAACGGCCGGTTTCGTTCGTCTCCCAGAGCCAGTCGCTCGTGTTCTCCTCGAACTCGTTGAGGAGAAGGCCGATGGTCTCGCTCTGATCCTCGACGCGGACGCGGTCGAGGATGCGCTGGCGCGAGAGGCGGCTCATCCGGTGGACACTCACCCCGACGAAGGTCGCGTAGACGAGGAGCAGGACGGCGATGCTCAGGGCAATCGGCTCGCCGCTGCGGGCCAGCCCGATGAAGCTGCCGACGATCACCGGGATCGCGAAGAGGTAGGAGACCGACAGGAGCGGCCCGACCACGTAGGCGTCCGAGATCAGGCCGGCGGCGATACTGACGACGAGCAGCCGCTCGTCGCTGCTGGCTGAGCAGAAGAGCACGACCGGCATGGTGGCCCAGGCCAGACCCAGCGCGAGAGCGAACCCGGCGGAGATCCGGTAGCCGCGCCCGACGCCGACCTCGGTGACGGCGTCGCCGTAGAGGCGCTGGTAGAGCCAGGTCGTGTAGATGGTCGCCGCGATCACCACGGTGACGACGGCGAGCAGACCAAGCAGATAGGCACGCGGCGCCGAATCCCAGAAGAAGTAGGCGACCGCGACCGCGATGATCAGGTGGGTGACAGCGGAGTAGTTGGCGAGCTTCAAGGTCTCGTCGAGCAATCCGGCGCGAACCTGCAGGCTGTAGCGCGCCGGCAGCCCGTCGAGCGTGTCGATGCGCCGAAGCCGATTGATCAAGGCACTGAAGCTCTGCGTCGATGTCGTGGTGTCGTCCGATGTCGTCGTGCCGTCGCGGCGCATCTCGGGGGACGGGATCAGTGGGCATGACGCGGGACAACTTTCATCTTCATGCCGCCCTTGGGCCGAAGCGTCACACGAAACTGCGTCGCCGGCATCTCCGCCTTCGCGGGCACGAAGCGGAAGGCTGGCAGAAGCGTGGCGAGGATGACGAGACACTCCGTCAGCGCGAGGCCCATGCCGATGCAGACGCGCGGCCCGGCGCCGAACGGCAGGTAGGCGTAGCGATCGCGCGAGGCCGTCAGCTCCGGTGCGAACCGATCCGGATCGAAGACATCCGGCCGGTCCCACAGCGATTGGTGCCGGTGTAAGGCATAGACGGGCACATGCACCGATTCCCCGGCCGGGATGACCGTGTCGCCGAGGCGGACCTCCTCCGCCGTCCGCCGGACGATCAGCGGTGCCGGCGGGTACAGGCGCATCACTTCGAGGACGACCTGCCGGGTGAAGGCGAGCCGGTCCAGCGCCTCGGGGGCCGGATCCGCACCGAGGCCTGCGATCTCGTCGAGGATGCGAGCCTCGACCGCCGGGTGGTCGGCCAGCACCCGCAAGGTCCATGTCAGGGCGAGCGCCGTGGTCTCGTGGCCGGCCGCGACGAAGGTCAGCAGGTTGTCGATCAGGCTCTCGTCGGACAGGCGCTCCCCCGTCTCCGGGTCCTTCGCCTGCAACAACAGCCCGAGGAGGTCGGCACCGGGTTCGCCGCGTGCACGGCGCCGTTCGACCGTTCGGGCCACCTCACTCCTGAGGTAACGGACCGCCCTCGCTCCCGCTCGCGCCCCCGGATGCGGCATCCAGGCCGGCGCCCCCAGCATCGAGAGCGCGATCTTCCAGGGGAGTCTGGCCGAGATAGGCGTCGATCGCCCGTCCGAACGGCTCGACCTTCAACTGGCTGTCGCCCGATACCATCGTCGCGACGATGACGTCGAAGGTGGTGCGCATCATCTCCGGCAGGATGTCCCGCTCGCCGTCGAAGCGCGCATCCGCGGACGCGCGAGAGGACATCTGGCCGAGCCAGCGCAGGCGCGTGGCGTGGGCGGCCTCCGCCATGGCGGGGATGAAGGCCTTAACCCGGTCCGGCCGGAACATCGGGGCTGCCGTTCTACGCTGCCCCCGCCAGTGCGGGCCGTCCGCCGTCAGGATACCGGACCCCAGGGCGGGCGCCAGCGCCCGCAGCATGAAAGGCTCGCGCTCCAGAGCTCCGGCCTGATCGACGATCAGGCTGCGGATGTGCCCGGGCGCGCAGACATACGTCGTCCGCTGGCCGAGGAAGCGCGTTGTCACGAGCGGTCGCGTGTAAACCTCGTCGGGCCACGCCTCGATCAGGCTGCGAAGCATCGTGGCAAGCACGGACGGCAACGCGACCGCCTCGGCGAGCGCCTCCTGAAGCGGCGGACCGCCCGCCTCGCATACCCGAAACGTTCCTGCGGATGACATATCGGCAACCTCTCCGTCGCGACCCTCCGCCACCATCGTTAAGTTTTTCGCAGTTCGTCCCTCGCGGATACGGTCAGACCAGACATTATTTCGACGACGAATTCATGTGATGAACGTTCGATTGACGCGCTGCGCCCCGTAATAAACCTCACGTTACGCTCGGCTGTCAGATGGAAACCTTACCCGGCTTGCGCTTTGAGTATCGTGCGTCTCCAAAAATATAATTTAGTATATTTCACCTCGAAAAATTAGATTGTGCTGTTGATCGCCGTGGCAGATCGTGGGCAGCACCAGATCAGGGCGGAAGGTTAAAGGTCTGAATTGAGTGTTGGGGAAAGCTCGCTCGATGCACGACAGCGAACGTTTCCTCACGCCGCGGCAAGCGATACGATCCGCTCACGCTTCGGTGCCGCCGATCAGGCTCGGCCGGACAGGTTCGCTCATGACGACGTGATCCTCCTGCGGTAAGGGTCGAGCCAATCCGTCGCCGTCTGTTCGGGGGCGCCTACGGAAAGGATCGTTCGTGGCCTCTGTTCTGGCCTCCATTGCCAAGCATGCCTTCGTCGTCGATGGCGGCGAGACGGGCCGACTTGTCCGCTCGCGGGATTGGTCCGCGACCCCGCTCGGGCCGATTGAGGGTTGGCCGCCGACCCTGAAGACCGCGGTCAACATCATGCTCACGTCGCCGGGCCCGGTCTCGATCCTCTGGGGGCCTGAGCGCGTCCAGATCTACAACGACGCGTACATTCCGATCGCGGCGGAGCGGCACCCGGACGCGCTTGGCCAGCCGGTGGCCCAGAATTGGAGCGACGCTTACGAGGCGTTCCTCGCTCCCATCCTCGATCGTGTGTTCGATGGCCAGACGGTCCGGATCGAAGAGTATGCGGTGCCGCTGCGGACGCCGTCAGGGCGTGTCGAGCAGCGGTTCTTCACCGGCAGCTTTCAGCCCCTGCATGATGAGACCGGGACGGTCGAAGGTGTCTTTCATCCGCTCTCCGAGGTGACCGGCAACAAGGCGGCCGCGGAAGACCAGCGCCGCGCCGAACAGGCGCTGCGCGAGAGCGAAACTCGCTACCGACAGATCGTCGAAGGTGCCGAAGACTACGCGATCGTGCGTCTCGACGATCGCGGGATCATCACCACGTGGAACACGGGCGCGGAGCGTCTCACGGGCTTTACGGAGCGCGATGCGATCGGGCAGCCCGGAGATATCCTGTTCACCCCCGAAGATCGGGCCCTGGGCCGGGCTGAGGCCGAGTTGAACCGGGCGAGGAGCGACGGGCGAGCGCTGAACGAACGCTGGCACATGCGCAAGGACGGCAGCCGGTTCTGGGCCTCGGGGCTCATGATGCGTCTCGACGCGGACGGCGGCAGCTATCTCAACATGTTCCGCGACCGAACCGCCGAGCACGAGGCGGAGGCGGCGCTGGCCGCCGAAGTCGCGGCGCTCGGGCGGCTGCAGGAGGTGAGCACCCGGCTGGTCGGCGACGAGGCTCCGCAGGCGCTCTACGACGCGATCCTGACCGCCGCCGCCGACCTGATGGGGTCCGAATGCGCAAGCATCCAGATGCTGGATGCGGCCGGTGACCTCAAGCTCCTGGCGCATCGCGGCTACGACCCGCGCTCGGCGGCGTATTGGCAGACGGTCGATGCGCGGTCCGAGAGCACGTGCGGCCTTGCGATGACGCGGGGCGAGCGCGTGATCGTGCCCGACGTGGAGGATAGCGGCCTCGCCCACCGCAGCGGCGACCTTCAGTCCTACCGCTGGACGGGGATGCGCGCGATCCAGACGACGCCGCTGTTGTCCCGTTCGGGCAAGCCCATCGGCATGATCTCGACGCACTGGAAACAGCCGTACACGCCTCCGGAGCGCGACCTCAAGCTCTTCGACGTGCTCGCCCGCCAGGCTGCCGACGCGATCGAGCGGACGTCGGCTCAGGCAAACTTGCGCGAAAGCGAGGCGAGGCAGGCGTTCCTGCTCTCGCTCTCGGACGCGATGCGCTCGCTCAAGACGCCGGCGGACATCGCCTCGCTGGCGGCCGAGCGTCTCGCCGAGCGTTTCAACCTGAGCCGGGTGTTCTACGTCGAGTTCTTCGGCAGCCTGATGCGGGTCGAGCGCGACTATACGAGAGGTGTCGGCTCGCTCGTCGGTGAGCACGACCTGGCGGCGTTCGGACCGGACCTGCTGCGCGCCTATCACGATAGCCCGATCGTCAAGGTCGACGACGTCCGCACGGACCTGCGGTTCAGCGAGGACGCGCGATCGGGGCTCCTTGCCCGGCAAGTCGGGGCCTACCTCGATGTGGTGCTGTTCGAGCACGAGCGGTGGGTGAGCGTGCTTGCCTTGCAGAGCGCCAAACCCCGGACTTGGACATCCTCCGAAGAGGGTTTGTTCCGGGAGGTCGGCGAGCGCGTCAAAGCCGCCATCGAACGCGCGCGCGCCGAGGATCGGCTTCGCGAGCTGAACGACACGCTTGAGCGGCGGGTCGCCGAGGCGCTTGCCGAGCGTAACATGCTCGCAAAGCTCGTCGAGATGACCGACGTCATGATCATGGCGATCGATCTCGACTACAACATCCTCGCCATCAATGCCGCGAATGCCGACGAGTTCGAGCGTATCTACGGTGTGCGCCCGAAGGCAGGCGACAACATCTTGGCGCTGCTCGCCGACCAGCCGGAGCACCAGGAGCAGGTGCGGATTGGCTGGGCCCAGGGCATGCGCGGCGAGCCGGTCACCTTCGTTGAGGATTACGGCGACCCGACCCGTGTCCGCCCCTATTACGAGGTGAACTTCCGGCCCCTACGCGACGAAAGCGGCGAGCTGGTCGGCTTCTACCAATTTGTGACCGACGTCACGGACCGCTTGCGCCGGGAGGCGGCGCCATCATCCGGCGGGGATGCGTTGCGTGCCGGTGCCCGTCTACTATCGTGGCGGTGCAAGCGTCATCGTCGCCCATCTGGCGTTGAGGTGACACCCCGTCATCAGGCTGGGAGCGACACGTGGCGCCGAGCGACATCGACGTGATCCGGGTTCGCCTCGCTGCCCATCCGCGACCTGCCGACTTGGCCGAGCGGCGCGCTCGAGTCGACGCTCTCGCCGCCGACTACGCCTTGCCTCCGGATGTTCGGGTCGAGCCGATTGATGCTCATGGCGTGCCAGCGGAGTGGACGAGCACGCCCACGGCCGATGGCGAACGTGTCATTCTATTCCTGCACGGGGGCGGCTACGTCTCCGGATCCCTGAAGAGCCACCGCCACATGGTCGCGCAGGCTGGCCGCGAAGCGCGGGCACGCACCCTGGCGCTCGGCTACCGCCTCGCGCCGGAGCACCCGTTCCCGGCCGCGCTCGACGACGCGCTCACCGGCTACCGCTTTCTCCTGGCTTCGGGCATCGCGCCGGCACGGATCGCACTCGCGGGCGAGAGCGCGGGCGGCGGCCTCGCGCTCACGACGGCCCTGTCCTTACGAGAGGCGGGCTTGCCTCTGCCCGGATGCCTCTGGCTGAGCTCGCCCTGGGTCGATCTTGCGCTGACTGGGGCTAGCATGGAATCCAAGGCTGCCGTCGATCCCCTGCTTGGCAGGACCTATCTCTCCGAACTTGCGAGCCTCTATTTGAACGGTGCCGATGCGTTGGGGCCTCTCGTCTCACCGATCAACGCCGATCTCGCGGGGCTTCCGCCGATGCTGATCCAGGTCGGCTCCGCCGAGACGCTCCTGGACGATTCCGTGCGGCTTGCAGCCGTCGCGGGCGCCACCGACATTGCCGTACACCTCGAGATCTGGCCTCACATGATCCACGCGTGGCATCTCTTCTACCAAGATGTCGCGGATGGCCGACGCTCCCTCGCGAGCGCCGGGTCCTTCATCGAGAGCCGTCTCGACGGTCGTTGAAAGGCGGGGACGCGAACAGGCCGCTCCCCTCGACTGCGTGCCGGCTCCGAAGCCCTTGGACCGGGAGCGTTCCGGCCGCTCAAACATCTCAGAGTTTCAACACCGCGAGCGATTTTGCGGCGCCGCGCTGCTCCAGATCGAGACCGTGTTCTCGGATCTCCGCGTCGGTAAGTTCGCGCAGCACCTCGGATTCGGCGTCGGCACCGACCGCCTCGGAGACGACCAGAAGGGCGTCCTGCTCGTCGCCTGCGACCACCAGAACCGGCACGGTCCTCGGGTCGCCTCCGTCCGGCCCCCGCGCCGTCACCTGCACACCGTAGGCCTTGTTCATTGTCTACCATTCCTGATCAGTATCGCTGTCGTCGCGGTTGCTCCGCTGGGAGCGGATTTACGGTCCTCCGGCGAGAGAGCCTGTGATCACCATAATCAACGCATCGATATCGATCCGCCCTTGGATGTCGACAAAGCCGTCCTCCGCGAGGCTGACCTTCGGTGCGGCATCCGTCGCCTCCGCTTGACGCTGAAGTTCAGTCAGGATGGCGTCCCTGATCGTGGTCTGCAGGTCCATGATTGATCCTCCCTATCGAGTCGTCCGACGTCGCATGTCCAAGCGTCGCGGTCGCGCAGGTTGAGAGACACGCCTCTGCGAGGTCTCACGCCTGTTTCGGCTGCCCGTTCGATGCCGTGAGGCCGCCATCAACCGGCAGGTTCACGCCGGTGACGTAGCGCGCATCCGCGCTCGCCAGGAAGGCGATCACGTCGGCAACCTCATCGGGCTCGGCTCCACGGCCGAGGGGGATCCGCTCCGCGAAGCGCTTCATCAGGGCCGTGTCTCCCTTCATGTCCTCGGTCAGGTCGGTGAAGGTCAGGCCGGGATTGACCGCGTTGACCCGCACGCCTCTCTCGCCGAGTTCAAGGGCCAGCGAGCGCGTGAAGTTCGACACCGCACCCTTGGCCGCGTTGTAGAAGCTCATGTTCCAGTCGCCGCCGAGCCCCGATACGGACGAGACGTTGACGATGTTGCCGCCGCTCTGGATCAGATGCGGCAGGGCGGCGCGCGTGCAGAAAAACACGCCGTCCACGTCGATGGCCATGACCTTGCGCCAATCGGCGACGGACGCCTCAAGGAGCGGGCCGGTCGGAACGACGCCGGCATTGTTGACGAGGATGTCGAGCCGGCCGAAGCGCTCGACCGCGGCGGCGATCAGAGCCTCGGCATCACCCTGATCGGACACGTCGCCGGTCTGCACCAGGACGCGATCCGGTTCGAGATCGGCGGTGACGCGCTCAAGCTTCTCCCGCGTGCGGCCGTTGAGTACGACCGATGCGCCGTCCTGCGCGAAGCGCCGTGCCGTCGCGGCCCCGATGCCGGAGCCTGATCCCGTCACGATCACCACCTTGCCGCTGAACCGGGTCATGCGCTGGGCTCCCCACGTCGTCGCTCATCGGTCGCTGCGGCCCCTGCGGGCGTCGAGGTCATCTCGCAGGGCTAACCGAGCGAGGCGGCATTCGTTCTCGATCGCAAGGCCATCAAGGGGCGCCCTCGTCGTAGAAGGCGCGTCCGTGCTCCCTATTTCGGTCCTCGCCCGTCGCGAGCCGGTCCGCCACGTAGCCGGTCACGAAGGCATAGATCGCCTTATGCAGGAGATCGACGCGCTGCTCGTCGAGTGGCCAGGTCCACGGCGGGGCACCGGCTCCCGTGACGTTCTCCAGGGCCTGATCGTTGAAGAGCCGTGCGTTCAGGAACAGGAAGGAGGCGACCGAACCTCGCATGCCGTGCTCGGCCATTAGGGCTCGAAGCGGGCCGAGGGCGATGCCCTGGCCCCAGTGCATGGCCCAGTTCATCACGATATCGTCTCGATCGGGCTGCGAGCGACCGAGCAGCCGTTGCAGGGTATGGGCTGGCACGAACGAGTTCGACCGGCCCGTCAGGCTCTGCTCGATCTTCTCGGCGATGGTCATGGCCGCCACTCCGGCCGCCCCTGCCAATAGACCTCGGACCAGAACACCGCCGGCCGACCCACTGCGCTTGTCTGCTCCAGGACGATCGGGATCGACATCAGGGCGAGCCATCGGCGAGATCCTTGGTCGGGCCGGCCGGCAGGTCATCGGCCGCGCTTTGAGGGGCCAACCCGGCGCTCGCCGTGCAAGTTCATCGACCGGTCGCCGCCGGCATGGCCGCTTCGCCCGCCGTCCGTCGTGGTGTCCTTTGTCGTGGATCCTGGCATCGAGATTTGTCGCGGCGGCACCGTCGGCAACGGCGAGACGGTCCACAGGATGGTTGCCCGAGCCCGCCCGTGATTCTTCCGGCTTCTGGCGCCGCGGAGGCTGAATGCCGGATTGCACCCACTCGTTCACGCTCGCCGCTGCCTTGCTCCCTGCGACGGAACGCGCGCAATCCGCCATTCGCCGGATACGCGCCCTCACATGAGCTTGGCCATCAGGAAGAACCCGAACCCCACGGCCAGGAGGCTTCTCGAGAGTCGGGCAAACGCGCCGACGCCCACGCCATCATCAAGCGCTCGCAAGTGGGCGACCTGCGCGAAGATCGCTGCCCAGTAGGCGGACCACAAGCTCAAGATTGCGCTGGTCAAGGTCGGCACGGCCCCGCTTCGCTCTCAGGCCTGCGCACGCCGTTCCCGCCGCCAGGACGCAATCGCGTGCTGTCGCGCCTCAAAGGCCCGCCGAACGGGTGTGCCGTCCTCCCCTCGTCCCTCGCAACGGTAGCCGAACCGGAGCACGCCGTCGGGACCGTAGAGGCGGACCATCTCGGATCGCCACGCGCGATCGGTTCGAGCCAGAACGGCTTCGGTCTCGTCCAATCGGTTCACGTCCATCGCGGTTATCCTGGGCATCGGGGATACCCGTTCAACGCGGTCCGATACGATCCGCTCCCCCGCACGCCTCGGCGAGCCTGTGCCATGAGAGGCCGCTTCCCCTCATTTTTTCGAAAATCGGTGCCGGGCGAGATGCGGCACTTACAGCACGTGCGGAGCGCGAACCGAGAAGAGGGAGACGTCGTTGTGCACGTATGTCCGACCCATCGTCTGCCCCAGCCTCCGACCAAGCCATCGACGCGCGCCGTCGCGAGATGGCGATCGAGCATCTCCTGTTCGGCACGATCCGCTTCGTCGCCAAGCGTCATCCCGATCTTCTGGATGAACTCGACGGTAGCCTCGACCACCTGTGGGACAAAGCCCATGGCGACGATCGAGACGACGAGGCGGTGCGGGAGGTGGCCCGACGCTTCCTCAAAAGCCTACGCGCCGAGCGTTAGCCGCCAGAGCAACGGCAGCCGCGATCGCGCGGATGCTCGTGACCTTCCGCAACAGTCAGGTTCCGATGCCGATCCGTTCGCTTCCGGACGGCCACGGGGCAAACAGCAATTCTCGCTCCGTGAGCTCCTGAAGAAGGGCGAGAGCACGGGAGACGCGCCGTCGGCTACTTGCTCCCTCTCGCGCTGCCCGAACGTTCGTTGAGGGTGTCTCTGGTGCCCGGTGATCAGAGGAAGCCGTGGACGCGCAGGGCTCGGATCGACGTGGCCGCGCCCTGATGATGGATGAAGACGCCACCGGCCTCTTCCCAGCGGTGGCGATGGGTGTCCCAGTCGTCGACGAGTGCGTCGCCCGGACGACAATGCTCGCGCTTCAGCGCAGCGGTCGTCGTGATCATCGGCGTGCCGGGGAAGTGGCGCTCGGCCCAGCACCGCTTCTGCGGCTCGGCCCAGTTCCCGCGGGGCAGGCCGGTGAGGATGACGGGTTCGCAGGACCTGACGGCCTCGTAGAGCTCCCGCGCGTCCGGTAACAGTGCGAGCTCCGCGAAGAAGTCGGGCTCCGCCGCCAGCCGGCTCCAGAACTGCCGCATCCCGAACCGGCGCTGAAAATCCTCCGGCGACATCCCGAGTACGCGTGACGCTCCGCCGTTGAAGTCGGCGAGGACCCCGTCGCAGTCAAGAAACACCGTCGGCATCCCTGTGCCCCACCCTCTCATTGTCCTGCCTTGGCGGTCGCGCGAGCGCAGCCAGATGGGTAACGAGGCGGCGCGGGTTTCGGATCACGGGCAACATGAAGCGCGACACTGCGCTCGGGTCGAGACTTGAAGCGCCGGACCGCCAACGTCATAGGCGTCGCAGCCGGACAGCGACGGGGCGGAGCCATAGGGGACCTCCGCGCGTGCCGTCGCGACCTCGCGTCGAGACGCGAGGGCGGCACCAAGCGGGCGGACGGACATGGACAGCACCACACATACTCTCGTGCTCGTGCGGCACGGCCAGAGCGAGGACAACGAGCGGGAGCTGTTTTCAGGCTTGCGAGATCCTGCCCTGACCGCTCGCGGCGTCAACGAAGCGCGTGCCGCCGGCCGCAGGCTGAAGACGCTCGGATATCGCTTCGACCACGCGTTCACGAGCCGGCTCCAGCGTGCTCAGCACACGCTCGCCCTGATCCTTGAGGAACTGAGCCAAACCGACCTGCCCGTGCATGCGGACGCGGCCTTGAATGAACGAGACTACGGCGCGCTTGCCGGTTTGAACAAGACGGAGGCTCGTGCCCGGTTCGGCGTCGAGCAGGTCCGCTCCTGGCGGAAATCTTCCGACGCGGTGCCGCCCGGCGGCGAGAGCTTGGCCATGACGGCAGCGCGCCTGTGGCCGTTCTTCGAGCGTGCCATCGCACCTCGCGTTCGAAGCGGCGAATGCGTGCTCGTCGTAGCTCACGGAAACTCGCTACGATCCCTGCTCATGCGACTCGATCAAGTCGCCCCCGCAGACATCGAAGATGTCAACATTGGTACAGCGGAGATGCTCATCTACCGCAGCAACACAGATGATCAAACGCTCGTCCGGGCAGCTGCGATCGCTTGTTCGAGTTAGAGAGGAAGCCTCAGAAATCGGGTCGTCTCGCGTAGGGGCGAGACGAGGCGGATGCCGCTCCCCTCGACCCGACCGGTTGCGCGACATCGGCCCCTGTGTCGGCGCTCATGCAAAGTGGCCGGTCAGTCCCTTTTGGACACCGATTGGCACCATCGAGGGCGGCATGAACTGGGAGCTGCCCGGCCGGAAGACCTCAAGGCCGCCACCTGCTTCGTGCGACCCGATGACATGCCTGCCTGCGTACGGATCTCTCACGACCTCAGCATGGACACCACCAGCCCCTCACATGCCTAGGCCAATTTCATGGACCTCCAGCGAGTGAGCTAGTGAGCCGGGCATCTGACGGAGACGCGCAGCGGAGGGCTGCGCAGCTCGTGATGATTAGGCGAACGAGTGGAGCGATGAGGCTGAGCCCGGCGGAAGGATAATGTCTGATCGCGATCGTCGCAGCAGCATAATGCAAAATTGTTGAGTCTCGGTCAGGAGATGTGTCGACCTATGCATTAAGGGCATGATTGGCATTTGGCATCTGGTATACCAGGCCGTCTCGGGCAGTGGCATAACCCTGCCAACGCAAGCAACCAAACGGGACGCCTACCATGATCGCTCTTCTCGCTGCTGCCGCTGTCGCTGCTGGTGCTGCCAACGTTGCCTTGGTCGCTTTTATGGCTGACCGTGTATCTCCGAACGGTAGCGCCGCTGGCGAGTTCGTTGCCATCACCGAGACCACTCCTGCTGCTGCCCAGGCCCGTGCTGTCCGGGCCGGCAACGAGAACGTTCCGGCCCAGGCTGCTAAGCTCGCTGCATAAGCCAGCCCTCACGCTGCACTGACGCTGCAAATTGATGAGCCCTGCCAGATCCTGGCGGGGCTTTTCTTTTGCTCAAGGCCAGCGGGAAATCTCGCGCGAGGCCGAAATCAACCTTGGTGCGTTCGGCTCGGATCGCTTTGACTCTAAGAGGAACACGCCGGGTGCTCTCGGTATGACGAGGACGTTGGGAAGGACGAGTCTTGCCAACGTCGACATGAGCGGCGCTTCGAGGAGCCGCCACCGGTATGACGAGGACGTTGGGAAGGACGAGTCTTGCCAACGTCGACATGAGCGGCGCTTCGAGGAGCCGCCACGTCCGGATGTCCCCCTGCGGCGTCGCGGCTCGTGGAGCGCTCCTGGGGAATGTCCCGTGGAAGTGCGCCCTGGTTATTGCGGAAGCCGCATCTGCTTGCGGATGCCTTTGTCGAAGGCCCCTGCCGGCACGAAACGACGTAGCAGGCTAACCCGCCGGGCCATCTTGCCGACTGTATAGCGGACCTTCGGCACCGTCGCTTTCGCCGCCATCACGACCGTCTCGGCCACCGCCGCTGGCGCGTCGGCGGCCGCCATGACGTCGCGCATCAGGCGCTCCTGACCGGCGCGCGCGGCGTCGTAGGCGGCGAGTGGCGCGTCCGGAGAGACGAGGTTCCGGTCGAATGCGGTGCGCGTGTAGGCCGGTTCGACGAGGACGACCCTGATGCCCTGTGTCCTAACCTCGTGATCGAGGGATTCGGAATAACCTTCGAGCGCGTGCTTGCTCGCGGCGTAGAGCGCCATGTAGGGCGCGGGGACGAGCCCAAAGAGCGAGCTGATGTTGACGATGCGGCCACCACCGCCGGCTCGCATCAAGGGCAAGACGGCGCGGGTCATGCGGATGGCCCCGAACAGGTTGACGTCGAACAGGGCCTGCGCCTGCTCGATGGAGGACTCCTCCGCGCCGCCGCTGATGCCGAAGCCGGCGTTGTTGACCAGCAGGTCGATCCGCCCGGTCCGCGAGGAGATTGTCTCGACTACGCCGGCGACCGACGCATCCGAGGTAAGGTCGCAGGGCAGCATCGTGATGTCGCCCTCCACGACTTGGTCGACTTTTCGGCTCGTGCCGAACACCCGGTAGCCCGCGGCCTTCAAGGCTCTGGCGGTCTCCAGGCCGATGCCAGAGGCAGCCCCCGTGACGATTGCGACCCTGGTTTCGGGCTGTGCCACGAGGTTCTCCTCTCAGGCCGGCATTTCTGTTGGGCGCTCTCGGTGTAACGGTCCCCGGATGTGGTGTGACGGGTCGAGCCTGAAGCGTTTGGGCTCTTTCGTCCAGGCCTGACAGATGAACGCGTAGGGTGTGAGGCACCTCTTCGCATCGGCGAAGCGATGCGCCGCGCGGCCTGCAATAGGATCTGGTTCAGGGCGCCCTTTCGCCTGGGTTCGGTGAATCCGCAATCAGGATTTCATGTGGGAGATGTCCGCGCGGCTTGAGCCAGCTCCTATGGCACTCTGCTCGGAGCCGGCCCTTAGGCAAGCCTCAAGGGTTGGCGTCGACGGCTGATCTGAGGACCGGCGTCCAGCGGGCAACCTCGCGCTCGACGAGCTTCTGCAGCGCGTCGGGTCCGGCCTCCGCGTCTTTCGGCACCGTGCCGCCGAGCTCGAGGATACGCCTCTTCGCGCCCGGATCCTTGAGCGCCGCATCGAGGGCGGCGACGAGCTTGGCCCTGACATCCACCGGCAGCCCCTTCGGTGCGAAAACCGCGTTCCAGGCGCTGACTTCGTAGTCGGGCAGGCCCGCTTCCTTGGTGGTCGGCACATCGGGCAGGCTCGGGGAGCGCTCGGGCGTCGCGATGGCGTAAGCCTTGATTGTGCCGCCGGCGATCTGCGGGGCGACGTTGACGATCTGATCGGTCATGAAGTCGACCTGACCGGCCATCAGGTCGTTCAGCGCCGGCCCGGTGCCACGATAGACGACGAGGGTGGGCTTGGCACCGACGATCGAGTCGAACAGCACGCCGGTCGAGTGCGAGACGGAGCCGACGCCCGCATGGGCCTGGTTGATCGAGGCGCCACCAGCCTTGAGCCCCTCGATGAAGCCCTTGAGGTCCTGCGCCGGCATGGCCTTCTTGGCGACGATGACGATCGGCGTGCCGGCGGCGAGTCCAATGGGATCGAAGCTTTTGGCGGGATCGTATTTCAGGCCCTTGAACAGAGCCGGTGCTGCACCGTGCGTGCCCATATGGCCCATCATGATGGTGTAGCCGTCGGGCGAGGCCTGCGAAGCCCGCGTGATGCCCGTCGTGCCGCCAGCGCCGGTCACGTTCTCGATGACGACCTGCTGACCGAGAGCCTGTGACATCGGCTCAGCGACGATCCGCGCGATGACGTCGGTCGGGCCGCCGGCCGCGAAGGGCACCACCATGGTAATCGGGCGCTGGGGATAGGTGTCGGCCACAGCGCCGAATGCGGCGAGCGCCGACAGGAGGCCGATGGCGAAAGCCCTTCTCATGTTCCTCATCCCTTTTTTGTTTTCCTGTCGCCGGAGATCCCTGCGCCCACCGGGCGCCGAGCCGGTCAGGCTTCCGTAAATACCTCGTCGCGGCTTCGCCGCAGCGACGGCAGCAGCGCCGCCGAGAGAATGGTAAAGGCGACGAGGAACAGCAGCGCACTGAGCGGACGCTCCAGGAAGACCATGGGATCACCGCGCGACAGCGTAAGCGCACGGCGCAGGTATTCTTCCATCAGCTTGCCCAGCACGAAACCCAGCAGAAGCGGTGCCGGCTCGAAGCCGAACTTGATGAGCGCGTAGCCGAACACCCCGAAGGCCGCGATCAACATCACGTCGGTCGGCAGAGAGTTGATCGAGTAGATGCCGATCGAGCAGAACATCAGGATCGCGGGGAACATCAGCCTGTAGGGCACCTTCAGAAGGCGCACCCAGATGCCGACCAGCGGCAGGTTGATGACGAGCAACATCAGGTTGCCGATCCACATCGAGGCGATCATGCCCCAGAAGAGATTGGGGTTCTTGGTCATCACGCCGGGCCCCGGGATGATGCCGTGGATGGTCATCGCGCCGACCATCAGCGCCATCACGGCATTGGGCGGGATGCCGAGGGTGAGGAGCGGGATGAAGGCCGTCTGTGCGCCGGCATTGTTGGCGCTCTCCGGACCGGCGACGCCCTCGATGGCACCGCGGCCGAAGCGGCTCGGGTCGCGGGCGATGCGCTTCTCGACGGTGTAGGCTGCGAAGGGGCCGAGGACGGCGCCGTTGCCGGGCAGGATTCCGAGCAGCGCCCCAATTGCGGTGCCGCGGAAGACAGAGGGCGCCGCCTGCCGTAGTTCCGCCAGCCCCGGCAGCAGGCGGCCGATACGGGCCTGCGCGATGTCTCGCGTGTCGGTCTGATCCAAGTTGCGCAGGATCTCGGCCACCCCGAACAGGCCCATCGCCAGCACGGAGAAGTCGACGCCGTCTGTCAGGAAGGTGAAGCCGAAGGTCATCCGTTCCTCGCCGGTCTCAAGGTCGGTGCCGACGCAGGCGAACAGGATGCCGACCAGGATCATCGCCACGGCCTTCAGAACGGAGCCGTGCGCGAGGACGACGGCAAAGGCCAGCCCCATGACCATCAGGGCGAAGTATTCCGCCGGTCCGAAGATCAGCGCGAGGCGTGTGAGCGGTGCGCCGAGCGCCGCGATCAGGACGGTGGCCACGGTGCCGGCGAAGAACGAGGCAAGCGCGGCGGTGCCGAGCGCAATGCCGGCCCGGCCCTGCCGCGCCATCTGATGCCCGTCGAGGGTGGTGACGACAGAGGTCGCCTCTCCCGGGATGTTGACGAGGATCGCGGTGGTCGAGCCGCCATACTGCGCCCCGTAATAGATGCCCGCGAGCATGATCAGCGCGCCCACCGGATCGAGGCCGAAGGTGATCGGCAGGAGCATGGCGATGGTTGCAATCGGCCCGACGCCGGGCAACACGCCGATCAGCGTGCCGACGAGGCAGCCGAGGAAGCACAGCAGCAGGTTCTGCAGGCTCAGCGCGACGCCGAAGCCGAGACCCAGATTGGAGAGGAGATCCGGCACGGGCTTGCGCTCCCGATCAACCGGTCATCGAATGACGGGCGACATCGGTCCCGCCCCGCCGCGCAGACCGGCGCAGCAGGAGGAGCAGACCCAGTCCCGCCAGGGCGAGCGCCCCGGCCGCCAGTCGCAAGAGCACCCGTGAGGAGACCGTTCCGCTCGCCACCTCGATGAGCGCGGTAGGAAAGAGCGGGATCGGCAGGTTGAGCAGATCGCCGAACAGCAGCATGCACCCGGCCGTGAGAAGCAACGCCAGGATCACGAGCTCGCGAAACCGCGCTTCAGGAGACGCGTAGCCCGCGAGAATGACCGCGAGGGGGCCGGCGACGATCAGGCCGAGGCCGGGCGTCGTGATGGGGCCGAGGGCGGTCGGCCGGATCGTCGCGGCAAAGGCGAGAATCGCCAGGACGACGACGCTCGGGCCGCGCAGGCCGAACGTCTGAAGCCCTGCGCCGTCACGGACGAAGCCCGTCGCGGCAAGCAAGACCCCGCAGGCGGCCACGCCGATTGCAACCCAGTGCGGCAGCATGCCGGGCCCCATCGCACCGAGGGTGCCTCGCGAAAGATCGCCCGCGGCCCAGACGCCGGACATTCCGAGCAGGACGAGGCCAAGGCCGGCTGCCACGTTCTGCGGCACGCGCGAAAGCGCATAGCCCGACCCAGCGCCACTCGATCGGTCGCTCATCGTCCCCTCTCAACGGGCATGCCCGCACCGGTGCTCCCGATGCGCGTCGCGCAAAGAAAACGACCGGACCCTCCCACGAGGAATTTTATCCAGATCTTAGGCTGCGGAGCTAAATTTCGGCAAGACCATAACACCCGCGAAATCGCTCATCTCCCAAGCCTTCTGTTGTCGACAACAGGGCCGGCGGGGGACGCGCTATCGCGGCTCCTTTCAACATCAGCATTCGAGGCAAGCGTTGACGGGTCGATGCCGAAGATGCGCGTGCGCGCCCGCTCAAGGGGGAAAGGTTTACCGCGGGTCGAGGCCTCTGCGAATTCTCATGGTTGGCGCATCCTGCGCCATCGGTCTTGACCGCGGAGCTCCCTCTTTAGGCGCTCGTTATGCCGCGTCGGAATGATGGGGAGCTGTGTGCCGCAGGCGTGGCATCGATCGTCGGCTCTACGAGTTGACGACTGAGCACATCACACCGGGAGAAATGCCATGGACGAAGATCGCTTCAATATCGAATTGCGCAAGTTTTTGAAGGAAGTCGGCGTCACCTCGCAGCGTGAGATCGAACGTGTCGCCCGCGAGGGCCTCGCGCAGGGCGGCACGTTGAAGCTGCGTATGACACTCACGGCCGAGAATGCGCCGCTCGAGCACGTTGTCGAGCGGACGATCTCGCTTGGTGAGGGTGCAGACAGCTAAACACTCTCGCTTACGGGAACGTGCCAGTAGGTCGGGCCGAAAGCGTCTGGCGCTTCATGCCCAGCGTGTAGCGGGTTCGGGCATGTCGTCAGCCATGTCCGTGTTCACCGACGTGATCCGCATCTGGCGCTTCCTCGGCAACTGCAGACCGAGCATACCATCGATCGACTTGAGCTCTGATCGATAAGGACCAGTGATTGATGCCGCCTCGGTCCGGCAGCGGGTGGCCTAGCCGCGGCACACCCACGGCACGCCATTGGCGGAGCCGTCCGCATCCGCGGACACAGTGCCGGGCGCTTGAGCGGGCCCTTCGCCGCTCCCTGGCGCCCCCGACACGATTCGATCGTGTGAGCTTTGCGCGTGCCAGGTTTTCAGCGACGGACGATTTGCTCGTTGCGCTCTATGGCTACGGAGCAACATAGACAGGATCACCAGCGTTCTCCCTGCCTTCCGGCCGCTCCATTCGGTAATCGCAACCGTGTCTCCGCGACGAAGACCGTCTGTGCACTCCCGTGTCGCTCTCGGAACTGTGGCGGCTGCAGCCATGGCCATCGGTCTCATCGTCCGTGCCCGGGCCAAGCAAGCGGAGGACGCGCATCCGCCCTTGGGCCGTTTCGTCGAGGCCGACGGCGTGCGCCTTCACTATATCGAGTGCGGTGCCGGCGAGCCGCTGGTCATCTTCCACGGCAACGGGAGCATGGCGGAGGAATTCATCCTCAGTGGCTTCGTCACCTTGGCCGCGCAGCATTTCCGCGTCATCGTGTTCGATCGTCCGGGCTACGGCTACAGCCAGCGCCCGCACAGCAAAGTTTGGACGCCAGCGGCGCAAGCCGACCTCCTGATCGGTGCGCTCGCTCAGATTGGCGTCGACCGAGTGATTGCCCTCGGCCATTCCTGGGGAGCTTCGGTTGCGATCGCAGCAGCCCTACGCCACCCAGACGCCGTTCGCGGACTGGTTCTGGAGAGTGGCTACTACTATCCGTCACCCCGTGCCGACCTTGCCCTGTTCTCGATAGCGGCTCTCCCGTTGATCGGTGACGTGCTGCGCTACACGGCATATCCGCTGACAGCGCGCCTGCTATGGCCGATCATGCGGCGCAACCTGTTCAGCCCAGCCGCCGTCGCTCCGTCGTTTGCACGATTTCCCTCATCGATGGCGATGCGTCCGTCGCAGCTTCACGCGAGTGCGGCAGAGTCCGCCTTGATGGTTCCGAACGTGGCGGTGCTCCAAAGGCACTATCGTAAGCTGAGGATGCCTATCGCCATCATCGCCGGGATCGGTGACAGGATGGTCGATGTCGACGGTCAATCACGTCGCCTCCACGGCGAGGTGCTGCAGAGTAGCCTGCACCTTGTGGAGGAGTGTGGCCACATGGTTCATCACACCGCACCGCACAGAGTGTTGGCCGGTCTCGAAGAAGTTCGTCGGGCTGCCTGCGAGGCGAGCGCCCGCCGAGAGACGTCGCTCCAAGCGACGTAGACAACTCATCCCAAAGCCAGCCGGTCAGCTCGTTCAGCGGCCCGGCTTGAAACGCAGGATGCATCCCTGATCTTCGTCGGTCAGGAGGTAGAGGAGACCGTCTGGTCCCTGAACAACCTGCCGGATGCGCTCACCCATGGGAATGCGCTCCTCACCGGTGACGCGCGACGCGACGAGGGTCAGACGAATGACAGCCTGTGAAGTCAGTCCAGCAAGAAACAGGTTTCCACGCCAGCTCGGAAAAGAGCTGCCGGAGTAGAATGCTATTCCTGAGAATGAGATCGAGGGCGACCAGTGGTAAGCGGCATCGTCAAGGTCCAGCCGTGCCGGTGGCCTTGGAATTGCGCTTCCATCCATGTGCTGACCCCAACTGACTAGAGGCCAGCCATAGTTGCGCCCCGGCTCAATGATGTTGATCTCGTCCCCACCGGTCGGTCCGAACTCGCCTGCCCACAGAGCGCCGGTTTCTGGCTGGACCGCGAGGCCTTGGATGTTGCGGTGACCGTAGGACCAGATCTCGGGCCGAGCGCCCTCATGGTTCGCGAACGGATTATCGGAAGGCATGGAGCCATCCGGGTTGACGCGGATGAGCTTACCGACGTCGGTCGAGAGGTCCTGGGCAAGGCCCGGATTGAACCGGTCCCCGGTTGAGATGAAGAGCTTGCCGTCGGGCGCGAACAGAAGGCGAGAGCCAAAGTGACCAGCGTCACTGCTACCCACCGGATGCTGCCGGAAAATGACTTGGAAATCCTCCAACGCGGTTTGGTCTGAGTTGAGTTTTCCGCGCCCAGCGGCTGTGGCCGCTCCGCTCTCGCGCGGTTCGCCGTAGGTTAGATAGATAAAGCGGTTTTCTGAGAAATTGGGATCTACCGCCACGTCTAGAAGCCCACCTTCGCCGGTATGGACGGGCGGAGTTCCGCGGAGCGGGGGCGAGACTTGTCCCCCTGCTGAGACGATGCGCAGGCGGCCAGCACGCTCGGTGACCAGCATGCGTCCGTCCGGCAGAAAGGCTAGACCCCAGGGATGGTCAAGATTGCAGGCAACGGGCTCTACGACGATCTCGGCCTTCTCGGTGCTGAGGCGCTCGGGCGGCCGCGCCACGGCAGGGTGCAAAATCAATGTGACCACGGCCGCGGTCGCAACGAGAATACGGATCACGGCGCTTCCCCAGACCAAGCCTCACCCTGCAACCAGGAAAAGCTCGCTCGGGATCAACAATGAAGCTGCGCCTGACACTCGTGGCCGAGAATGCGCCACTCGAGCACGTCGTTGAGCGGATGATCTCGCTTGGTGAGAGTGCGGACAGCTAAACACCTCCGCTTACGGGAACTTGGTGGCAGGTCCTCCCGAAAGCGTCTGGTGCCTCATGACCAGCGTGTAATGGGTTTGGGCAGGTCATCGGCCTGTCCATGTTCGCCGACGTGATCTGCCCTGGTGTTCTCGGCAACCGCGGATCGGCTTGAGCTTTGATCAACAAGGGTTACCGACTGGAGGCTGCCTCGGTCCGACGCCGGATGCGCGCCAGCGGCTTGCCCAGCAATGGCGCACCCACGGCACACCATCGGCGCCGCGTCCGCATCCGCGGGCACATTGCCGGCGCTTGAGCGGCCCCCCCGCTTCCTGGCGCAACCGACACGATTCGAACGTGTGACCTTTGCCTGAGGAGGGCCGCGCGGCCATCCCTTTGAGCGATCAGGGCATTTCATCACCCCGCACAGCGCCGTTGCGTCCGCCGCCCAGTTGGGCTACTCACGAGCCACGGTCAGCACCCGTAGCTCAGCTGGATAGAGCGTTGCCCTCCGAAGGCAAAGGTCACACGTTCGAATCGTGTCGGGTGCGCCAATCATAAGCCATTGTTTTCGCTTATGGTTTTCTGACCCTTCCGAAAGCTCCATCTAGCGTTCGTGAACAGCCTGTCACGCTTTGTCACAAGCGACGGGTCACGAATCATGGCGACTATCCGAAAGCGGGGCCGTTCCTGGCAGGTTCAGGTGCGACACGTCGGCTTTCCCACCCGCTCGAAATCGTTCTCTTCCAAGGCTGCCGCAGTCGCGTGGGCGCAGGCTCGGGAGCGGGATTATGCTCCGACTGATGCCCCTACCAACCGGTCCGCTAGCGATAGCTTGACGGTCGGAGAACTGTTGCAGCGGTATCAGACTGAGGTAACTGCGCTCAAACGGGGCTACGCTTCGGAGAACTGCCGCATCAACAACATGCTTGGGCATCCCGTAGCCACCGTCTCAGTCACGAACATCTCATCGCGGCACTTCGCAGAATATCGGAACAATCGACTCAAAAAAGTCGGCGCGGATACCGTGAGACGTGAACTGACAATCTTTCGCCACTGCTTCGAGATTGCGAAGAAAGAATGGGAAATATCCTTAATCAAAAATCCCCTGCATGACATCCGCTTTCCGAATCCAGGACTTCCACGCGAGGAACGGCTGCCGACGGATGGTGAAAGTAGACTAGAGCTAGAAATTGCAGCACTTCGCAACAGGCATATCGCTGCTGCCATAAAACTAGCTATAGAAACAGGAATGCGCCGAGGTGAGCTGCTGTCGCTAAAGTGGAAGGATGTCGATCTTGTTCAAGGAACAGCGCGTATACATGAAACGAAGAACGGAAGACCGAGAACGATTCCACTTACTCCGGCCGCCATCCGGGAACTTGAACGTATCGAAAGGAAAGGTGAACGTGTAATCCCGGTATCTGCAAATGCAATTCATCTTTGCTGGAACCGCATAAGAACACGAGCAGGACTGGGAGGATTGCGCTTCCATGATCTCCGGCACGAAGCGATAAGCCGCTTTTTTGAGTTAGGACTCACGGTTCCAGAGGTTGCATTGATATCAGGGCATCGCTCCCTTTCAATGTTGCACCGATATACGCATCTGCGACCAGAGAATGTAGCGCGTAAGTTGAGAGCGATGACATTTTCCACGTGAACTAACAGCGACACAGTTGATTCTGCAGGCATAAAAGAGGATCGGCGTAGGCCGGTGAAAATAAATCACCAAATGAGATTCATTACTTGCGGAATGGACCATATTCATCTCTGGCCAGCGAGTGAACCGACGTCGTTGGCAATGAGCTGTCGAGATAAAGTTGTTCTATAGAAACTTCGGAACCATCTCGGCTTATAATAGGCACAAAACCTGTCTAGAATCGCAATTTGTCTAGCGATCTGTCAGGGATATTTTCTGGAACGATAAGTTGAAAAAGTTTAAGTATTGCCCTGCGCCAACCGGTGCTGGAAAGACGTATGCGATCGAAGGACGACTAGCCGAAATCAGCCGGGACAGTGAGGCGGCCATTCTACTTCAACCCTCGAAGAACCTTTGCCACCAAACTGCAAGCAACATGGCTACACGCTTTCCCGGCGTGATGGTGGAGGTTTTCAATCAGGACGTGTGCGGAACGAAAACCGTAGTCCGTCTTGCCGAACATCTCAGAAATCCACCAGACCGTCCTCACGTAATCATCGCTACGTGGGCCGCGTTCATGATGCTCCCTCACTTCGATCGCCGTGAACGCTTCCACCTGATCTGTGATGAAATACCCCAAGCATTCGTGCCAAAAAGCATCAAGTTGCCTGACAATCATCACGCAATCACCGATGCATTGGAAATCAAGGACGTTGGACCGATCTACGGACTTGTCACGGCAGGCGACACAACTGTTATTAGAAGAATTGCAGAGAACGTGCGCAACGATGCTTTCAATGATCTACTCAGCCCGCTCGCCAAGCATATTCACGAACAGCGATATCTGACCTATGTTGATCGTAAATCCTACAACGGACTTCTGAGCGGAAGCAGAGACGATCGCTCACTGAACACCTATTCGATGCTTACACCTTCCGTATTCGATGGATTCCGATCTGTGACATTGGTCGGTGCGCGGGCGGAGGAAACCATTTTGTTCAAGTGGTTCACCCTGCAAGGCGTCAAGTTCATCCAGGATGACGCATTGTTGAGCAAGCTTCGATACCACGATCATCAGAATGGTCGTCTTATCGAGTTTCATTACGCGTCTGAACGGAATTGGTCGCTGACGGAACAGCACAACGATCCATCACTTAGGTCGAAGTTTGAAGGCGCCGTTTCACAAATGTTCGCAGGTCAGCAATTCGTATGGCAGGACAACGTGTCGAATGAAGCGATGATGTTCAGAGATAATGGTTTGGCGCACAACGTCGGCCATTGTGCACATGGTCTTAATCAGTTTCAGCATATTGATAAGGCTGTGATCTTTTCTTCGAAGAATTTCAGCAAACATGAAGGGGGATTTCTGAGTAACTTCTGTCAGATCAGCCCAACTGAACAACGTATCGCATTAGCTTATCATAGTGCTTATCAGACCTACAATCGCATCTCTGTGCGTGACCCTAACAACAGCTCAAGGAAGATAGTGGTTCTGCCTGATCAGCAGAATGCTGCTTGGCAGCAGGAACGATATCCCGGGTCGATTGTCGTTCCACTCGGGATCGATTCAAGACCTGTGGAGCGAACGCGGGCTGACAAGGTTCATCGCAATGACGCCGACCGACAGAAAGCGCACCGGGACAAACTAAAGAACCAACAGAAGGAGATTATGAGCAATGTGATTGATGCAGTTGATTCAAAGCAGACATATGTATCAGTCGACGACTGTCACGACTACTCCTTTAATACAGTATCTTGTGTGACATCCCTTCAAGGTTCCATTATTGCACATAAGCGGGATAAAGAGTCGACAATGATCGTCGGATCAAAAGACGGTTTTGTTGCGAACATGAAGCAAATGTCAAAAAATGTGCTTGAGTCAAAGGATCGTAACAGGCTGATCAGCCCGGCATTGTTCATCGATCTGGTAGGGTTTGCTTCACGTAGAGCTAAACTCAATGCGTTCTGCGGCAGAAATATATACCTCGATATCGAAAATGGGACTTTGACGCATAGACAACTGGCGAACATTTTTCCAAGCATCGAAATGCTGGCCTATAGCTCATATAGTCATACGAAGGAGATGCCCCGATACCGAGTTGTGTTGCTTACTAACACGATCATGTCGCCTGACGTGTATACAGCGATTTATAATATGGTTTGTGAGAGAATTGAACTGGCAGGATACAAGACCGCTTCCGAGCATGATTTCGATGCCAAAGAAAAGGTTCATGGAATTGATCGTAAGCCATATCTGACAGACTTGTTTTATCTTCCTTGTATGCCTGCGGATGGTGAAGGCTTCTTCCTGCACTATCACAAGCATCGCAAGCCGCTTGACGTGATAGGTTGGTGCAACAACTCCTATCCGACACGGTTCGATGAGGTTGAATCTGTCAGCCTTGAGCATCACCTACCGAAACAAAACATCGACAGAGATCATGCCCAACTCTGCGAAGAAGCCTTGCAGAGGTTCCGCGATCAGACCGTCAATCAGGGTAAGAGCCATAAAGCCCTGCGGGCATTGAATTTCACTCTGCTCGAAGGTGGTGTCGATGACGTGTCTCGTGAAGTGACGCTGACTCAGGCAGCATATCTGAGCCGTTCACGGGAAGATCGGCTCAGGGATAAGCAGCATATGATGAGGTTTGGTCTGCGAAACCTGAGCCATCGATAGCAGCAAACGGAGTGATCTTAGCTCCTATTCTTAAGTTAACAGTCGTTTGTTATATTAAGAAACTCAAGAGTCGAGGGGCGGTCGTCCCCTCGGCGGCTCCGTCTGCCACCGCTCGCCCTTAGCTCTTGTTGCGATTGCTTGTTTAGCATCGTCCAAATAACCATTATAGTTAAACAGAGAAAGCAAAGTCCTGAAAATGAACTCATCTGAGCCGCTTATGATCAACCTGGACTGCAATGACCTTGAGTCAGTCAGTAAATATCTTTTTTTGACTAAGTTAGTCAAAAAGATTGCTGACGTCTGCCCTGACTCGGACGTCATAGTAAGTCAGGATCCAGAATTTCCGACGCTTCAATATTCTATCGACACTGTTCGGATTATGGCCGAAACACTCCCGAACTTTCGAACTGCGAATGATTTTATGAGTTATATCGGAATACTTGAGTTCGCCGAGTGCATGAGGCACGTTGCTGTTGCTGCGGGACGCTACGGTATGCATCCAGCAGAAACCTACGTGACGAAAATGATACTGACAGTGGAACAAGTAGTTTTTGGAGACGAGGCCGAAGCTGCGTAGGAAAAGGAAATAGTGCCACGATAAGCACTAAAATCTCCCGGTCGTTAGTATCTGCTTGGAGCAAGTCGCCGCACTGATCCCTATGTTTAGGTGGATTGCGGCGGCTTAATTCTGTACGTGTCCAAAATTGTGGGAAATAAGTCAGTTGGATTATTCTAATTAACCTCATGATACTATGCCAGTTCTAGTAACTACCGCTCGAATTACATTCATTATCTGTCTTCTGTGCGAGATTTCTTGCTGTCCGCAAGAATTTCAGCAAGTTTGTCCTGGCAGGATCTATCGAGGTAGTAATTGCCGAAAAACCCATTTGGAAATGTCGAGTTTCCGCTCGCGCGTGCCTTTGCAATGATTTCACTACGAATGTTCTCAAACTCTTTGGCGTGATCCTGCCACAGGCCTCGGTAACGCTTACCATCTGCTATTCTATTCGCAACAGAGAGAGCATGTTCTACTTCCTTTTCTATGTCGAGTGACGGTAGGCAAGCTTCACGACGCAGAACATTCCTTGCGAGGACAATCCTGCGGATCTCGGCTTCGTCAACGGCGCCGTTATCCACATTCCAGCCATGACGTTCGGACGCTTTGTCGCCGGGAGTGGGACGATCGTCGGTCATCGTAGGCTCTCCGTGAACACACGATCCGCTAAGCCCTCGATTCGATCATTCCAGGCCAAACGCTTCCGCCACCGTTCGGGGATGCCTGACAGACCGTAGAAGGCACCGGCAAGCTGGCCTGTGATGGCTCCTGTGGTGTCGCTGTCGTCCCCGAGGTTCACCGCCTCAGGGACGGCCTCCGAGAAGCTGCCTGACGATCCGACGCACCATAGAGCGGCCTCAAGGGAGTGAAGGACGTAACCTGAGGATCGGATATTGTCCCGGTGTTTCCCCTTCCATGATCCCTGGATGATCGCCTGCACACCATCAGAGAGAGGATGGCCGAAGGATGCGCTCAGAACGTCCGTGAGCGGCTTTCCTTGGATTGCTGCGGCAAGGATCGCGGAGAAGGCTTCACATGCGTCTACGGCCTCTTGAGCGCCATGGGTCGTGTAGCTTTGCCGTCGTGCTGCATCCTTCAAGCGGTCGGGATCGTTCCAGTAGCGAACGGCGACGGGTGACAGGCGCATCAGGCTCCCGTTGCCAGCGGTCATTCTATCCGTCGGACCCGCATGGATGTCTCCGGTCCGTTCAAAGTGGATCAGAGCCGTGGCTGTCACGTTGCCGATATCGAAGCAGTGCCCCGTTACGGAGTTCTCGCCGTCCCTGAACCACCGGCAGAATCGTCTCAGGAGGTCGCGTTCATCTAAGCCGTTACGCGCGATCAGACTGTCCGCGAGGCACAAGGCCATCGACGTGTCATCCGTCCATTCACCCGGCTTAAGGTTGAAGGGGCCGCCGCCAATCATGTCCGTGACGGGATCGAAGCTGCCGCGCTGTTCGAACTCTACGGTCGTTCCGATAGCGTCGCCCACGGCCAAGCCGACCAGTGCACCAAGCGCACGGTCACGGATCGCATCGAGAGTCGTTGAAGGGAGGCGTTCGGGAACTGCTGATTGACCGTGGACGTGACGTTCCTGCTCGTCTGTCTCGATAGCGCCTGGGCGGGCCTCACGGACCCTCTGAACGGCATCCTCGGGGGTAGCACCAAGTTCGACCAAGAGGCGTGCCGCGATGGTGCCGGCCCGTCCAAGCCCGCCTTTACAATGAACGACGACGTTGAAGCCGTTCCGCAAGCGTGACCGGAGCACTTCACCAACCGTCACCCATGCTGCTTCGAACTCGTCAGTAGGAGCCGAAACATCCGGGATCGGCAGGTGCAACCACTCTATACCGTGGCGCCGGCATTCAACCTCGAGTCCCCCAACCCGTAGGGCTTCGATCTCGTGACCTTCGATCAGGGTGACGAGCGCGGTAGCTCCCCAATCGGAGATCGCCGTCATGTCCGTCGCCAGATCGCGGTGCCAAATGCCTGTTGCTGAGTCCGTCTGAACTTTTCCGGGACAGAACGTAACACCGATCTCGCCGAAGCCATCACCAGCCGGGAGCGTCGCGATCATGAGGGGATGCGTCAGGCTTGTTCGTTGATTTGGCTGACTGTGACGGCCAAAGACCGTTCGAAAAGTATGGTAGGTATCCTCTGGCATAGTATGAATGCTCCTGCCATCCATCTATGCTAGATACGGATATTATTCAATGGCCGTGTTTTTAGAATGCTGATTGGCGATAGCTTCAATGATGATGAGCGCAAGCTTCCGATTATCCTCAAAGAGGCCGTTCAGTATAAGCTTGATCCGCGACAGCAGCAGCGGCGTCATCGGGGTTTACTATGTCGGATACCCGAAGAAGTAGGGCTTGGTAAGCTACGCCGCGACACAGCGAAGCGTTCCAATAGGGCTTACTTTAGCGGAAATTAGCTAGAGACGGCACGGCCTCGCGGAGACAAGCAATTCGAAGTTACCTGTCTCTGGGGGCAGAGATTACGTCTTGTCCGGTTCACTCACAGGAGCGGCGGTGGCACCAACTCCGTTGCCGATTTCCACTCCGCTATGAGGTGGTACCCCAGTCGGCAACACAGGGGCGGCGGTAGGCTCTTCCACGGTCTGTTCAAGCCCAGCTTCCACATCGCGGATCAGGTCCGCAAACTCGTACGGCTTCCTGAGCAGGCGTGTGCCTGGTGGTAGCTCGCGTTGAGGATCAGTTACACCGCCCGAGGTCACGATGATGCCAACAGCAGGCCAGCGGTGATGAACAAGGTGGGCAAGCGCAACACCATCGCCCTCAATGCTCCGCGCCGTAATCAACAGACGCACGGAGGTTGAACCTTCGAGCACCGCCACTGCCTCGGTGGCAGTGCGGACTTCTATGGTCTGGAAGCCTGCATCCGCCAGCATGTCGGCCGTGACCATACGGATCAGTTCGTTACCCTCGGCGATGAGGATGGCGATGGGCCTGCAATTAGCACTCAATGAGCTTGCTCCGATCCGAGACGCACGGTTGTCAGGACGAGGAGCTGGGAGCACTCCGGCATGGCGATGTTGCCGCGCCATGGACCCTGGTGCAGCAACTCCTCTTACCGCACCGCGAGCACAGCTCCTAATTCGAGAGGGGCCCTAAGCGTCAAGTGCACAAATGTGGGCTTGCCTCCGTGCTGCCTACCCCTTGGCTCCGTTCCCAAAAGGGCTTCCCCTTGCGGAACGCCCCAATTCGAAGCGGCCACCAACGGCGGTCTGCTAAAGGCGCACCCACAGCGTACCGGCGGCGCGGGTCTTCATCAGCATGCCTTAAGGATCACAGGCGGCACGCGGCCAAGGGCGAGGCGCTTCCTGGCGGTCGACGCCGCCACCCCGAATCAAATCGCCGACTCCTGAGCTTCTGAACCGATGATCCGATAGACCTGCATCCGAGAGCATCCGAGAGCCTTGGCGATGGCGGCCGGACCATGCCCATCAGCCTTCATCGCCAGCACCTTCTCCCGATCCAGCCGCCGTGCCCCGCCCTTGTAGACACCCTTCGCCTTCGCGGCCTGGATGCCTTCCTTCTGACGTTCAAGGATGAAGCGTCGTTCCATCTGCGACACCATCCCAAGGACGGTAAGCACGATCCTCCCGCTTTCACCGCGGGTTGAAACGTGCGGATCAAGGACGGTCAGATAGGCGCCGCGCTGATCCAGTTCATGGACGATGTTGAGAACGTCGCGCGTATCACGGCCAAGCCTATCGGCGCGGACCACGACCAGTTCGTCACCCTCGCGGATGAAGTCGAGGATCGCAGCGAGTTCCGTGCGGCCATCGCGAGAGGCCCCGGACACCTTCTCTGACCGGATCGGCTGGCATCCTTCGGCCTTGAGCCGTTCTATCTGGATGTCGAGCGACTGATCCTGGGCGCTACATCTTCCATATCCGATCCTCGCCAAGCGTCACTCCAAGCTCTAGACCCTGTGACAATGCCGTAACATTCAGGAACAAGCAAGCCTGATGTTACGCTCGCGCTTAGGGAGGATCGGCGGGAATGTTACGTCACCTTACGGTGCACCCTGATGGTATGGAT
This sequence comes from Methylorubrum extorquens, assembly GCA_900234795.1. Classification (NCBI taxonomy): domain Bacteria; kingdom Pseudomonadati; phylum Pseudomonadota; class Alphaproteobacteria; order Hyphomicrobiales; family Methylobacteriaceae; genus Methylorubrum; species Methylorubrum extorquens. Next base: position 4,497,935 of record LT962688.1, read on the forward strand.
CAGAACGACGACGGCATGATGCTGCAGTTCCAATCCATTTTTTTGTCGGTGCCGAGATACGGTCGTGTCGGCAGAATTACGGCTCATCCAAATTATTGTTTCATATGGATAGCCCCTCCAAGGCTTCGTCGTAGCTGATAGGCGAGGCCGTTTGGGTGCATGTCGACATGTCTTGGAGGCACACGAAGCGAATCCAGGTGCCAAACGCCACCAGCTGAGCTATCCTCCGACGATCGGCGTCTCCCCATATAATTGTTGAGCGAAATGCTACAATCGGATTTGCTGGACTTCTATGATCGTGATGCTCTTCTGGAACGCCTCACAAATGGAATGGCTACATCAGATCGGCAGGTTGTGTTCGTAGTAGGATCTGCCTTAACATCTCCGCACGCCCCGGGGCACCGAGGCGTTCCGGGCGTTGACGGAGTAATCGAATTAATAGCATCGGAGTTTAATGAAAGACAGCGCAGTGAGCTGCTCTCTAAACTCGAAGTAGCTGAAAATAAATATCAGGATGCATTCAAGTTTCTTCTTGGTCGCCGCAGCCCGCAAGCAGCCAACGACATAGTCAGGCGTGCCGTCGCCTCCGCAAGACGAGACTCCGTGGCCAGAGGCTCGGGTTATACGTTGAATGGGTCCACGAGCGAAGACGCTTGCCGAGCGTTTGAGTCAGATATTGCAGGCTGGTTTCTAAATCCAGGCGTAAGTGCTCTTGGCGAACTTATGGCAGGTTATCCAGAACGTTTTGGAAAGATTGTTCTAACCACCAATTTCGATCCTCTAATTGGCATATCGATAGCAGCAGCAGGCGGAATATCATTCAGAACATTCTTGCATGGCGATGGAAATCTAGCCCATACTCAAGGTGATGGTGCGCACATCGTCCATCTACACGGCTACTGGTTTGGCTCCGACACTTTGCATACCGGAAGACAGCTTGGTCAACAACGCCCACAACTACGGTCTTCGCTAGCACATTTGCTTCGAAATAAGATTGTCGTTATTATGGCCTACGGTGGCTGGGACGACGTATTTACTAAAACACTTGTTGATGTCGTGATTGACGACAATGCATATCCCGAAATCATCTGGTGTTTCCGAGACACTTCGCCATCAATGCGGCCAAAGCTTTTCGAGTTACTCAAACCTGGCATCGATCGCGGGCGCGTGTCATTATACGCCGGCATCGACTGCCACAGCTTTCTACCACAGCTTTACGACTCGTGGCTTTCTATTGAAGGCAAATCCCCTAGACGCCGACAGCCTCAGTTGTCAGTTGAAGCCTTTGACTCGTCTGTCATAGACCAGCCTGATACTGGGGCCAGTATAGAAGCCGAAAAAAAACATACTTCCAAATTCCTTTGCAGTTTGGAAGAGGACCGTCCTCCGGTGATTGACTTTCTTGTAGGTCGAGACGCCGATTTGAAGGATTTGGAGGCAAAAAGCTATCGGGTAGCATTTGTGACTGGCATTGGCGGTCAAGGTAAATCCGCCCTGGTTTCAAAATTTTTCTCAAGCGATTCGACGATCAGCGATTTCGATCACCGGGTGTGGCTTGATTGTAAGGAACAAAGCGAGCGATTCGAAGATCATCTCGCTCATTTGATAGAGTCTTTAAATGATGGGCGCGCGATGAGCGCAGAGCTTTCCAAACAGCCAGCAGAAGATCTTGCTGATTTGTTTTGTTCGCTTACCGCTGATTTCCGCATACTAATCATTTTTGACAACGTAGACCACTACATCGATCTTGAGCGCCTCGCTCTGACCGGCGCGGCCAGACTGTTTGTAGAGAGATTTCTTTCGAAAGAGTCTAAAGCCAAGCTTGTTTTTACGTGCAGACCAGATGTTGATGAAGCTGACTTAAGATTTTACATCAAGAAACTGGCCGGCATTGATTTGGTCGCTACGCGACGGTTGTTCGATCTGCGTGGCGCTAAAGCTAGTGACGCTTCTCTAGAGCGTGCGTTCAATGTGACCGGTGGGCATCCCTTGTGGCTCGACCTTCTTGCAGCTCAGGTCGCTCAGCGGATACCTCCGATTGAATTGGATGAATTGCTCGAAAACATATCGGCCGGCACCGGTGAAATCCCAGATGCGACTCTTAGATCGATTTGGACAAGCTTGAAAGATCGAGAGCAAATAGTCTTGCAAGGTCTTGCAGAAACCCTTCGACCAACTACAGCCATACAGCTCTCAGATTACCTTAGATCAAGAACCAATTTCAAGCAAATATCGAAGGCACTAAAAACGCTGAGAAGTCTCAATTTGCTCGTAACGAAGGAACTTGACGAAGGCGAGGGGTTTGAACTTCATCCTGTAATTCGGGCTTTCATAAAGAATACTTTCAAACGATCCGAACGCGTATGGTATATAGACGCAATTTTGTCTATGTACTCGGCTTTCTTTGGCACGCATCTCAAAGACCTCAAGCATCATCCATCATCGTCGATGGTTCGGCATTGGCTCGAAGGCGCCGAGCTTTGCATAAACGCGGGACATAATTCACAAGCTCTACTGAGGCTGAGCGAAGTGAAAGGGGTTTTTCACAGCAGCGAGCCTCCGGGTGAATATATTCGAGTCACGCAGATTTTATTGTCAACACTCCCGGTTTCGGAGTGGCAATCGCACAAACACTTCGATGATGTCTTCAAAGATTATCATCGCTGCCTTGTCAACATGGGCCGCGTAGAAGAAGCAGTAAGTGCGCTGGAACAATACGAGAAGTCGCTGGCGGGGAAGGATGCCCGCTACATAAATTACTGCGATATGCAGACTTACATGAATTGGATGGCTGGTAATTTCATCCCTGCAATTCGTTGGGGAACCGAAGGTTCAGAGCTCAAAAACACTAGCGGAGTCGACACCCCTTTCAATGCTGAACATAATTTAGCACTGGCGCGTCGCGACTCGGGTTCCGTTGATGTTGCGCTTCAATATTTTCTCAGAGGGGCCAATGTAGCCGATGTGCTGGATATCGCTAAAGTTGATGCCGATCGTGGAGGGGCGTTTTACGGGAATATTGGTAGATGCTTCCATATTATGGGTCAAATTGACTCAGCGTTGATATGTTACGTTAAGTCGGCCAGCTTGATTGATACTGAATTCAGAGAAAATATAACCGAGAATCAAGGATACATAAGGCAATGGATTGGTGAGTTATTGTTGCAAAAAGGGCAAAAGCAAGCTGCATTGCATTTTTATATAGCCGCGCTCGAGAAATGGCGTGTCGTATCACCTCCGAAAGCTGCGCGCCTGGAAAAATCTATGCAGGCTGATTGGCCCGATGGGCACCCAAGTATCAATCCTGCTCGCGCTGAGGCAGCTGTAATTAGGTGGGTTAATAGTAAGGGCGGTCAGTGAGAATATAACTCGGCGATCGAGTCATGCGTTTGCGGCCTAAATATCTCACAACGGATCCTGTCGCAATACAGTCAAATTATCTGCTTGTTCTTGTTCGAATGATGGCTTGGTATTGTTTGCTAGGAGATCTGATATGAAGACCGGTATGTTTGATCGGCACGAAGCGTCACAAATCACCGCTGAGCGAGCTTGGCCGGCCTGTCCTGCCGGATTGATCCATCGCGACCGTTGAAGTAGATTGGCCTTGTAACTCGCTGATCATTAACGCAATTGTGGAACTGGATGGATGCCTACCCTTCGAGAAAGCTTCATTTAGCGTCCCTCCGAAGGCAAAGGTCACACGTTCGAATCGTGTCGGGTGCGCCAATCAACCTACTGTCTCTGAAGGCAGATTTGGTTTCCAGGGTTTAGCCCTCAGTCCCCAAAAGTCCGTCTGTCACGCCGCTGTCACAGCAAAGCCGCGACTCATGGCGACAGCTCCTCGCGGCGATGTTGATGTCGGAAGCGTGAAACCGGCCGTTGCCGGGCTGGAAGCGGCTTTGATCGCTGCGCCGCAGACGAAGGGGTTCTGCTGATTGCCCAAGCCCCCACAAGTCAGGGTAGCCCCGTGCACACTGAAGCGTGAGCCGTAGATCAGAGAATTGGTGCCACCAATCCAGAGCCGGTTTCCGCCGTCCCGTGATGCCAGCCGTCCTGCCCCCGAACAGTCTGAGGAGCGTCGTCGCTTCACGCCCAGCGGCGCCGCGCACGACAAGCGCGAGTTCCCCGCTGATGTTGGGCTTAGTCCGGTAGAGAAGGCCGCTCGGCAGCCAGAGGATCCCGTCCTGCGTCGTCTTGTTGATGACGCACTGAAGCGCGACCTCGTCCACCTCGTTGGTGAGGGCTGTGACCGGGTTGCGCTCCTTTGGTAGCGTTGTAAACCAAGTAGAATGCCTGCCACTGTGCCAGCGTATAGCCGGTCGTGTTGGTGCCATTGGCCGCTGTGATGCTCGACAGCAGATTGGTGGTGCACAGGCCGCAACCGTTCGCCTTCCCACCATAGGCGTAGAACTCGGCGATGTCTTTCAGAGGCAGTGACGCTCTGAATGGAAGGCGAGCCGGGCAGCTTGTTCGCCAAGCTGCCAAGCAGGCGATCGGTGATGCGGGTCGAAGCCGGATAGCCACCGACGACAGCGTCGAGATCGCCTTCGTCGATCGGGGCTACACCGGCGGGAAGCCGGCTACGGCGGCGCGCAAGCACGGCATCGAACTTGAGGTCGTGAAGCTGCCCGAGGCCAGCTCGGCCCTCATCCTCAGCCTGTCGAAGGACGTGCTGCTGCCCAAGCGCTGGGTCGTCGAGCGCTCCTTTGCCTGGGCCACCGGCTTCCGCCGGCTCGGCAAAGACTGCGAGCGATATGCCAGCGCGCCGGCAGACCTGCACCGTCGTTGCCTTCGTCTGCCTCATATTCAAAAAACTTGCTCTACTTACAGCCGATTAATAACAGCCTCTACGCGTTCCTTCAGCGCTCCAACTCGAAGGACTCGGCGTCAGAGCTTGATTCCAATCCCACGGTTCAGGCGGGTGACGATCCAGACCGTCGCCACGGCCACGCAAACGCCCCAGCCGACTTCCAGCACCCGCGACCCGGCCATGCGCTCCACCGGCCCGACATGGGGCACGAGCAGAATAATCGTGGCGGTGATGCTCGCGATACGGCACGCACTCGAGACATTGACGAGCCAACAGGCAAGGGTCGCGAGCAGGACAGCCGATGCGTAGGTCGGCAGGGAGGGGCCGAGCGAGAGGTAGGCACCGAGACCGGCGGCTCCGCCGATCAAAGCGCCCGTGAGTTGGTCGCGGGCGGTGGAGCGAGTGGTGTCGAACTCGGTATGGGCGACGGCGACCGCTGTGATCGCCGCCCAGAAGCCCTCACGCAGGCCGAGCAGATGGGTCGGCAGGTATGCGGCGATGGCGGCGACCGCGGAGATGACGCCGTGGGCGAAGCCGCCGACGAAACGGCGGCGTAGGGGCAGGCGCTTGCGCAGGCGGGTGAACTGCGCGCCGAGCAAGCGGATTCGGCTGGTGTCGCGGTCGACCCGGCGCACCGGCGCCGCGGCGGTCTCGTCCTCGGCACGGCATGCCGAGTCTTCGGCCTGCATCCGCTTCTTCCTTTTGTAGCCGATCCGAAAGTCCTCGCCTGGAACCGCCCCCGTGATGCGAGCACGGCAGCATCAATCCGCGAACGCAGCGGATCGACGGGGTTCGCCCAAAGTCATGCGAGCCCCGCTCAGGTGGCGGGGCTCTCCGAACGCACCCGCCACATCCCCATGGCTCAGGGCGATAAACGCTGACCGCGCTGCGACGCCATGAGTTCATCCGCTCTCTTGGCGGACGCCGTAAAGCGCCTCGCCTCTCGTTGCGGCCCCTGTGCCCTCATCGGGAGCGACGACGTAAGCCGTCACCTCGTCGCGCGAGCAAGCGATGCCGTTCTTCGTCTTGGACCTCGATCGAGGCGGCGAAGGCTTTGAGAGCCGATGCCGCCTGCTCTCCATCGAGCCTCGCGCTCAGTTGGACTTCGGATCGGTGACCGTGAAGGCGAAGGTCGCGCCGTAGCTGTCCGCGTCGGCCAGCGCCGGCGTCTGCGAGGGGGCTGACGCGGTGAGCGACGCCGAGCACCTGCGGGCCGGCACTGCGCAGCGAGACGACCGCCACGCCCTGAGCATCCGTCGTGGCGCGGGCCTGATCCGCCTCGCTCTTGAAGTTCACGCCGTCGGTGGCGACCACGCTGGCGCCGTCGAGCGGACGGCCCTCGAACAGCACCCGCACCCGGATCTGGCCCGAGGCTGCGGTCGGCTCCTCCAGCGGGACGATCTCCAGCGGTTGGCCGACGATCTTGTCCCACGGGGCCGTCGGGCCGGATACGGCCTTGGCGAACTTCACCGACCAGAGGCTCTTGTCGGCCTGCGGCAGCATCCGCTTGCTGGCGTTGCGGTAGCTGCCGTCGGGCAGGCGCACCCAGTAGCCGTTGTCGTAGGACGCGGCGAACAGTGCGTCGCCCTGATGCGCGGCTTTGAGCGCGGGCATTGCGCCGGTCTGCAGCTTGGCATTCAGGGCCACCGCGCCGGACGGCTCGTAGGCGGTCAGGCTCATCAGCTTGCCAGCACTCGGCAGTTCCGGCTCGTGGGGATGCCCGTAGAGAATCTGTACGCCGTTGCCGGCCGGGTCGAGCCAGAGGTCGTGGGCGGCGGCCGGTGCGGTGAGGGCGAGCAGCGCGGTGAGGATGACGGTTCGTCTCATCGAAGAGGTGCTCCTGTTGCAAAGCTGGAGGTGATGCCGGCCAGCAGCGTCAGGCGCGGCTGCGGGCTGGTGAAGATCTCGGCGACCGAGGCAGAGACCGATGAGCCGAAGTTGAAGATGCTCTCGCTCGTGCGGTCGCCGGGATACCAAGTCGCCTGCCCGTAGGTCGTCCAGCCGCTCTGGTGGACGTAGGCGATCCGGCCGCTGACGCGCGGATAGGGCGAGGAATGCAACACGCCGTCCTCGGTCAACGGCTTGGCACCGATGTAGGACAGGTAGGCTGCACCCGTCAGGCGCCCGCCGGGCAACAGGGCGGCCGGCGCGGCGACGTCGAATTCGGCGCCGACGGTGGCAAGATACGCCGGCACGTTGGGGATGAAGATGGATGGCACGCCGTTGAGCAGTCGGGCCGAGACGCCCGAATAGTTGGCGAACAACGCCACGCGGTCGAGGCCTTCACGATAGGCCAGCACCTTCGCCTCGATTTCGAAGCCGTCGCGGCGGGACTTGCCCAGGTTCTGCACGGGCAGGCCGGGTGCAGGCTGGAAGACCTCGTTGGCGATGTTGGTGAAGAACACCGTGCCGAGGAGACTGAACCGGTCGAACACGAGGCGGCCGCCGCCCTCCGTACTCTCGACGGTCAGCGGAGTGAGGCGGGGATTGTTCGTCAATTCGCTCGAAGCGGAGGGGCTGCGGAAGCCCTGGCCGTAATTGGCGAACAGCTCCAGCCAGTCGAAGGGCGTGAGCGCCGCCCCGCCCTTGGGGGAGACCACGTTGGGGCTGACCTTGGGCGACAGGGCCGGGTCGAGATTGTTGCGCACGTCGTAGAAGAACTGGTCGAAGCGGGCGCCGCCGGTCAGCTTCAGCCAGGGCGCCGGCTTGACCTGCACCTGCGCGTAGGCCGCGAGGTTGTGCTGCGAGAGATCGAGATCGAGGGTGCGTGCGGTGAACGTGCGCGCGACCGAGGGGCCGGTGTTCACGTCGAGCGCGTCGCTCCGCCAATCGCCGCCGACGAGGACTTGGGTCGGGAGCGCGTCGAACAGGCTCGTCGTCCAGACCTTGCGGATGCGGCCGCCCACGGTCTCCCGTTCCTCGACCTGCCCGCGCTGGCCGGCGCCGAAATCCGAGAAGCGGCTGAACACGTCGTGGCTGGCGTAGAGAAGCGCCGACAGCTCGTCGTCCGGCCCACCGTTGATGTAGTTGGCCACGAAGGTCTGCAGGGTCTTGCCGCCGCCATCGGTGATGTTGGTCGCGGCCCGCGGTGAGACGAGACCGGCGCGCACGCGGTCGCGCTCCAGGTAGCCCGGCTGCCCGAAGCCGGTGCCGTAGATCTGCACCCGCAGCGACAGGCTGGAGCCGAGATCGAGGGGGATGGTGACCTTGTTGAAGGCGTTGTAGCGCCCGAGATCGCCGTTCTCGCGATAGCCCCCGGTGCCGTAGCCTTCGTAGGCGAGGAAGGGCTGGATCCCCGGGCCGAACTGGCTGAAGGTGGCAAGCCCCCGCCCCGTGCCGAACGAGCCGCCCGATGCGCCGACGGTCGAGAAGGGCTCGGCCCGCTTGGTCTCGATGTAGATCGAGCCGCCGAGATTGGCGTCGCCCGCTTCGACCGAGAAGGGGCCGCGCACGATGCTGATGGAGCGGATGGTCTCCGGGATCAGCGGATTGAGATCGACGTAGTTCGGGGTGTGGATCGAGGAGACCTCGTTGATCGGCACCCCGTCGATGAAGACCGCGACGTCGCGGCCATGCTCGGCATCGCTGAAGCCGCGCAGGGCGATGCCGTATCCGACGCCGCCCTGGCCGTAATTCGAGACATCGAAGCCGGCCACGGGGCGGAAGAGGTCGCCGTAGCTTTGCACCGGCAGGCGAGCGATCTCCGCGGCATCGATCACCGTGCTGTTGCCTGGGAGAGCCAGGACCGACGATGAGATCTGGGTCTTCAGGTTCGCGGCCGGCCCCGCAACCGCCGCAACGGAATTTGCGGAACCGCCCTGCGCGGTGACCTGCAATTCCTCCAGCTCAATCGCGGTCGGATCGAGCGCATGGCTCGGAAGCGTACTCACGCCGAGTGCGCTGGCCGATGCAAGCAGGCGCGTCAAAAGCGGCGACATCGTGCAACCTAGGCACTCAGTGATCCGGGCGCTACTAAACTGCAAATTATGGGCAGGCACAAGATAGGAATTTTTCGTATTCGTACGTCTCATCGAGATGTTGCAGCCTTTAGCAGCCCCCGCAATCTCGGTCGCAGCATCTTTTGACGATAACCGTCTCGGTAAAATTGCCTCCCTTAGAGCATCGGTGCTGATACGGCGTGGCATGTCCTGCCGGCCACCAAGTCTTCGGCCCATCAGGCGCGAAACGTCTTCGAGGCCAGTGGCTTCTGAGCTTCACGTCGTACGATGGCCGGAGGCCATCGCAGCCGGAGCAACGGCCCCAAAATCGAACATCCCGATGCGGGGCAGAGCGATCCTTACAACTCTCGCGTCGCAACTCGATGTACCTCCTGCTCAGAAATGGGGAAACCGTTCGGCGCCGAGGCCGGACGTGTGACCGGCCGCCAAGCTCAGCGCGAATTTCCCTTTATTGCAACAACTTATGAGCGAAATTGATCATTTGGATAAGTAATACCCCGTATTCAAACTGGGCTAGCCACGTTCGTTAAGTTGCTGCTATAGGTTGAAAACAAGATATGTTCTGGGTGCCAATAAATCGGCTGCTAAGGCAGGCTGTATTCGCTCGGGAAGCTGCCCATGCACTTTACTCAACGCGAAACTGACAAGCTGCTGATCTATATGCTCGCCCAGGTCGCGCAGCGCCGCAGGGACCAGGGGCTCAAGCTCAACCATCCGGAAACCGTCTCCCTCATCTCCGTCGCCGCCCTGGACGGCGCCCGCGCCGGCAAGACGGTGGAAGAAGTGATGGAACTCGCAGGCAAAACCATCACGCGCGACGACGTCATGGACGGGGTCGCGGAGATGATTCCCTACGTGCAGGTCGAAGCGGTGTTCACGGACGGCTCGCGCCTCATCACGGTGCATGCTCCCATCAAGTAAATCGAGATGTCAGGAGGTGACGCGATGAGTCCTCCCCAGAAGAAGGCGCCCGTCGGCGGAATTATTTTCGGATCAGGGGATATCGAGATCAATGCCGGATATCCGACCACAGCGATCAAGGTCCGAAACACGGGTGACCGCCCAATCCAAGTCGGATCGCACTACCATTTCTTCGAGGTGAACGCCTCGCTCGAGTTCGATCGCGAGCAAGCCTTCGGCAAGCGTCTCAACATCCCGGCCACGACCGCTCTGCGGTTCGAGCCCGGAGACGAGAAGGAGGTCTCGCTCGTTCCCTATCAGGGCAAGCAGCGGGTGCTCGGCTTCAATGGCCTCGTCGACGGCTGGGTCGGCGACGAAACCTACGACGATTACCGCCCACGGCTGTCGGACGCGTTGGATCGCGTGAACCGCTACGGGTTCAAGAACAAGCCGTAACCTGCCCCCTTCGATAGCCGAATCTGGAGCGCTGGGATGAGCAAAATCTCGCGGCGGCAATACTCGGATCTCTACGGGCCGACGACAGGCGACAAGATCAGGCTCGCCGATACGGACCTCTACATCGAGATCGAGAAGGATCTTCGCGTCTATGGCGAAGAGGCCGTCTATGGCGGCGGCAAGACGCTTCGGGACGGGATGGGTTACGACAACGAGTTGACCAGTGCGGCGGGTGCACCGGATCTCGTCATCACCAATGTCACGATCCTCGACGCGGTCCAGGGCGTCATCAAGGCCGATCTCGGCATCAAGAACGGCCTGATCGTCGGGATCGGGAAGGCCGGCAATCCCTCGACGATGTCGGGGGTGACACGGGGGCTCGCGCTCGGACCGGGCACGGACGCCATTTCCGGCGAGCACCTCATCCTGACTGCGGGCGGCATCGACGCCCACGTCCACTTCATCTCGCCGCAGCAGGCCCAGGCCGCGCTCAGCAACGGCGTGACGACGCTGTTCGGCGGCGGCATCGGTCCGTCCGACGGCACCAACGGCACGACCATCACGCCGGGCACGTGGAACATCGAGATGATGCTCCGCTCCTTCGATGCCTGGCCGGTCAATGCGGGCGTGCACGGCAAGGGCAATTGCTCGGCGCTCCTCCCGATCGAGGAGCAGATCCGGGCCGGCGCGATGGGTTTGAAGGTTCACGAAGACTGGGGCAGCACCCCGGCGGCGATCCGCATGGCCCTGACCGCTGCGGACGATCACGACGTCCAAGTCTGCATCCACACGGACACCCTGAACGAGGCGGGTTTCGTCGAGAGCACCATCGCCGCGTTCGAGGGGCGCACGATCCACACCTACCACACGGAGGGCGCGGGCGGCGGCCACGCCCCGGACATCATCCGGGTGGCGGGCATTTCCAACGTCATCCCCAGTTCGACCAATCCGACCATGCCCTACGGCATCAATTCGCAGGCCGAATTGTTCGACATGGTGATGGTCTGTCACAATCTCAGTCCGAAGATCCCGACGGACGTCGCCTTCGCGGAAAGCCGCGTCCGCGCCGAGACCATCGCGGCGGAAAACGTCCTGCACGATCTCGGCGCGATCTCGATCCTGTCGAGCGACAGCCAGGCCATGGGCCGCGTCGGCGAGAACTGGGCGCGCACCATTCAGACGGCTCATCTGATGAAGGCGCGGCTCGGTGCCTATCCGGGGGATGCCTCCGGCAACGACAATCAGCGCGTGCTGCGCTTCGTCGCCAAGGTGACGATCAATCCCGCCATCGTGGCGGGGGTCTCGCACGTGATCGGATCGGTCGAGGTCGGCAAGATGGCGGACCTCGTCCTCTGGGAGCCGGCCTTCTTCGGCGCGAAGCCGAAGATGGTCATCAAGGGCGGCATGATCTCCTGGGCGATCATGGGAGACCCCAACGCCTCGCTGCCGACACCGCAGCCGGTCGTCTATCGTCCGATGTTCGGCGCTCTCGGCCCGGCCGTGGCCAAGACACGCGTGACCTTCACGTCTCATGCCGCCTACGAGGACGGGATCGTGGATCGTTACGAGCTGACGTCCAAGGTCGTGCCCGTCTACGGCACGCGCACCATCACCAAGGCGTCGATGGTTCGAAACGACCGGCTTCCGGTCATCGAGGTCAACCCGGAAACCTTTGCGGTGATGGTCGACGGCAAGCATGCCACGATCGAGCCCGCCACGCATCTTCCGCTCGCGCAGCTCCATTTCTTCAGCTGACGTCCCGTCGCGCGGCGGGAAACGCCTCCCGCCGCCGGTTCACAGCCCGGTGCAGGCATTGATGAGACCGATCGACGTCATGTGGGTGTGTCTGGGCGGCGGAGCCGGTTCTCTGCTGCGCTGGCAGCTCGGCGGCTTCATCGACCGCGCGATCCCCGCGCGCTTCAAGTTCGGCACCTTCCTCGTCAACGTCACCGGCGCCTTCGCCATCGCCTATCTCTCCGCGGCGCTCGCGCTCGGCTGGCAGCAGCGCCACGGGGACGTGGTCTCATCTCTGGTTCTGACGGGCTTTCTCGGCGGCTACACAACATTCAGCTCAATGCAGCTCGATACGGCGCAGATGGCGATGGAGCATCGCCAGGGGCTCGCCGCCCTGTACCTCGTCGCGTCCGTCGGCGTCGGCCTCTGCGCCGCGGCGGCGGGCGTCGCCCTCGCAAGATCGTAGGGGCTCGTCATGGGGGCGCAGGCCGTCTTCGTCTTCATCGGTGGCGGGTTCGGCGCTCTCACCCGCGAATTCCTCATGCTGCTGATCCCTCAGCACAGCGGCGCCTTTCCGCTCGACATCTTCACCGCCAACGTCGTCGCCTCGTTCTGCCTCGGCGCCGCCTTCGAACTTCACCGCCTGAACCAAGTCTCGGACGAGTATCTGCTCCTGATCGGCACGGGCTTCGCCGGCGGATTGTCGACGTTTTCGAGTTTCGTCTACGGCATCACTTCCGAAGCCGCGTCGCCGGGCCAAGCCGGTCTTGCCGTCCTCTACTGTTTGTCCAGCCTGATCGTCGGCTACGCCGCGATCTGGCTCGGAATCGCATCCGGGAAACGCCTGCGACGCGCGTGAGCGCGCTCCGTTGGGAGAGACGAATGATCCTCGTCGAACACAAACTCGGTCATCTCGGCGATCCGGTCTGGCAGGAGCGCGCGGGGCAGGCGCGGATCGATCCGCTGGTGCTGGAGCAATGGGAGGCGCCCAAGAGCCGCCTGCGCAAGGCCAGCGAAAACGGGATCGAGCTGGCGATCTCGCTGCCGCGCTCCGAGCACCTGCATGACGGCGACGTGCTCCACTACGACGCGGCGCAGGGGCTCATCGTCGTGGCCCGGATCGCCCTCAAGGAGGTGCTGGTCATCGAGCTGGAGGGGCTGGAGAGCCTCGCACCGCACGAGATCCTGCGCGCCAGCTTCGAACTCGGGCACGGCCTCGGCAACCAGCACTGGCCCGCGGTGATCAAGGGATCGACGGTCTACGTGCCGCTTTCGGTCGATCAGAAGGTGATGGCCTCGGTCATGCGCACGCATGCCTTCGCCCATGTAAAGACGCGCTTCACCCCGGGCGAGGAGGTGGCGGCCAAGCTCGACGCGAAGGAGGTGCGGCTGCTCTTCGCCGGCGCGGACGCCACCCCACACCACCATCATGACGGTCACGACGCTGCACAGGCTCATGATCATCACGACCACCCTGATCACGCGCACGATCATGGCCATCCGCACGCGCATCATCACCACCATGATCCGGTGGCGTGATGCGGCACGGTGAGCCGAGGGCCCGTCTCGCACCGCGCGGCATGGCTCATCTCGCGCGCCTGCTGCAATTCTCCGATTCGACGCTGCCGATCGGCTCCTTTGCTTTCTCGAACGGCCTCGAATCCGCGCTGCAGACGGGGATCGTCACCGACACCAGCAGCCTGCTGCATTTCGTCGAACTCGTCCTGCACCAGAACGCCCGGGTGGATGGCGTCGCGCTGCTGCACGCCCATCGCGCCACCCTGGCGGAGGACTATTCCGGCATCGTCACCGCCGACCGGGAATTGCTCTGCCGCCGCGTCGGGGAAGAGCAGCAGCTGATGCTGACGCGGATGGGCAAGAAGCTCGCCGAGCTGGCGCTCAAGATCGGCCCCTCGCCGGTGCTGGAGCGCTGGCTCGCGGATATCCGGTCGGACACCACCCCCGGCTGCCTGCCGATCGGTCAGGCGATCACCCTCGCACATCTCGGCGCGGACGAGACGGACGCCTTCGTCGTCCACCAATACGGCATGGCCTCGATGATCCTGAGCGCCGCGCTCCGGCTGATGCGGATCGACCATTTCGAGACCCAGCGCATCCTGTTCGCCGCCCAGGACCGCGTCGAGGACGACTACCTCGCCGTGCGCGATCTCGCCCTCGACGAGATGGCCGCCTTCGCGCCGGTCTTCGACGTGCTCGTTGCTCATCACACCACGGTCCATGTCCGCCTGTTCATGAATTGAGTGCGGCAAAGGAAATCGAGATGAAGAAGATCACCCGTATCGGCATCGGCGGCCCGGTCGGCTCGGGCAAGACGGCTGTTATCGAGACCATCACGCCGCGCCTGATCGCGCTGGGGATCAAGCCGCTGATCATCACCAACGACGTCGTGACGACGGAGGATGCCAAGCAGGTGCGCCGGACTCTCCACGGCGTGCTGATCGAGGAGAAGATCGTCGGCGTCGAGACCGGGGCCTGCCCACACACGGCGGTCCGCGAAGATCCGTCGATGAACATCGCCGCGGTCGAGGAGCTCGAAGACAAGTATCCCGACAGCGACGTGATCCTGATCGAATCTGGCGGCGATAACCTCACGCTCACCTTCAGTCCGGCGCTGGCGGACTTCTACATCTACGTGATCGACGTCGCCGCCGGCGACAAGATCCCGCGCAAGAACGGCGCCGGGGTCTGCCAGTCGGATATCCTCGTGATCAACAAGAAGGACCTCGCCCCCTATGTCGGCGCGAGTCTCGAGGTCATGGCGCGCGACTCCAAGCTGATGCGCGGCAAGAAGCCGTTCCTCTTCACCAACTGCAAGACCGGCGAGGGCGTCGACGACCTCCTCCAGCTCATTCTCGACATGGCGCTGTTCGATGTGAGGACGCGTCCTCCGCTCGCGGCGAGCGCGTGAGACCATGACCCTGCACGAGCCCCTCGGCCTCATCGACGCGGCGCGCGAACTGCGCGGGTTCCAGACCGAGCCGGCGCAGATGCGGGCGGGCGCGCCCGGCAAGGTCGGCCGCCTGCGTCTCGGTTTCTCGCTGCGCGATGGACGCTCCGTGCTCCACGACCTCTACCGGGTCGCCCCGCTGCTGGTGCAGCAGGCGCTCTACTGGGACGAGGCGATGCCGGAATTGCCGGTCTGCCCGATCATCTCGGTCGGCGGCGGCATCCTGCAGGGCGACCGCTACACGATCGACATCGCGGTGGGGGAAGGCGCCTGCGCGCACGTCTCCACCCAGGGCGCCAACCGCATCCACTGCATGGACGCGAACTACGCCTCGCAGCACCAGACCGTGACCGTCGCGGCCGGCGGCTATCTCGAATACTTGCCGGACTTCACCATTCCCTATCGCGGCTCGCGCTTCCTCTCCCGCACGGACCTCGTCGTCGCCGCGGACGCCACCCTGCTCTACGGCGAGATGGTCCTTGCCGGCCGCAAGCATCATCATGTCGAGGAGCGGTTCGGCTTCGACCTGCTGTCGATGGACGTGAGCCTGCGCCGGCCCGGCGGGCACAAGCTCTTCGCGGAAAAGATCCTGATCGAGAAGGGCGATCCGACGATCGCCTTTGCGGCGGTGATGCGGGGCTTCGACGCCTTCGCCAACATCCTCTGCGTCACCCCTCCCGAGACGGCCGCCCGCATCAAGGAACGGTTCGAGCCCCATTTCCCGATCGAGGCACCACGGGCGCTGTCCGGTGTGAGCCGCCTGCCCAACGCCGCCGGGCTGATGCTGCGCGCCGTCGGCGTGGAGACCTACGACGTGCGCCACGAGGTTCGCCGGTTCTGGCGCATCGTGCGCGAGGAGGCGCGCGACCGGTCTCTTCCCGCCGAACCCTATTGGCGCTGAGCGAGGACCGGACCCATGGCGCGCGCGAACAGCAACCTTCTCGTCCAGTCGCTGCGCGGGACGAGCCAAGTCTTTTTCATGGAGAATGCCCTGACGGGCGTGCTGTTCTTCGCCGCAATGGCCTACGCCTCGTCGGTGACGGGCCATTGGGCCACCACGATCGGGGCGGCGATCGGCGTCCTCGTCGCAACGCTGACCGCACGACTTCTGGAATGCGACGACCCCTCCGTCTCCTCCGGTCTCTACGGATTCAACGGCGTTCTCGTCGGCGCCGCGCTTCCGACCTTCATCGCAGTCTCGCCCCAGCTCTGGGCCTCGATCGTGATCGGCGCGGCGGCCAGCACGGTCTTCACCGCCGCCTTCAGCGCGACGCTCACCGGCAAATGGGGCATTCCCGGCTCGACGGGCCCCTTCGTGCTGACGGGCTGGCTGATGGTCGCCGCAGCCTATTCCTTCGGCGGCCTGCACGTGACGGGCGATGCCCCCAAGCTCGCGGGCGATGTCGCGCCTAACCTCACCTGCATTCCGGCGCCAATGGACCTCGTCGCGATCTTTTTCCGCAACATCGCGCAGGTCTACCTGCTGGGCAGCGCCGTCAGCGGCGTCATCATCCTGGCCGGCATCCTGATCGCCTCGGTCCCGGCCGGAATCGCCGCCGCCGCCGGATCGCTGATCAGCATGATCGTCGCGATGGCGATGGGGGCCGATCCCAAGGCCGTGAGCCAGGGCCTCTACGGCTTCAGCCCGGTCCTGACGGCGATGGCCGTCGGCGTCATCTTCCTGACGCCCTCGCCGCGGGTGGCCCTCTATGCCGGTCTCGCGACTGTGATGACCGTCTTCGTCCAGGGCGCGCTCGACGTCATGGTCGCGCCGGCGGGCATCCCGTCCTTCACCGCCCCCTACGTGCTGACGATGTACCTGTTCATCGCGCCGAAGAAGCTGATGGCGCCCCATCCGCACGGGCCCGTCGCCGATCCCATGATCGACGATCAAGGCAAGGTGCCGGGCAAGGCACCGGTCCACGCAGCTGGAACCGCACGGTGACGCCCCGGAGCGTCCTGATCCGGACCGACGATGCCGCGCATCGCGATCGCCGACACGCCCCTCTTCCGAGAAGCACAGATCTAGGAGCACGCGATGCAAGGCATCAATGCCGGCGACACGGCCTTCATCCTCATCTGCACCGCTCTGGTCCTCATGATGACGCCGGCTCTTGCCCTCTTCTACGGCGGCCTCGTCAGACAGCGCGATGTCCTGTCCGTCATGATCCAGAACTTCGTCTGCATCGGTGTGGTCGGCGTGATCTGGGTGTTCGGAGGTTTCAGCCTCGCCTTCGGGCCTGATATCGGCGGCACGATCGGCAATTTCGCGTATTACTTCGGCATGTACGAGGTCGGCATCGAGCCAAATCCGGTCTACGCGCCGAACATCCCCTTCATCATGGTCTTTGCCTACCAGATGATGTTCGCCATCATCACGCCGGCCCTGATGACCGGCGCCTTCGTCGGACGCTTCCAGTTCGGCGCCTACCTGTTCTTCATCACGGCCTGGACCATCCTCGTCTATGTGCCGGCCGCGCACTGGGTCTGGGGCGGCGGCTTCCTGGCCAAGCTGGGCGTCGTCGATTTCGCCGGCGGGATCGTCATTCACACCTCCGCGGGTTTTTCGGCGCTGGCGACGGCGAAGTTTCTCGGCAAACGCAGGGTGGCGGCGGGCGAATCCGAATCCGCGCCGGCCAGCCTGCCCCTGGTCGCTCTCGGCGCCGGTCTGCTGTGGTTCGGCTGGTTCGGCTTCAACGCCGGTGGCGCCTACGCGGCGGATGCGCTGGCGGCCTACGCCTTCACCAACACCATGCTCGCCGGTTCCATCGCCATGCTGGTGTGGATGTTCTGGGAATGGCGCGAGACCAAGCACCCGTCCTTTTCCGGCGTCCTCGTCGGCGCCGTGGCGGGGCTCGCGACGATCACGCCGGCCTCCGGTTATGTCGAGCCCATCGCCGCCCTGGCGATCGGTGCCATCGGCGCGACGGCCTGCTACTTTGCGAAGTACGTCCAGAAGTGGCTGAAGATCGACGACACGCTGGAAGTCTGGCGCGCCCACGGCGTCGGCGGCCTCACCGGTGCCCTGCTCATCGGCATCATGGCCAGTTCGCATATCAACCAAGTCTCGGCGAGCCTGCAGCAGTTCGGGGTTCAGCTTCTCGCCGTCCTCGTCGTCGGTGCTTATGCCTCCTTCGT
This sequence comes from Methylorubrum extorquens, assembly GCA_900234795.1. Taxonomy (NCBI): domain Bacteria; kingdom Pseudomonadati; phylum Pseudomonadota; class Alphaproteobacteria; order Hyphomicrobiales; family Methylobacteriaceae; genus Methylorubrum; species Methylorubrum extorquens. Next base: position 4,515,900 of record LT962688.1, read on the forward strand.
CACCTTCATGATCCTGACGGGCCTGGATCGCTTCGGCACGCTGCGGGTGCCGGAAGAGATCCAGGAAGAAGGCCTCGACACGATGCTCGGCGAGCGCGCCTTCAACCTGTGGAACATGGATCGCACCCTCCCGAAGTAGCCTCGCTGCGACGAGCGCTCCCCAACGCGGGACCGAACATCGGGGGCGTCTGTGTCTGAGCGACGGGTGCTGGCCGTGGCCTGCGAGTCGCCGACGGGTCGGCGGACGCAACGGCGCAGCGGTGTCGAGCCACGGGACGGCCGAACCTGCGGCCGGGCCCTCCCGCACCGGCTGGCCCCGCGGTCCCCAGGGAAGTGCGGTGGAAACCGGGGATGGTGACGCAGAACAGGAACCGCGGGCAGGCCGTGCGGCGTTCCTGGGAGCCGACCCCGGAAGTCGTTCGACGGAATAGAAATGGCACAATCCAGGACCGCCAAGCCCCGAGACGATCAGGATGCGAGCCCGGATGGGGGCGTTGCCCCGCTCGTTCCGACGGGAGCCCTGGCGGTGGCTCTGCTCGGTTTCGCGCAAGCCGCGCGGCCGTTGATCCACGTGGCCCGCGACGGGCGCCGCCTCGACGAGATCGCCGCGGTCCTGCGGGCGCTGGCGCCGGAGCGGACGGTGGCTGTTTATCCCGAATGGGATTGCCTGCCCTTCGACCGCGCTTCGCCCTCGCGCGGGGTCATGGGCGCGCGCACAGGCGTGCTGCGCTGGCTGACTGACGACCGGGCACATCCGGACATCGTCCTGACCACCGCCCCCGCGCTGCTGCAGCGCGTGCCCCCGCCGGAGACGTGGGACTCCGCCCATATCGAGCTGCGCGTCGGCGAGCCGCTCGATTCGGAGCAGCTGACGGCGCAACTGGCACGGCTCGGCTATATCCTCGACGATCGCGTCGATGAGCCCGGCGAGGTGGCGGTCCGGGGACGGACCATTGACGTGTTCCCGGCCGCCGCACCGCTTCCCTGCCGGGTCGAGCATGACGGGGCTCGCATCACCGCGATCCGCTCCTACGATCCGGTGTCGCAGCGCTCGCGCGTCGAAACCGAGCGGCTGGTGATCGATCCGGCGACCGAAATCATGCTGGACCCGGATTCGAGTCTCGTCCTGGAGCCCTTCACCGGGCAGGAGCACCGGCTCGCCCGGTTCTATCCCGCGCTCGTGACGATGCTCGATTACGTGCCCGAGGCGCGCCTCGTGGTCGAGGCCGGGGTGGAGGAGCGGGCCGCGGCGTTCTTCGAGCAGATTGCCGAGGGCCGCGAGGCGGAAGGGGCGATGTCACCTTCCGGCAGCCGGCGGGATGACCGATCCCAACAGACGCCCGCGCCGGATCTCTATCTCGCGCCCAAGGAATGGGCGAAATTGGCCGAGGCACGCAGTCTCGCGTCGGCGACGAGCGCCGAGGCAGAGCGGATCGCAGGGCCGGTCTTCGTCCGCGAGCGCCGCCCCGAGGCCGCCTTTGCCAAAGCCCTGCGCGCCGCGCTGAAAGCGGGCGAGCGCGTCGTGCTCACCGGCCCCAAGGCGCCGCTGCGCCGCCTCGTGCGGGCGGCCGCCGCGGCCGACGAGCGAACCGTGCGCCTGATCGATGGCTGGGCCGAGGTCGAGGCTGCGGAGCCCGGCGCGATGCTGGCGATCGAGATGCCGGTCGAAGCGGGGTTTCACGTGCCGCAGGCCGGGGCGACGGTGATCGCCGCCGCCGATCTGTTCGGGCCCCTGGCGGCGGGCGCGGGTCGGCGGGCCGCCGTGCTGCCGATCGGCGAGGTCGAGCTGCGGGTCGGCGACGTGGCGATCGACCGCGATCACGGCCTGTGCCTGTTCGAGGGGCTGGAGGCGATCCGCGGCGGCGAAGAGGACGAGGAAGACGCCCTGCGCCTGCGTTTTGCCGATGATGCCATCCTCATGGTGCCGGTGAGCCAAGCGGACCGGATCTGGCGCTACGGCTCGGAGGCCGACGCCGTGACCCTCGACCGGCTCGACGGCGGCACTTGGGCTCGGCGGCGCCTGGAGGCGGAGGCGACGCTCGCCAAGGCGGCGCGGGCGATGCTGAAGGCCGCGCAGGAGCGCCGGGAGGCCCACGCCCCGCAGATCGTGCCGCCCGAGCGCGAGATGGAGCGCTTCGCGGCCGGTTTTGGCTATCCGCTCACCGGCGATCAGGCCAGGGCGGTGGAGGAGACGCTGGCCGACCTTGCCCGCGAGATGCCGATGGACCGGCTCGTCTGCGGCGATGTCGGCTTCGGCAAGACCGAGGTGGCCCTGCGCGCCGCGGCGGCGGCGATCTTTGCCGGGCGGCAGGTCGCCGTCATGGCGCCGACCACGGTGCTGGTGCGCCAGCATGTCGAGACGTTCCGGCGCCGGTTTGCCCGGTTCGGCATCGAGGTGGCGCATCTCTCGCGCCTCGTCTCCCCCGCCGAGGCGAAGCGGGTGAAGCAGGGCTTGGCCGATGGCAGCGTCCGCCTCGTCGTCGGCACCCAGGCGCTCGCCGGGCGCGGCGTATCGTTCCACGATCTCGGCCTTGCCATCATCGACGAGGAGCAGCGCTTCGGGGCCAAGACCAAGGCGAGCCTGCGCAAGGCGGCGGGCGATGCCCACATCCTCACGCTAAGCGCGACACCAATCCCGCGCACGCTCCAGGCGGCGATGGTCGGCCTGCAGAGCCTCAGCGTGATCGCCACGCCCCCGGCGGTGCGCCAGCCGATCCGCACGGTGATTGCCCCGTTCGAGGAGACGACGCTGGCCGCGGCTTTGCGGCGCGAGCACCGCCGCGGCGGACAGAGCTTCGTGGTCTGCCCGCGCATCGAGGACATCGCGCCGATGGCCAAGCGCCTGCGCGCGCTCGTGCCGGGGCTCGACGTGGTGACGGCGCATGGCGAGATGAAGCCCGCCGAGATGGACGACGCGATGGTGCGCTTCGCCGACGGCAACGGCGATGTGCTGCTCGCCACCAGCATCATCGAGAGCGGGCTCGACGTGCCGCGGGCCAACACCATGCTGGTCTGGGACGCGGAGCGGTTCGGCCTTGCGCAACTGCACCAGTTGCGCGGCCGCGTCGGGCGCGGACAGCGGCGCGGGGTGGTGTACCTGTTCGGGCATCCCGACAAGCCGCTCAGCCCCTCGACGGAGAAGCGGCTGCGCACCCTGGAGGCGCTCGACCGACTCGGGGCGGGCTTTGCCATCTCCGCCCGCGACCTCGACCTGCGCGGGGCGGGCGACCTCGTCGGCGACGACCAATCCGGCCACGTCAAGCTCGTGGGGCTCGGCCTCTACCAGCATCTGCTGCAACTGGCCCTGCGCGCGGCCAAGGGCGAGGCGGCCGAGGATTGGAGCCCGGAGGTGCGGATCGGCCTGAACGGCCGTGTGCCCGCCGACTACATCCCCGAACCCGAAATCCGCCTGAGCCTCTATACGCGTCTCCTCCGCCTGCGCGCCGAGGCCGAGATCGACGCGCTGCGCGACGAGATCGAGGATCGCTTCGGACCTCTGCCGGAATCGGTGGACGCGCTGTTCACCCTGGCGCGCCTGCGGATCGGCTGCCTCGCCCTCGGCATCGTCCGCCTCAGCGGCGGTCCGCAGGGGGATCGCGGCCGATTTCCATCCGGACCGGCAGGCACCGGTGATCCCGGTCTCCGACGAGATCACGGTTCGGGATCGGCGCATCGTCATCCGCGGGGGCTGCGACGATGCGGTCGAGCGCGGCGCACGCGCCGCCGTTTTCCTGCACCGTCTCCAGGACGCCCACGATCGGCGTGGCTGATCGGTGATCGCATGAACGGAAGCCCTCCCGGTTGCCGAAACCGGGAGGGCACGAGGCGGGGGAGGGCCGTGTGTTCGGGACGAGGGCTAGGTCGCCGCCGCAAAGTCATGTGAGCCAAATTATGGTCACCCAACACGACAGTTAAACTTGCCCTGAGCACCGCGGGACTCGAGGCTCTGAACGGGATGCTCGACGCGGAAATCAGTATCTCCTCGATCCCAACGCCTTTCGCGAGATTGGCAAAACCGCCACTCATGAGAACGTTGCTGCATGGCTGAAGGGTATCAATGATTTGGATCGCGCCGGCAGCGCCCTGACCGTGTGGGAAATGACGAAGAGCGGTGCCAAAAAGACGGAGGTCGCACAGAAGAGTGCGGCGCGCTTCGTCGTAGCACTCGATGCCGTCGAGGATCGCATTCTGCCAGTCGATCGCGAAGTGGCGACGCTCTGGGTGACAGTGCTGTCCGTCAGCGAGAAGCATGGCGATGATACCGGCATCGTGGCGACGGACCGGGTCCCCTTGTTCTGGTGACGCGCAACATCGGCCGCATGATCCGTCGAGGGCTAAGACGATCGGTTCCTGACTGCCCCCACGGTTGGGCGGCGCGGGTGTCAGATCCCCAGGGTCTTTGGGCTGTGGTGATCAGGCGTGCCCGGCGATCGAAGCGCGATGATCGATCCCCGAAGCCGATTCTGGCGATCAGAGGCCGCTCGCGCGCAGCCAGTTGAGCAGCGGCGCGTGCGGGTGTCCTGGCTCGATCGGACGGGGGGCGAGGAGTTCGTAGCGGGAGCCGTCCTCGATAAAGCCGCACGGTGCGCAGAGGATGCCGCTGGCGATGTCGTCGCGCACGAGTTGCCAGGGGCCAATGGCGACCCCGATCCCCGCCACCGCTGCCTGCAGGCTGAAGTAGAAGTGATCGAACACTTGTGCCCGGCCGTCGGACACGGATCCTCCGGTCAGGCGGTGCCACGTCTGCCAAGCGTCTAGCCGGTTGCGACTGTGCAGAAGCGGCGCGCCCGCGCGCACGACCGGATGCCCTCCGGTGTCAGCCTCGAAGAACGTCTCGACCTGATCGACCCGGCACACCGCACCGATCCGCTCATCGAACAGCGGATGGGCGTGAAGAGCCTGCGCGGGAGCGAAGTCGTTGCGGCGGATGGCGAGATCGACGCCTCCTTCGAGCCGGACCGGTCCACAGCCCGCGACGAGATGCAGGCTGAGGTTGGGGTGAATCGCCTCGAACTGCGGCAGCCGCGGGATCAGCCACCGCATCAGCAGCGTCGGCTCGCAGGAGAGAACCAGGGGCGCGTCACGCTGCGCGGCCTTCAGGCTGCGGATGGCGTCTTCCATGCTCGCGAAGCCGTCGCGCACGGCGCGCGCCAGCCCGCGCCCGGCATCGGTCAGGAAGACGCGCCGGCTGCGCCTCTCGAACAGGGCGAAGCCCAATTCCTTCTCCAGCAGGCCCACCGCGCGGCTGATCGCGCCCGGCGTGAGATGAAGGGCGGTCGCCGCACCCGTGAAGCTCCCCAGTCGGGCGGCCGCATCGAAGCAGCGTAGCGCATTAAGCGAGGGGAGGCGGGCCGGTTCGATCTGTGAGCTCAGCTCACCATCGTGGTCAGAAAGCATCGTTGGTCATGATCCTTCCGATCCCGCAAAATCCCTGTACCACCACTCGCGCGAGCCCAAGGACAGGCCATGACCGAATTGTTCGCTGTCGTCACCATCACGATCCTGGCGGTCATCAGTCCGGGCCCGGACTTCGCGATGGTCTCGCGCAACAGCCTGCTGCTGTCGCGGCGCGCCGGCGTGCTGACCGCAATCGGCATCGGCGGCGGCGTGCTCGTCCATGTGGGCTACACGATGCTCGGCGTCGGCCTGCTGATCCAGCAATCGCTCTGGCTGTTCACGGTACTCAAGCTTCTGGGCGCGGGTTATCTGATCTGGCTGGGCGTCAGGATGCTGAGGGCGAGGCCGGCCGCCGAAAGTAGCGTGATGGACGCAGCGCCGGTCGGGCTCTCGACGAGCCGTGCCCTGCGCATTGGCTTCCTCACCAACGCGCTCAACCCTAAGACGACCGTGTTCATCGTGAGCCTGTTCATGCAGGTGGTGCAGCCATCGACGCCGCTCGCCGTCCAGATCGGCTACGGCGCCTTCATCGCCGCGACGCACATCGTCTGGTTCGCCCTCGTGGCGCTCTTCCTCTCATCGGGCGCGGTGCGCCATCGCATCCTGCGCGTGCGGCACTGGATCGACCGTGCCTTCGGCGCCCTGCTGGTCGGGCTTGGCTTGAAGCTCGCCTCCACGTCCATGTCACGGTGATGGCTGCGCAACGGTAGTTCTGACGGCAGGCTGGTCCGAGCTCCGCGCGGAGGTGGGATCGGCTGATCCCGTCTATCCGGCGGTCACGCCGAAGCCCTGCACGGGACGGCCCTGAGCCTCCCGCAGCAGGTTGTCGGCCATGAAGCCCACGAAGGCCGAGACCTTGGGCGAGGGATGGCGGCTCGCCGGCCACAGGATGTGGAAGGCGCCGACATCGCGCAGGTGATCCTCCAGCACGCTGACCAGTGCGCCCCGGCGAAGCGGGCCGCGCACCGCGAAATGCGGCAGGCAGGCAAGGCCGAAGCCCTCCTCCGCCATGCAGAGCTGCGGTTCCAGCGTGCTCGTGACGCAAGCGACCGGCAGCGCGAGGTCGAGGTCGACGCCATCGCGCATCAGCGGCCAGCGCTCCAGCCGGCCGGTCGAGGGGAACTTGTGGTGCAGGCAGGCGTGCTCGAGCAGATCCTCGGGCAGGCGCGGCGTGCCGCGCGCGGCGAGGTAATCGGGCGACGCGACGATCCGGTGACTGAAGGCGCCGGCCCGTCGCATCATCAGCCGCGAGTCGCGCGCCGCGCCGGTGCGGATCACCGCGTCGAAGCCCTCCTCGATCACGTCCACGACCCGGTCGGTGAAGTCGAGGTCGAGCTCGATCTCGGGATAGGCGCGCAGGAAGGCCGTCACCGCCGGCATCATCAGCATGCCGATCAGCGGCAAGGAGACCCGGAGCTTGCCGCGCGGCGCCTGACGGGTGCGTGACAGCTCCAGTTCGGCCGCCTCGATCTCGCAGAAGATGCGCCGGCAGCGGTCGAGAAACAGCGCGCCCTCGGGCGTGAGGGTCAGCGAGCGGGTCGAGCGGTGGAACAGGCGCACGGCGAGCCGCGCCTCCAGCCGCGCCACCGCCTTGCCCACTGCCGAGGCCGAGAGGCCGAGCTTGGTCGCGGCCGCGGCGAAGCCCCCGCTCTCGGCGGTCTGAACGAAGGCGTTGAGCGCGCCGAGATGCTCCATGGTCGAGCTCGAATTGCGGACGCCGATGTCCGGTTTGATCGGAACCCTAGCGCCATTCTTCCCGAATGGGGAGCAGCCTACCGTCCTCGCCATGACCCAGACCTGCTTCACCGCCGCGCCAGCTCATGACGCCGCGCCATCCGACCGCCTGCCGCTGCCGGGCCTGCTCGCCCTCGCGATGGCCGGCTTCGTCACCATCCTGACGGAAGCGCTGCCGGCCGGCCTGCTGCCGCAGATCGGTGCCGGCCTCGGCGTGTCCGAGGCGCTGGCCGGGCAGCTCGTCGCGGTCTACGCGCTGGGCTCGCTCGCCGCCGCGATCCCGCTCACGGCGGCGACGCAGGGGATGCGGCGCCGGCCGCTGCTGCTCATCGCCATCGCCGGCTTCGCGCTGGCCAACACGGTGACGGCGGTTTCGCCGAGCTATGCGCTCACCCTCGCGGCACGCTTCTGTGCTGGCGTTTCGGCGGGGCTGCTCTGGGCGCTGATCGCCGGCTACGCTGCCCGGATGGTTCCGGCCCGTCTCAAGGGCCGGGCGATCGCGGTGGCGATGGTGGGCACGCCGCTGGCACTCTCGCTCGGCGTACCCGGCGGCACCTTCCTCGGCGCCGTGATCGGCTGGCGCCTCTGCTTCGGGCTGATGACCGGGCTGACGCTCGTCCTGATCGGCTGGGTGCTGGCGACGGTGCCGGACTTTCCCGGGCGGGGGGAAGGGCGGCGGCACCGGCTCAGTTCGGTCCTGGCGAGGCCGGGGGTGCGACCGGTGCTGGTCGTCACCCTCGCCTTCGTGCTCGCCCACAACATCCTCTACACCTACGTTGCGCCCTTCCTCGCTGCGGCCGGGATGCCGGAACGCACTGACCTCGTGCTGCTCGTATTCGGCGTGACCTCGCTCGCCGGCATCGTCGTCGTCGGAACCCTCATCGCCCGTCGGCTGCGGGTGCTGACGCTCGCTGGCATCGCGCTCTTCGGCCTCGCGGCGCTGGCGCTCGGATTGGGGGGCGATGTTTCAGCCGTAGTCTACGGCGCGGTCGCGGCCTGGGGGCTCGCCTTCGGCGGGGCGGCGACCCTGTTCCAGACCGCCTTATCGGACGCGGCGGGCGAGGCCGCCGACATCGCCCAGTCGATGCTGGTCACCACCTGGAACGCTGCCATCGCCGGCGGCGGCGTGATCGGCGCAGCCATCCTGGAGAGCGCCGGCGTCGGCGGCTTCGCGCCGGCCCTCCTGCTCCTACTTACCCCCGCCTTTCTCGTCGCATTCCGCGCCCGCCACCACGGCTTCCCGCCGGTTGCCGGCGCCTGATCGCGGAGAACGTCCGCGGCATTCTCCGCAATGCGCTTCGACGGACGGGTCGCGCTGGTCACCGGCGCAGAGCGCGGCCTCGGACTCGCCTATGCGACGCTTCTTGCCGCGCGCGGCGCGCATGTGGTGGTCCATGACATCGGGGCGGACCTGGATGGAAGCGGGTCCGATCCCGCCGTCGCGGGGCAGGTGGCGGTGAGGATCGCGGCGCAAGGCTGCGCCGAGCCGGCCTTGGCCGATCGACGGCCACGGCGACCGCCATCGGCTAGTGAAAGGCGTGTTCGCCCACTACGCGCCCATCGCCGCCATCTCGCCCTCGGGATCGCCGTGTTCGGCCCGGGCATCACCGCCGCCTCCTTCATCCTGGCCTTGAGTCTGTCGCTGCTCGCGCTCATCCTCGGCGTGAGGAGTCCGTTCGTCGCCGGCGGCACGGCCTGCGCGATGTTCCTCGCTGCCACGAGCGTGCAGATCCTCGCCCGCCGCTACGCCGTGCGGACCGTCCTCTTCATGGCGGCTGCCGCGACCGTGCTGGCGCTCGCTGGATTGTCGGTCGGGGGCTTCGTCGGCCGGTCGCCGGGGCTGTGCAGGAGCGCGCCGACCGCCTCCTTGTCACCCTGCACCACCTGGAACACGCCATCGGGCAGGCCGGCCTCCTTGAGCCACTCGGCCATCCGCAAAGCGGTCGACGGGTCACGCTCGGAGGGCTTCAGGACGAAGCAGTTGCCGCAGACGAGCGCCACGGGAAACATCCACATCGGCACCATGGCGGGGAAGTTGAACGGCGTGATGCCGGCGACCACGCCGAGCGGCTGGCGCAGGGAGTGGCTGTCGACGCGGGTGACGACATTCTCGGTCACCTCGCCCTTCAGAAGCTGCGGGATGCCGGTGGCGAATTCCACGACTTCGGCCCCGCCCTGGATCTCGCCCTTGGCGTCCGAGAGTACCTTGCCGTGCTCGGCGGTGATGACGGTAGCGAGTTCGTCGGTGTGCTCCTCGAGGATGCGCAGGAGGCGATTGAGGATGCGCGCGGCGCAAGGGCGGCGTGGCAGCCCAAGCCGGGAAGGCAGCCTTGGCGACTGCGATCGCCCCTCCGACCTCGGCGGCCGTCGCGAGCGCAACCGTCGCCGTCTGCTCACGGGTGGACGGATCGAAGCTAGGCGAGGACTGGCCGACGCGGCCGAGAACGGGCTTTCCGCCAATGTATTAGGCGACGATCGTGGACATTGGGGCCTCTCCCCAGGAGGTCAGGCGACGCGGTCGAGCGCGTCGGCGAGCGTGGCGACGGCAGAGCTGATCTGCTCGTGATCGATGATGAGGGGCGGCGAGAGGGCGATGATGTCGCCGGTGACACGAACGAGCAGGCCGCGCTCGAAGCAATCGACGAAGACCTCGTATGCCCGAGCGCCCGGGGCGCCGTCCCGCGAACTGAGCTCGATGCCCGCGATCAGACCGATGGTGCGGATGTCGATCACGTGACGCGCATCGTGCAGCGCATGCACGGCGGAAGCCCAATCCTCTGAGAGAGACGCAGCCCGGGTCAGCAGCCCCTCTTCCGCATAGATCGAGAGCGTCGCGATGCCCGCGGCCGACGCCACCGGGTGACCGGAATAGGTATAGCCGTGGAACAGCTCGATCAGGCTCTCGGGGCCTTGCATCAGGGCGTCGTGGATCGGCCGGCTCGCGAAGACCGCGCCCATCGGGATGACGCCGTTGGTCAGGCCCTTGGCGGTGGTCACGAGATCGGGCGTGACGCCGAAGAAATTGGTCGCGAACGGGGCGCCGAGCCGGCCGAACCCGGTGATCACCTCGTCGAAGATCAGCAGGATGCCATGGCGGGTGCAGATCTCGCGAAGGCGCTCGAGATAGCCCTTCGGGGGAATCAGCACGCCGGTCGAGCCCGCCACCGGCTCGACGATGCAGGCCGCGATCGTCTCGGCGCCGTGGAGCGCCACGAGCCGCTCGAGGTCGTCGGCCAGCTCTGCCCCATGCTCGGGCTGGCCCTTCGTGAAGGCGTTTCGGGCCAAATCGTGCGTGTGGCGAAGGTGGTCCGTACCGGTCAGGGTCGGGAATGCGCGGCGGTTGTTGAGGATGCCGCCGACCGAGATGCCGCCGAAGCCGACGCCGTGATACCCGCGCTCGCGCCCGATCAGCCGCGTGCGGGTGCCCTGGCCGATCGCCCGCTGGTAGGCGAGTGCGATCTTGAGCGCGGTGTCGACGGATTCCGAGCCCGAACCGGTGAAGAAGATCCGATCGAGACGCTGCCCGTCCGGTCCCGGCGCGATCTCGGCCAGTCGCTCGGCGAAGTCGAACGCAGCCGGATGCCCCATCTGAAAGGTGGGAGCGAAATCGAGCGTCGCCAGCTGCCGCTCGACCGCTTCGGCGATCCGGCGGCGGCCGTGCCCGGCATTGACGCACCAGAGACCGGCCGTGCCGTCCAGCACCGGGCGACCGTCATCAGAGGTGTAGTACATGCCATTGGCCGCGACGAGTATCCGCGGAGAAGCTTTGAATTGGCGGTTTGCCGTAAAAGGCATCCAGAATGCCTCGGTTTTAGGCGAATTTACTTTGATACTTGCGGGCATGGCGTTTCCTTCTGCTGTGTCGTTCTGAGTGATCGCCTCGAAGTGACCGTTGACGACTAGCGGCGCATCTTCGGGCGCGGCGACGCCTAATACTTCGGCAGCATCACCGCCGGCGTGGACAGGACGGTGAGCAGCATCCAAGCAAAGAACACCGGCATGGCGAAGATCAACGGCCTGACACGGTTGAAGACAGTCGCTCCGAGCCGGACGAGGATCGTAGGGATCAGGGGAACGCCGTTCTCGTGGCATCTCAAGGGGTGGGCTCGATAGGCTTCGGGGATGCGAGGAACAGGGCCCAGCCTCCGGAACGAGGCTCCGGTCGGTTGCGGCGAGAGGAAGCGCAAGGACGCGCTGAGGACGACCACCGGAGGCGCCCTTTTCGGCGCGGCGGCCTACAGGGTGTTGTCGTGGGCAATGACAGCGTTGAGCAGAACCTGTGCGCCGGCTGCGCACTCCTCACGGGTCGTGGATTCCGTGACGTTGTGGCTGATGCCTCCCAGGCAGGGTACGAACACCATCGTGGTCGGCGCCACGCGGGCGATGTAGGCGGCGTCGTGTCCCGCGCCGGAGACGATGCGGCGATGGCTGAAGCCGGCCTGCTCGGCTCCGGCCTCGACGCAGGCGATGAGGTCCGGCGCGAACTGAACGGCCGGGGAATCCCAGATCGGCGTCAGTTCAGTCTCGAGGCCGTACGCCTCGGTCACCTGCTTCAGGCCGGCTTCGAAGGCCTGAGCCATGCGGGCGAGGACGCCGTCATCGGGGTGGCGCAGGTCCACGGTGAAGAACACCTCACCCGGGACGACGTTGCGCGAGTTCGGCGTGACGTCCAGGCACCCAACCGAGGCGACGGCATCCGGTCCATGCGCGTGGGCCACACGATCCACCGCCAGCACGACTTCGGACGCACCGACCAGCGCGTTGCGACGCAGCCGCATCGGCGTCGCCCCCGTGTGACCGGTGCTGCCCTTCAGGCGGACATCGTACCAGCGCGCCCCCTGCACGCCCGTCACGACGCCGATCATCGTCTCCTCGGCCTCGAGGATCGGCCCCTGCTCGATGTGGAGTTCGAACATCGCGCCGAACTGACGTGCGCCCGCCTCCTGCGTCCCCTTGAACCCGATCCGCTCCAGCTCGTCGATGAAGCGGAGGCCGTCCCGGTCTGTCCGCGACCACGCGAATTCGCGGGGAAAGACCCCGGCGAAGACGCCCGAGCAGAGCATGGCGGGCGCGTAGCGCGTACCCTCTTCGTTGGTCCAGTTCACGATCTCCAAGGGCGCGTTCGTGACGTAGCCCGTATCGTGCAGGGTCCTGAGGATCTCGATGCCGGCGAGGACGCCGAGGACGCCGTCGAACTTGCCGCCGGTCGGCTGCGTATCGAGGTGGCTGCCGATGGCGATCGGGAGCAGATCGTCGCGACGGCCGGGCCGACGCGCGAACATGTTGCCGACGTCATCGACGATCACCGTGCAGCCCAGCGCTTCGACGGTTTCGCGGAACCACTCCCGCACGCGCCTGTCGTCGTCGGTGAGCGTCAGCCGGTTGATACCGCCGCCCTCGCTAGCGCCGTATCGCGCGGTCTCGTGCAGGGTATTCCAGAGGCGGACCGCATCGATCGTGAGGTTCTGCATCGTGTCCTCGCTTGGAAACAAGATCCGCCACGGGGCGGTGCCGAGACGCCGGCTCAAGGAGCCCCATCACGCCGCCCCTTCGAAGAGGATTGCGTCAGTCGAACACAGGATACGAGATTGGTGCCATGCGCACGAACCGGTGGGAGACGCGAGCCACTCAGCGAGGTGCGAGCGTATTGGTTTCTGAGGCGCCCCTTGAAGCGAGTGGATCCGTCCCGCCGACCGGATGCAGTACCGGCGCGCAAAGTGTTCGCTGGCGAGGCCGAGAACCCGCCCGTTTCGGATGTGCGGATCTTCGACGCGGCCCGAAGCGGGCTGGAGAAGTTTGCGTTCGCGCAAAAGCTATGACGATCTCTCTTCCCCCTGTCTGATCAGGCCTTCGGGACGTCGGCCAACCTGGAGTGCCTCGCCGATCGAGCCGCCGGGCTGGCTGAGAGGGCGCCGGTAGCAACCATAAGGGGGCAGTGTGTTGCAAACGCGCTCACCGGCACGGCGAGCCTGCATCAACAGCGGACCTGCCGCTACGTGAGAGTTAAGGTCCGCAGATGGCGCACAGCCGAACAAGCGGAGCGCGAACTTCTGCCCTCTTCCGGACCTTTGCTTGCGGCCGCTCAGATGTCCGCTACGAATCCAACCGGTCTGGGAACGATGGCTTGTTACACTGGCTTGAACTGCTCCGACGATGAACAGCTTCTGTACACATCAGATGAATGCGGTATCGCGATGTTCGGCCCAATTTATCAATGATAAATTTCTATGATATGACCAGCAACGCAGATCCCACGATGTTATACTGCATCAATTCCCGTGTATGCTATCGAAGAAGATTTTCGGTGCGCCGCGCATGAAGACGCCGACATCATCGGAGAGCGTCTGAGAGAGATCCTCTGGGATCGGCCAGCCATAAACGAACTTTCGGATCGCGAGATAGAAGACCTTGCCGTGTAGGGCCCAGGCCGCCTCGGCCTCCCGCTCGGTCAAGGGCACCGCGGCGAAATCCGGCAGGCCGAGATCCGCCCGGAGTTCAGCGCAGATTGGATGGATGACGCGGTCACGCACGATCTCAAGATAGCGCGGAGCGATGTCGTAGCCCTTCAGCCCCGAGAAGACGAAGATGCGCACCCAGACATAGTCGAAGATCCTCCCGGCATACTCGCTGTAGAAGCGCAGGATCCGTGTCTCCAGTGGTTGCGAGCGGTCCTGCACCAAGCCGCTCCAGGCCGGATTCCAGCGCTGCACGTAGACGTGCTCGTAGACGCGGTCGAGTAGCGCTTCCTTGGTGGGGAAGTAGCGAAAGATTGCCGAGTGCGTGATGCCGAGGCTCTTGGCCAGTTCCCGTGTCTGACCGCCGAGACCGTGCTCGGCGAAGAACTGCGCCGCGGCCTCGACGATCTGCTGCTCACGCTGCGCCGCGGGGAGACGCCGCCGGCTCGTGGGGGCCAGCCTCGGCGGCTTCCCATCCGGAACATCCTCCAGGGTGGCGGGCGAATCCATGCTTCGTGACCGTTTGGTTATTTCGCTTGACGCGATCGTCCGCACTTGGATAGCTTGTAACCAAGTGGTCAACAACGATCGGGCAAACGATCGACCGCGGCGACATGCGGCCTGTGGGAGGGACGCTCATGAAGGCTCGTGCCTTCGATTACCGCCGCGTGGCAAGCGTGGCGGAGGCGCTCGACGCCTATGCTGCCTGCGAAGGTGAGGCGCGCTTCCTTGCGGGCGGCCAGAGCCTGCTGCCGGCGCTGAACCTGCGCCTCGACGCGCCCGACCTGCTCATCGACATCGGACGGATCGAAAGTCTGCGCGGCATCGTGCTTGAAGGCGACCGGCTGCGCATCGGCGCCCTGACGCGTCACGCTGAGACGCTGACCTCCCCGCTGATCGCCGAGCACGCCCCGCTCCTGACCCAGGCCGCGGCCTACATGGCGCATCTGGCGATCCGCAACCTCGGCACGATGGGCGGTAGTCTCGCCCTGTCCGACCCGGCCTCCGAACTGCCGGCCTGCATGCGAGCGCTCGGCGCCGAGCTGGAGATCACCGGCCGTGACGGTACCCGTACGATCGCAGCGGACGACTTCTTCCTCGACCTGTTCGAGAACGTGATCGAGCCCGGCGAGATGTTGACCGCGGTGCGCGTGCCGCTGCCCGTGCCCGGCACGCGGATGCGGTTCGACGAAATCGCCCGGCGGCGCGGCGACTACGCCCTGGTCGGCCTCGCGGCGCATCTTGTCCTCACCGGTCCGACGGTGGAATCGGCCCGCCTCGCCTTCTGCTCGGTCGGCCCAACGCCGATGCGGGCGCCGGCGGCCGAGGCTGCGCTGGCCGGCCGGTCGCTCGATGCGGCGGCGATTGCGGAAGCCAAGGCGGCGCTTGCTGACGACCTCGCGCCGGACGAAGACGAGGGCTTCTCGGCGGCGGCGCGGATGCATCTCGCCCGCGTCCTGCTTGGCCGGGTGCTGTCCGCCCTGACGGGACAAGAGTACGGGGAGATGGCGGCATGATCGAGCCGCAGCCCGTCACCGTCACCGTCAACGGCGCTCGTGTCCGCCGCTTCGTCGAGCCGCGGGTCTCGCTCGCCGACTTCCTGAGACGCGATCTCGGTCTCACCGGCACCCATCTCGGCTGCGAGGTCGGCGCCTGCGGCGCCTGCATCGTCAATCTCGACGGACAGCCGGTCCATGCCTGCCTGATGCTCGCGGTGCAGGCGGACGGGATGCGGATCGACACGATCGAAGGCCTGTCGGATTCCGGCGAACTCGCCGAACTGCAGGCGGCCTTCCACGCCCGCAACGCCCTGCAATGCGGTTTCTGCACGCCGGGCATCCTCGTGGTCGCCCGTGACTTTATCCGCGATTGCCGCGCCAGCGGACGCAGGCCGACGCGTGCGGTGATCCGCGACGCGCTCTCGGGCAATTACTGTCGCTGTACCGGTTACGAGGCGATCGTCGACGCCATCGAGAGCGTCGCGGGTGCAGCCCCGATGCGGGAGGACGCAGCGTGAGCGCGGCGACCGACAGCCCAACCCGTCTTCGCGAGAAGGGCCGCTATATATCGGCCACGGCCTGCCGCGTCCGGGCGCCAAGCGACTGCTGGCGGGGCGGGGCCGCTACACCGACGACGTGAGCCTGCCGCGCATGCTCCACGCCGCCTTCCTGCGCAGCCCCTACGCCCATGCCCGGCTCGGCGCTATCGACGTGTCGGAGGCCGCTGGGATGCCCGGCGTGCATCGGGTGCTGACGGGTGCGGATTTTTCCGCGATCTGCACGCCGTGGGTCGGAACGCTCAGCCACTTCAAGGGCATGCGCTCGGCGCCCCAACTCCCGCTGCCCCCTCGAGAAGGTCGTCTGGGCCGGGCAGCCGGTGGTGATGGTGGTGGCCGAGACCCGCGCCGAGGCGGAGGACGCGCTCGAAGCGGTCCAGGTGGAGTTCGAGGAGCTGGAGGCGGTGGTCGATCTCGACGCCGCCCGCGCCGCCGACGCGCCCCGCATCGACGCGGACGCGCCCGACAACGTGCTGTTCCGCACCCGCATCGAGTCGGGCTCGACGGCGGAGGCCTTCGCGGAAGCGCAGAGCGTCGCGGTCGATCTGCGCTTCGGCCGCCACACGGCGGTGACGATGGAGCCGCGCACCACGCTCGCCGATTTCGACCCGAGCGAGGAGCGGCTCACCGTCCACCAATCGACCCAGACGCCCTACCAGTTCCAGGATCTCTACGCCCGCCATTTCGGCCTGTCCGAGGCGCGGGTGCGAGTGATCGCGCCCGATGTCGGCGGCTCCTTCGGGATGAAGCTGCACGTCTACCACGAGGACATGGCGGTGGTGGGCGCGAGCCTCCTGCTCCGGCGCCCGGTGAAGTTCACCGCCGACCGGATGGAGGCCTTCGCCAGCGACATCCACGCCCGCGACCACCGGGTGCGCGCCCGCCTCGCCTTCGCTCCGGACGGCACCCTGACTGCGATCGAGGTGGACGACGTGACCGGCGTCGGCCCGTTCTCGGCCTATCCGCGCACCAGCGCGGTCGAGGGCAACCAGGTCGTGCGCCTGATCGGCGCGCCCTACCGGCTCACCGATTACCGCGCCGATCTGACCGTGGTGGCGCAGAACAAGGTGCAGATGAGCCAGTACCGTGCGGTCGGCCACCCGATCGCCTGCGCGGTGACGGAGCGCCTCGTCGATCTCGCCGCGGACCGGCTCGGCCTCGACCCGTTCGAGATCCGGCGGCGCAACTACGTGACCGACGACATGTACCCGCACACCACGCCGAGCGGGTACCGGTTCGAGAAGCTCTCGCTCGCGACCTGCCTTTCGCGGCTCCACGACCTGATGGACTATCCGCGCCTGCGCGCCGAGCAGGCCGCCCTGCGCGAGAAAGGCGTCCATCGCGGCATCGGCATCGCTACCTATGTCGAGATCACCAACCCGACGCCTGCCTTCTACGGCGTCGGCGGCGCCCACATCTCGGCGCAGGACGGCTGCGTCCTCAAGCTGACGCCCGCCGGCGAGGTGCAATGCGCCATCAGCATCACCGAGCAGGGCCAGGGCAGCGAGGCCATCGTCGGCCAGATCGTCGCCGAGGGGCTCGGCGTCGACCGGGACTGCATCCGGGTGCTCACCGGCGACACCGAGACGACGCCCTCGGGCGGGGCCACCTGGGCCTGCCGCGGCGCCGGCATCGGCGGCGAGACCGCGCTCCAGGCGAGCCGCAAGCTGAAGCGGCGCATCCTCGAGATCGCCGCCGCGATCCTGCAGGCGGAGGCCGACGCCCTCGACATCCGCGAGGGCGCGGTGACGAATGCCGACGGCACGCCGCGCATGACGCTGAAGGAGCTGGCGAACCTCGCCTATTACCGCTCCGACCTGCTGCCGCCGGACGTTTCGCCGGCGCTGACGGTGGCGCACCACTTCGCCCCGCGCGGCTACCCCTTCGCATTCACCAACGGCATCCACGGCAGCCTCGTCGAGGTCGATGCCGAGACCGGCTTCGTCACCCTCCTCAAGCACTGGGTGGTCGAGGATTGCGGGCGGGTCATCAACCCGCTGCTGGTGGACGAGCAGATCCGCGGCGGCGTGGTGCAGGGGCTCGGCGCCGCCTTCTTCGAAGAGTGCCGCTACGGCGAGACCGGTCAGCTCCTGAACGGCTCGATGACCGATTACCTCGTGCCGATGGCCTGCGAGATGCCGGACATCGTGATCACCCATGTCGAGACGCCGACGGGGGACACCGAACTCGGTGCCAAGGGTGTCGGCGAGGCCGGCACCGCCGCCGCCTCGGGCGCGGCGCTGAACGCCGTCAATGACGCCCTGCGCCCGCTGGGCGCCAGCGTCTCGCAGCTGCCGATGACGCCTGAACGCATCCTGATGGCGCTCGACGTGATCTGAGCGCGCTCATTCGATTTCGCGACGCGGGCCGCACGCATGAGCCCGCGCGACGACAGGGAGAGAACGATGATCCGACAGGGACCGGGATACGGCGCCGTCTCGCGCCGGACGCTCGTGCGGGGCATGGCCGCGGCCGGCACGCTCGCCGGGATCGGCATGCCCTTCGTCGCCCGGGCGGCGGAGCCGATCCGCATCGGCTTCCCGACGCCGGTCACCGGCCCGTTCGGCGCCGAGGCCAAGGACCAGATCCGCTCGGCGGAACTGGCCGTGAAGCAGTTCAACGAGGCCGGCGGCCTGAACGGTCGCATGGCCGAGCTGCTGGTGCGCGATGACAAGCTCAACCCCGGCGAGGCCGCGACCCGGACGCTGGAGCTGATCGAGAAGGACCGGGCTCACTTCATCGTCGGCGCCCTGTCGAGCGCGGTGCAGCTCTCGGTCAACGAGATCACCCGCTCGCGAAAGGTCCTCTACGTGTCGATCAGCCAGTCGGACACGATCAACGAGGCCAAGGATTTCAGCCGCCACACCTTCCACGAGGCTCTGAACCCGCACATGACCACCGCGGCAGTGGCCAAGCACGCCTTCAAGAAGGGCACGCGGGTCGCCTACCTCGTCGCCGACTACGCCTACGGCCACGAGATGCTGCGCGGCTTCAAGCGCGCGGCGGCCGCCATCGGGGCCGAGACGGCGGGCGAGATCCTGCACCCGTTCGGCGCGCCCGACTACTCGACCTTCATGCCGCGCCTGCGCTCGATGCGCCCGGACATCCTCTGCATCTGCAATTTCGGCCGCGACCAGGCCAACAGCATCAAGCAGGCCAACGATTTCGGGCTGAAGAAGGCCGCGCGGATCGTCGTGCCGGTGCTGCTGCACAACCAGCGCCTCGCGGGCGGTGCCGACGCCTTCGAGGGCGTGGTGGGCGCCAGCAACTACTACTGGCGTCTCGAAGAGACGGTGCCCTCGGCCAAGGCCTTCAACGACGCCTTCCGCGCCGCCTATGCCGGCGCGGTGCCCACCGATTACGGTGCCTACGGCTACACCGCCGTGCGCTCCCTGCTGATGGCGGTGCAGGCGGCGGGCGACACCGATACGGACCGGGTGATCGCGGCGCTGGAGGCGCTGCAATACGACGTCGCCAAGGGCCCCGAGCGCTACCGGGCCTGCGACCACCAAGCGATCCAGTCGGTGCTCATCACGGAATCTAAGAAGAAGTCCGAGATGCAGGGCGAGGCCGACCTGTTCAAGATCCTCGAGGTCGAGCCGGGCGCGGAGGCGATGCTGCGCTCCTGCGACGAACTCGGCCACCGGGCCTGACGCGAGCGGGGGCGGCCATGGATCCGGGATTCCTCGACCTCGAACTGATCGCGATGCAGCTCTTCTCGGGCGTGGCGCTCGGTGCCGTGTTCGTGATGCTGGCGCTCGGCCTGTCGATCATCTTCGGCATGCTCGGCATCGTGAACTTCGCCCACGGCAACGTCTTCATGGTCGGCGCCTATGCGGGCGTGTTCGTGATGGAGCGCACGGGCTCCTTCTGGGCCGCGCTGCTGTTCGGGCCGCTGATGGTCGGGGCGCTCGGCCTCCTGATCGAACGCTTCCTGATCCGGCCGCTGGCCGGGCGCTCGCCGGACGATCCGCTGCTGCTCACCTTCGGGCTCGGCTACGTGCTGGTGGAGGGCGTGCGCATCCTGTTCGGTTCGGATGGCCTGCCCTTCGCCACGCCTGAGGAACTCTCGGGGGTGGCCGATCTCGGCATCGGCTTCTTCCCGATCTACCGGCTGTTCGTGGTCGGCGTGGTGGCGCTGGTCCTCGTCGCCCTCTGGTACGGGCTCGAGCGCACGCGACTCGGCCTGATCGTGCGGGCCGGCGCCCGCGACCCCGAGATCCTGCGGGTGCTCGGCGTCGATATCCAGCGGCTCTGGCTCTGGGTGTTCGCGCTCGGCATCGCGCTGGCCGCGCTCGGCGGCGTGCTCGCCGCACCAATGCGCTCGGTCAATCCGGAGATGGGCAACGTCGTGCTGGGCGAAGCCTTCGCCGTCACGGTGATCGGCGGGATGGGCTCGCTGATGGGATCGGTCGTGGCCGGGCTGCTCGTCGGCATCGTGGTCTCGATGACCGCGCTCTTCGCCCCCGAGATGGCGAGCATCGCGATGTTCGCCTTCATGGCCCTGGTTCTGCTGGTCCGGCCGCAGGGCCTGTTCGGCAAGCCCGGCCTCGGCGTCTGAGGAGCCCCGCAATGCAGACCCTCGACCAGACTGTCGTCGAGGCACCGCCGACGGTGCCGCGACGCTCGCCGATCGCTCTCGACGGCGTCTCGCGCTGGCGTGCGCCGCTGTCGATCCTCGCGCTGCTGGCGCTGCCCTTCCTGCTTCCCTCGCAGGCGCTCGCGGTCAACGTGCTGATCTACGGGCTCTACGCCGTCGGCTACAACCTGCTCTACGGCTATACCGGCCTGCTCTCCTTTGGCCACGCCGCCTTCTTCGGCACGGGGGCCTATCTCACCGGGATCGGCATCGGCGCGTTCGGCCTGCACCCGCTGCTGGCGATGGCGCTGGCGGTCGTCGCCGCGAGCGGGTTGGCACTCGTCATCGGCACCGTGTCGATCCGCTCGCGCGGCATCTACTTCGCCATGGTGACGCTGGCGCTCGCCCAACTCGTCTACTACGTCGCGCTCCAGGCCTCCTCCTGGACCGGGGGCGAGAACGGGCTTCGCGGCTTCACGGTCTCGACCATCGACCTTGGGATCGTCTCCCTCGATATCCTGAACCCGCTGACCAAGTACCTCTTCGTGCTGGCCTTCGTCGGCGCGGCGCTCGCGCTGATCTCGCGCATCCTTGCCTCGCCCTTCGGCGCGGTGATCGAGGCGATCCGCGAGAACGAGACCCGGGCCCGCGCCTGCGGCTTCGACGTGGAGCGCACCAAGCTCCTCGCGTTCGTGCTGTCGGGCCTGTTCTGCGGCCTCTCCGGAGCGCTCTCGGCGATCCACCTCTCGATCGTGCCGCTGGACAGCCTCGCCTACCACACCTCCGGCACGGCGGTCGTGATGACGCTGGTGGGCGGCGCGGGCACCTTCTTCGGCCCCTTCGTCGGCGCCCTGACCGTGCTGGTTCTGGAGGACGTCCTGAGCCTCTGGACGCCGCACTGGCAGCTCGCGCTCGGCTCCGTCTTCATCCTGTTCGTGCTGTTCCTGCCCCGCGGCCTCTGGGGCACGGCGCTGGGGCGGCTCACCGCGTTGCGGGGGCGCCGATGAACCCGGTCTCGAACCCCATCCTCGAAGTCGAGAACCTCGGCCGGCGCTTTGGCGCCTTCACCGCCCTCGAAGGCGTCTCGGCCGCCTTCGGCGAAGGGCGCATCACCGCCATCATCGGCCCGAACGGGGCGGGCAAGAGCACGTTCTTCAACCTGCTCTCCGGCGCCCTCAAGCCGACGAGCGGGAGCTTGCGCTTCTCCGGCCGCGACATGGGCCGCGTGCCCCAGGCGCGCTTTGCCCATCTCGGCATTGCCCGCTCCTACCAGATCACCAACCTGTTTCCGCGCCTGACCGCCCACGAGAACGTGCGCACGGCGATCCAGGCCCGCACCCACCGCTACGATTTCTGGAGCCGGCGCGACGCGCTTACCGGCCTCGGCACGCGCGCCGACGAGATCCTCGACGCGGTCGGCCTCTCAGGCCGCCGCGACCGGCCCGCCGCCTCGCTCGCCCACGGCGAGCAGCGGGCACTGGAGATCGGCATCGCGCTCGCCGCCGACCCGAAGCTGCTGCTGCTCGACGAGCCCACCGCCGGCATGGGCCCGGAGGAGACCAAGGAGATGGTCGCGCTGCTGCGCCGCCTGGGTGAGAGCCGCACCATCCTGCTGGTCGAGCACAAGATGAAGATGATCCTCGGCCTGTCCGAGCGGATCCTCGTGCTGCATCACGGCCGGCTCATCGCCGACGGGACGCCGTCCGAGATCCAGATCGACCGGGAAGTTCGCCGGGTCTATCTCGGCCAGAGCGGCGGGTACGGCCATGCTTGAGATCGATCGCCTCGACGCGTGGTACGGCCCGAGCCATGTCCTGCACGGCCTCTCCCCTCGAGGTGCGGGCGGGCGAGATCCTGGCGCTGGTCGGCCGCAATGGCGCGGGCAAGACCACGACCATGAAGGCCGTGATGGGCCTGATCCCGAAGGTTGCCGGCAGCGTCCGCTTCCTCGGGGAGGATCTGCTCGGGCGCCCGGCCCATGCCCGCTTTCCGCTGGGCCTGGCTTACGTGCCCGAGGACCGGCGCATCGTGCCCGGCCTCACCGTGCGCGAGAACCTGAAGCTCGGACTGCTGCGCGCCCCGGCCTCCATCAAGGAGGGACCGGCCATCGCCGAGATCGCCGAGACCTTCCCGCGCCTCGCCGAGCGGCTCGACCAGACGGCCGTGACGATGTCCGGCGGCGAGCAGCAGATGCTTGCCATCGCTCGCGCGATGATCGCGCGCCCCCAAGCTGATCCTGCTCGACGAGCCCTCCGAGGGCATCATGCCGGTGCTGGTCGAGGAGATGGGTCGGCTGTTCGTCGCGTTGCGCGAACGCGGGGTGACGCTGCTGCTTGTGGAGCAGAACGTCGAATGGGCGCTCAACCTCGCCGACCGCGCCGTGATCATCGACCAGGGCGCGGTCGTGCACGAGAGCTCGGCCGCGGCCCTGCGCGCCGATACCGCGATTCAGGATCGCTACTGCGCGGTCTGACCGCCACGACCCGTTACGGGAGGTAAGCCATGGACATCACAGGCGAGTACCGCATCGCGGCGCCGCGCGCGGCCGTCTGGGCCGCCCTGAACGACCCGGAGGTGCTCGCCCGCTGCATCCCCGGCTGCAAGGAGCTGACGCAGGCCTCGCCCGAGGAACTGGCCGCCAAGGTCGCCCTGAAGGTCGGCCCGGTCTCGGCGACCTTCGCCGGCACCGTGCGGTTCGAGGACATCCGCGCCCCGGAGGGCTACACCCTGGTCGGCCAGGGCAACGGCGGCATGGCGGGCTTCGCCAAGGGCCGCGCCGTCGTCTCGCTCCGCGAGGAGGGCGCCGACACCGTGCTGACCTACGAGGCCAAGGCCGAGATCGGCGGCAAGATTGCCTCACTCGGCGGACGTTTGATCCAGGGGACCTCGCGCAAGCTCGCCGACCAGTTCTTCGGCGCCTTCGCCGCCGAACTCGGAGCGCCCGCGCCCGCCTCCGAAGCGGCCGTCGCCGCCCCCTGAACGCTCCCTTCACCGAAGCTTCGAAGATCCGCCGGCTCGCAGGCCGGCACGGACAGGACAGAGCCATGCCTCAAGAGATACCGCACTTCATCGACGGCGCCCGCGCCCCGGGCCGCTCCGGCCGCACCGCGCCGGTCTACAATCCGGCCACCGGCGAGGAGACCGGCGCGGTGGCGCTGGCGAGCCGCGACGAGGTCGAGGCCGCGGTGGCATCGGCCAAGGCCGCTTTCCCGGCCTGGGCCGCCACGCCGCCCCTGCGCCGCGCGCGCATCCTCAACCGCTTCCTGCGCATCCTTGAGGAGCGCACCGACGAACTCGCTGCCGTCATCACCGCCGAGCACGGCAAGGTGCTCTCGGACGCCAAGGGCGAGGTTCAGCGCGGGGCCGAAGTCGTGGAATTCGCCACCGGCATCCCGCAGCTTCTGAAGGGCGAGGTGACAGAGAATGTCGGCACCCGCGTCGACAGCCACTCCCTGCGCCAGCCGCTCGGCGTGGTCGCCGGCATCACGCCGTTCAACTTCCCCGCCATGGTGCCGATGTGGATGTTTCCCGTGGCGCTCGCCTGCGGCAACTGCTTCGTCCTGAAGCCCTCCGAGCGTGACCCATCGACCGCTTTGCGGATGGCCGAGTGGCTCAAGGAGGCCGGCCTGCCCGACGGCGTGTTTCAAGTGGTGCAGGGCGACAAGGAAGCGGTCGACGCGCTCCTGCACAGCCCCGGCATCAGCGCGGTCAGCTTCGTCGGCTCGACCCCGATCGCCCGCTACATCTACGCCACCGCCACCAGCACCGGGAAGCGCGCCCAGGCGCTGGGCGGCGCCAAGAACCACATGATCGTCATGCCCGATGCCGACATGGATCAGGCGGTCGATGCCCTGATGGGCGCCGCCTACGGCTCGGCGGGCGAGCGCTGCATGGCGGTCTCGGTGGCGGTGCCGGTCGGCGAGCGGACCGCCGACGCCCTGATCGAGCGGCTGATCCCGAAGGTACGCGCGCTCAAGGTCGGCCCCGGCACCGACCCCGAGTCCGAGATGGGCCCGCTGGTGACGCGCCAGCACTACGAGAAGGTGCGCGGCTACATCGACCAGGGCGTGGCCGAGGGCGCCGAGCTCTTGGTTGATGGGCGCGACCTCAAGCTCCAGGGCTACGAGGGCGGCTACTTCATCGGCGGCTCGCTGTTCGACCGGGTGACGCCGGAGATGCGGATCTACCGGGAGGAGATCTTCGGGCCGGTCCTGGCCGTGACCCGGGTGCCGGACTACGCCGCGGCCGCGCAGCTCATCAACGAGCACGAGTTCGGCAACGGCACCGCGATCTTCACCCGCGACGGCGACGCGGCACGCGAGTTCGCGCATGCGATCGAGGTCGGCATGGTCGGCATCAACGTGCCGATCCCGGTGCCGATGGCCTTCCACTCCTTCGGCGGCTGGAAGGCCTCGCTGTTCGGCGACCACCACATGCACGGGCCGGAGGGCGTGCGCTTCTACACGCGCCTCAAGACCATCACGACCCGCTGGCCGACCGGCATCCGTGCCGGCGCCGACTTCGTGATGCCGACCATGCAGTAACGCAGGCAGGTTGGCCGATACGCAGGAGGTCAAAAATTGGCCTCCTGCAGACTTTGATGCCTATCGCGTGGCTATGGTCAGCGACCAACCGAAGAGCCTGACGTAACCTCGTGCTCACGCCGATCGCATCCGAATAGGCGCGGGATCCGATGACGCCGGAAGAACTCGGTCCACCCCACTCGGGCAGATCGGTGAACGGAGGCCAAGTCGTGCAGTCCGGCCTCCTGAATCGCCGGGACCGACGAAATCATAGCGCGCCAACTCCTGACCCGTTCCAGACATTCGGGATGCTGCCGCAGAAGGTCTGCAGGTAGGCGTGCAGGGCGGCCGGCGGCGATGTCGGCCACGTCCTGCAGCCGTTCAGGCCGGCTCCGGAACCCGCCCCGGCGTCGACCCGGATCGGTAGGCGGCGGCCGCCAGGTCCGTGCGCCAGCAGGCGACCCGGTGTCCCGGGGCGATCTCGCTCACCGGTGGCATCTCCCGGCGACAGCGCTCCTCGGCGAGGAAGCAGCGCGGGGCGAAGGGGCAGCCGGGCGGCCGGTTGGCGAGATCGGGCGGGCTGCCCGGAATCGTCTCCAGGCGGGCGCCCTTGGCGAGCGCGCCCTCCGCGCGGCTGCGCAGCAGGCCGATCGTGTAGGGGTGGTGGGGATCGAGCACCACCTGATGGGCCGTACCGTTTTCGACGATTTTCCCTGCATACATCACGGCGATGCGGTCGGCGGCCTCGACCGCCGCGCCGAGATCGTGGGTGACGATGACGATCGACAGGCCGAGGTCGCGCTGCAGCTCGCGCAGCAGCAGCAGCACCTGGATCTGCACGGTGGCGTCGAGCGCCGTCGTCGGCTCATCGGCGAGCAGCACCTGCGGGCGGCAGGCCAGCGCCAGCGCTATCATCGCCCGCTGGCGCATGCCCCCCGACATCTCGTGCGGGTAGTTGTCGAGCCGCCGCTCGGGGCTCGGGATGCGCACGCGCTCGAACAGGGCAAGCGCCCGGCGCCGCGCCTCCGCCTGCGTCACACCCCGCTCGTGCCGCCGGATCGACTCGGTGATCTGCCGGCCCACCGTGTAGACCGGATCGAAGGCGAGCAGCGGCTCCTGGAAGATCATCGAGACGGCGCCGCCGCGGAAATCGGCGAGCGCCCGCTTGTCGAGCGCCTGCACGTCGCGGCCGGCGGCGAAGATCCGACCCTCGATCCGGCTGCGGCCCTCGGGGAACAGGCGCAAGATCGCGCGCAGCGTCACGCTCTTGCCGGAGCCCGACTCGCCGAGGAGGGCGAGCGCCTGACCCCGCTCCACCCGCAGGTCGACGCCGTCGACGACCTGCGTCTTGCCGAAGGCGACGCGCAGCCCGGAGAGTTCGACCGCCGGGTCGGTCGTGGTCACGGACGCACTCATGCCGCGAGCGCCCGTGCGGGGGCGGCCGGATGGCTGGAGCCGGCCTGCCGGGCGAGGCAGGCGACCCGGTGGAGCGGCGCCACCGCGTCCAAAGCCGGCTCGGTCCCGGAGCAGACATCCGCGGCCAGCGCACAGCGGGGATGGAAGCGGCAGCCGGACGGCGGGTCGATCGGGTTTGGAGGATCGCCGGCGAGCAGCGCCTCCTCCGTGCGGTTGTCGGGGTCGAGGGACGGCATCGAGGCGAGGAGCGCCTGCGTGTAGGGATGCGCGGGGGCGGCGAGCACCGTGTCGGACGGGCCGATCTCGGCGACGCGTCCGAGATACATCACCATCACGCGGTCGGAGATGAAGCGCACGACGTTCAGGTCGTGGCTGATGAAGATGTAGGTCAGGCCGAACTCCTGTTTGAGGTCGAGGAGCAGGTTGAGCACCTGGGCCTCCACGGACTTGTCGAGCGCCGAGACCGCCTCGTCGAGGAGGACGAGGCGCGGCTCCAGCGCGAGCGCCCGGGCGATGTTGACCCGCTGGCGCTGGCCGCCGGAGATTTCGTGCGGGTAGCGGCCGGCGAAGCGCTTCGGCTCCAGGCCGACCCGGTCGAGGAGCGTGCGGGCCCGGTCCACCGCCTGCCGGCCCGGCACGCCGTTCACCTTCGGGCCGAAGGCGATCGACTGCTCGACGGTCATGCGCGGGTTGAGCGAGGCGTAGGAATCCTGGAACACCATCTGGACGGCGCGGCGGTAGCTGCGCCAGGGCATCGCCCGCTCGCCCACCGGCTGCCCGTCGTAGAGCATCTGCCCGGCGTCGCGCTCAATCAGGCCCATGATCAGCTTGGCGGTCGTCGACTTGCCGCAGCCGGATTCGCCGACGATGCCGAGCGTCTCGCCCTTGAGGACGGTGAGATCGATGCCGTCGACCGCCCGCACGGTCTTCTTCGGGCCGGCGCCCTTGCGCACGGGGAAGTGCTTGACGAGCCCCGAGACCGTCAGAAGCGGCTGGGCGGGGCCGCCGCGGTCGGCGGCGAACGGGTCGGAGACGTCCGGGATGACGCTCACTGGCGGATCTCCATGGCGTTGCGCAGGCCGTCCGAGAACAGGTTGAAGGAGATAGAGACGATGAAGATGCACACGCCCGGCAGGGCCGCGACGAGCGGATTGACGTAGATCGCGGTGCGGAGCGTGTTCAGCATTAGGCCCCATTCCGGCTCGGGGGGGCGCACCCCGAGGCCGAGGAACGAGAGGCCCGAAGCCAGGATCATCGAGACCGAGATCAGGCCGGTGGCGTAGACGAAGATCGGCCCGACGACGTTGCCGAGCACCTGCACCCGCATGATCGTCAGGGCCGAGGCGCCGGAGAGCTTGGCCGCGTCGATATAGTCGCGCCGTCGGATGCCGGTGGTGACACTCTCAGCCACCCGCGCGATCTGGGGCACGAACACGCAGGTCAGCGAGACGATGGCATTGAAGATGCCAGCCCCGAGCGCCCCCGAGAGCGCGATCGCCAGGAGGACGGAGGGAAAAGCGAAAAAGACATCGATGGTGCGCATCAGGATCGTGTTGGTCCAGCCGCCGACGTAGCCGGCGAGAATGCCGATGGCGGACCCGATCACGAAGGCGATCAGCACCGGCGTTACACCCATGAACAGCGACAGCCGCGCGCCGAGCATCAGGCGGCTGATCATGTCGCGGCCGAGCTCGTCCGAGCCCAGCCAGTACACCGCGTCGCCGACCGGCTTCAGGCGGCGCAGCATCGAGCCCTTGTAGGGGTCCATCGGCGTGATCCAGGGCGCGAGGACCGCCACCGCGATCATCGCGAGGATCAAGGCGCCCGCGGCGATCGCGACGGGGTCGCGCACGAGGCGGTGGCCGACATGGCCCCAGAATCCGCGCGAGGGGGATGAAGGCGGCCTCGGGCGCGGCGTGCCCGGGGGCCGAGCACGGTGCCGTCGAGGGCAATGGCTGTCGAGGCGGCTGTGGCGGGAGCGTTCATCTCTTGGACCTCCGGGTCAGCCGCGCTCGATGCGCGGGTCGAGGGCGGTCTGCATCACATCGACGATGAGGTTGAGGGCGACGAAGAACAGGGCCAACACGAGGATCGAGCCCTGGAGCAGCGGCAGGTCGCGCTGGAAGATCGCGGCGTTGAGGAGGAAGCCGGTGCCCGGCCACGCGAACACGGTCTCGATCAGAATCGATCCACCGAGCAGGTAGCCGAGCTGCAGGCCCATCACCGCGAGCGCGGTCGGGGCGGCGTTGCGCACGACGTGGCGGAACACGCCGCGCTCGTCGAGACCCTTGGCGCGCAGGGCCTCGACGAAGTCCTGGGACAGGATGTCGGCCACCAGCGCCCGGACGGTGCGGGCGATGATGCCGGTCGGGATCACCGACATCGTGACCGCCGGCATGATGATGTAGCGCAGGTGGTCGAAGTCCGGCCGCCAGTTGCCGGAGCCGTCGGGCCCGGCGCCGGTCGGCGGCAGCCAACCGAGGTTCGCCGAGAACACGATCACGAACACCATGCCGAGCCAGTAGTGCGGCACGCTCACGCCGAAGACGGACAGCGCCGAGGCCATCCGGTCGAGGACGGAGTTGCGCCGGTAGCCCGCGACGAAGCCGAACAGCACCCCGAAGGTGAAGCCGATCAGGGTGGCCACCGAGGCGAGGATCAGCGAGTTGACGACCGCGCGCCCGACCTCGGCCGCAACCGGGCGGCCGGTGGCGATCGACACGCCGAGATCGCCGTGCAGCACGTGCCACAGCCAGATGAAGTACTGCACCGGCAGCGGCTTATCGAAGCCGTAGGCGGCTCGCATCTCGTCGATTGTCGCCTGCGTTGCGTCAGCCGGCAGCACCGCGCTCAGCGGATCGCCGGGGGCGAGGTGGACGAGGAGAAAGCACACGACGCTCACGCCGAACGCCACGGGGGTGACGGCGACGAGGCGTTTGAGGATGTAGAGAAGCATTGATCACCCTGCTCGTCTCACGCGCAGACTCAACCGTTCCCCTTCCCCTTCGAGGGAGGGGACACGGGTAGGGGTGGCCCAGGCGGCCCAGGTGGCACCGCGGCGCTCGATCCTGCGCCCCCTTCCCATCCCCCTCCCCACGAGGGGGAGGAGAGCAACTAAGCGTCTCACCGCCCGGCGGTGGCGATGGTGATCGTCGAGAAGTCCTGGAACCAGTTCTGCGCCTGGACGAAGCCTTTCACCTTCGACCTCATCGCCCGCGGATTGACGTCGTGGGTGATCATCACGAACAGCGCGTCGTCGACGAACTTCTCGTGGACCTTCTGGAGGACCTTGTTCTGCGCCTCCTTGTCGAAGGTGGTGCGCACTTGGTCGAACAGCTGGTCCATCTCAGGATCGCAGTAATAGCCCCAGTTGGTGCCGTTCGGCGGCGCGAGGTTGCACTGCAGGTGGCGGATGAAGCCGGTGAACGGGTCCTGGATGAAGTAAGAGTAATTGATCGCCGATACGCCGCGCGAGATGTCGGCCTTGGCGCCCGCGCGCCAGACGTTGATCAGCGTGTTCCACTCGACGACCTCGTAGTCGACCTGGACGCCGACATCGGCGAGGTTCTGCTGCACGAACTCGTTCATCGGCAGCGGCTGCATCTGGCCCGAGCCTGAGGCCGAGATTGCCACCTTGAGCTTCAACGGCTTCGCCTTGCCGTAGCCGGCCTCGGCAAGCAGCTTCTTGGCCGCCTCGGGATCGTACTTCACGTCGAAGGTGGTGCGGCCGAACCACTGGTGGTTCGGGGGGTAGAAGCCCTTGGCCGGGATCGCCATCCCGCCCAGCAGCTCTTTCAGGCCCTCGCGGTCGATGGCGAGGTTGACCGCCTTGCGAACGCGGACGTCGTTCCACGGCGAGCCCTCGCTCCGGGAGAGATGCCACGTCCAGTTGTGCGGGTAGGCGTTGGTGACGATGGTGAAGCCCGCGCCCTTCAACGAGGCGATGGCGTCCGGCGCCGGGGCCTCGATCCAATCGACCTGCCCGGCGCGCAGGGCCGCGACCCGGGCGTTGGCCTCCGGCAGCGGCACCAGCACCAGCTTGTCGAGCTTCGGGATCCGCTTCTTGTCCCAGTAGGCCGGGTTCGGGACCATCTCGGCCCGCTCGCGGGGGGCGAACAGCGTCAGCTTCCACGGGCCGGTGCCCGAGGGCTGCTTGGCGAAGGCGTCCCAGGACTTGCCGAGTTTCTCCCACTGGGCGGGGGAGGACATCATGATCCAGGCGATCTGGTAGGGCAGCGTCGCGTCGGGGATCTTGGTGGTGATCTCGACGGTCAGCGGATCGACCGCGCGGTAGCTCGCCACCGCCGGGATACGGGTCTTGCCCTGGGCGGACTGGCGCGGGTCGTAATGGGGCGCATCGCTCTTCAGGAGCTTGTCGAGGTTCCACACCACCGCATCGGCGGTGAAGTCCGAGCCGTCGTGGAACGTGACGCCCGGGCGCAGCTTGAAGGTCCACTTGGTCTGGTCGTTCGGGTCCACCGTCCAACTCGTGGCGAGGCCGGGCGTGAGGTCGGAGGCGAGGTCCGCGCTCGTCAGATCCCAATTGATGAGCCCGTCGTAGACCGTGTAGCCCATGAACCGCATGCCCTCGCCGCCGTTGTCGGTCTGGCCGGTGGTCAGGGGGAATGTCGGACGCTGTCATGCCGATGCGCAGAACGCCCTGTGCTAGGGCGGCCGGACTGAGCCCAAGCAGCAGCAGGCCGGCGAGCGCCGCACCGGCGCCGTTTCTCTTCAGACTGAACACCATCACAGGTCGCACACGCTCCGTGGCCCGGGCACTTGTGCCAGGGATACGCTCGACCGAATGCAAGCTGCCGGCCACATGCCCGCAGAACGGGAAACGGTAGCCTGTGTCGGCGCCATCGCGTCCGGCATCCGGGGGGGGCGAGGCGTAGAACAAGACCGCCGGTAGGCGGACGCCACCGCACCGCCTCTACGGCCTACAGCCGACGATCCCGCACCTGACCCGCGCCTCGCTGCATCGTTGCCTGGAACGGCATGGCATCAGCCGTCTGCCGGAGGTCGAAGGCGACAAGCCGAAGAAGAAGCGCTTTGCTCGGTATCCGATCGGCTAATTCCACATCGACGTCGCACAGGTCAGCACCGCAGAAGGCAAGCTGCCCCCTGTTCGCGGCCCTCGACTGCGCGAGCCCGTTCGCCTTCGTTCGCCTGGTCGAGAGTGCTGGTAAGCTAGAAAGCGGCACAGTCACTCCGAGACCTGATCGCGGCCGTACCTGACCGCATCTACATCGCGCGGCCCCGCGGCAGGCCTGACGCTTCAGGCTCGACCCGTCACATCATACTGGAACTGTAAAGCGAGCAGACCCATGACTGTTTTTCCAGCACAAAACCATCAAATGATACAAATTTAGTCTGCAAGCACAGCATTGTCTCTTGAGCGACTCGGCCGCCGCTTCCTAGCCTCGCACCCGGCAATCAACGCGAGAGAACGGCCGTGCCCCAGTCCCAAGCGAGCGCCCTGCGCGATGTCGTGCGCGCCACCTATCGGCGCGCGGGGCTCGACAAGTCCGAGACCGAACTCCAGGCCCTGCTTCCCACCGTCCGACCGCTGATCGACTTCGATCCGCGCCAGGCGCGCGAGGCCGACATCGTCGGCCTGCTGGGGAAACTCAGCTTGCAGGACGCGTCCCTGCCCGCCGCGCCCGGCCCCGTCTCCCTGATCCGCACCCTGTCGAAGGAGCCGCTGGCTGCCTATGGCGGCACGACGCCCGACATCACCACCAAGTCGGTCACGGAACTCGCCGCCCTGCTGGCAAACGGCACGATCACCTCGCGCGAGATCGTGCTCCAGTACATGTACAAGATCCAGAAGCTCGACCATGCCGGTCCGGCTCTGCGATCGGTGACGGAACTCAACCCCGAGCTTCTGACCATCGCCGATCGCATGGACGCGCAGCGCGCCGAGGCGAAGGCCAAGGGCGAGACCTTGCCGGCGCTGTTCGGCATCCCGATCCTGGTGAAGAACAACATCGACACCGCCGATGCCATGCGCACGACGGCGAGTTCGCTGGCGCTGTTCGGCTCGAAGCCCGCCGACGATGCCGCCCTGATCGCACAACTGCGCGAGCAGGGTGCCATCATCATGGGCAAGGCCAACATGAGCGAGTGGGCCAACTTCCGTACGGGTTTCCCGGACATCAGCCCGGACGGCGGCGTCGCGTTAAATCCCCTCAATCCAGTCCTGTTCGCCTCCGGCTCGAGCCACGGCTCCGCGATCGCGGCCGCGATGCGATTTGCACCGGTCACCCTGGGCACGGAAACCAACGGCTCGCTGATGGGGCCGGCGACGACCCACCATATCTGGGCGCTCAAGGCCACGCCGGGCCTCGTCAGCCGGACGGGCGTCATCCCGGGCTTCGCGATCGTCGATACGCCGGGCCCGATGGGCAACACCGTGGCGGATCTCGCCATCGTCATGAACGCCATGAAGGGCCGCGACGCCGCCGACCCGCTGAACGCGGCCTATACGGGCGACCGGACCATCGACTTCACGCAAAAGCTGAACGGCGACCTGACCGGTATCCGGATCGGCACGCAGATTTCGGACCCCCAGATCGATGCCCTGTTGAAATCCCTCGCCACCAGCGCGAACGCGACGGTCGTCAACTTCACCGCGGCCAACCAAGCAAGCGCCGCCCACAGGGCGATCGCCAGCCTGTCGGATGCCGACCTCGCGGTGTTCTACACGCAGGTCACGCGGAACACGCTGCCAGCCGATGAGGCGGCGAGCGCTGCCATCCTGGACGCGTATCGCACCAACCTCAACGGACTGAACGGGACGTTCGCGTATGTTGATTTCTACGGGAAATAAGCGGGAACATCCCTATATTTGGTTCGAAAATACATCGATGCGTATCTCGCCGAACGCGTCGGGAATCCCGCGGATTACGACAGCGCGGTCGTGCGGCTCATGGGCCCGACATACAAGCCGCTCTCCAGCGACAAATCGCAGTTCGCCAAAGACCTGATCGACGTCGTCGCCTCCGATAAACTCAACATAGAAGCGCTCTATGAGATCGCCCCGATTCTCCGCCGCTTAGGGGATGATGTACTTCAGATAACCATCAGAAAGACATCCGAAGAATACGCCCGTGAAGCTGGTTTTGCATCGCAGGCCGCGTATGACGCCGCGATCGAGAACTGGAAACAGATCACCACTCAGGTGCTCAACGGGATCCGCAAGGAGTTGGGGGCCGACGTCATCGCAACCGGTCTGACCATTACGAGCCAGTTCATAGGAAGCTCCGCCGCCTACGCCAGCTCGCCGAATCTCGCCGTACCGGTCGGACCGGGGGACGCGCCGGCACGGATGGTCCTCAGCGCCGACAACTTCCAAGACGAGCTTCTCCTGCGGGTCGGCCATGCCCTGGAGAAGGCGCTCGAAACCCCGGAATTCTCGGCCCTCAAAGCCAGGCAGCCGTCGCCTCCCGAGACGGGCTTCACCAATCAGCCGGCCGACCGGGGCCCGCTTCTGCCGTTGGTGCTGCACGATCTCGACGATCACGGCCGGGCAACGCTGGCCCATCTCCTCACCACCGAGATGGCCCCCCTCGTGCTCCACACCACCGGCAAGCTCGCCCTGCCCACCTTCGACGGACGCATCTCCGGCAATGGCGGCCTGATCAAGGAGGCCGACGGCGTCCAGGCCCTCACCGGCGACAGCGACTTCACCGGCACCATCCAGATCTGGAAGGGCGCCCTGGCGATCGACCGCAACCAGGCCCTCGGCAGCGCCGCCAACGCCGTCAGCCTCGAAGCCGGCAGCGCCCTGATCGCCAGCCGCAGCCTCACCCTGGCGCGCGACCTCGTCCTGAAGAACGGCGGTGCCCTCGGCGCCGGAGCCGAGATCACCCTGATCGCCGACGGCGTGATCGCCGGCAATGGCGGCCTGACCAAGACCGGGGCCGGCCAGCTGACCCTGGCGGGCCTCAACACCTATACCGGCGGCACCCGCGTCGCCGAAGGCGTTCTGGCCGTCGCCGCCGATGCCGGGCTCGGCCAGGATTACGGCGCGCTGCGCTTTGCCGCCGGCACCGGCCTGCTCGTCACCGGCAGCTTCGCCACCCAGCGGCCGTTCCAGCTCGACGGGGAGACCCACCTCTCCATCCGGGCCGGAGCCTCCCTGACGGTGAACAACCTCATCGACGGCGCCGGCAGCCTCGTCCTCGACGGCGGCGGCAGCCTCACCCTGGCCGCGGCCGCCAACCGCTTCGCCGGCGGCATCCAGCTCAAGGCCGGCACCCTCGCCCTCGACGGGGCCGGCGCCGCCGGGCTCGGCCCGATCCGCTTCGAGGCCGGGCCCCAGACCCTCGTCCTCGACGCCGCCGCCTTCCAGGCCGGGGTGTTCGGGGGCACGATCGCCCGGTTCGGCACCGCCGACACGATCAGCCTGGCCGATCTCGCCTACACCACCGGCGCCACCGCCCAGTACGATCCCACCGCCCAGGCGCTGACCGTCGTCAGCGGCGGCCTCACCCGCCAGCTCACCCTGTCCGAGGTCGGCCGCGGCGGCTTCACCCTGGCCTCCGACCCGGCCGGCGGCACCCGCGTCCTGCTCACCGGCGTGCCCGTCGGCCTCGCCGCTTCGGGGCCGGGCCTCGACGCCCAGGGCAACGGCCTGCTGAAGGCCGGGGCCGTGCTCACCTTCACCGTCGAGATGTCCGATCTCGTCACCGTCGAGACCGGCGCGGGCCGCCCCGTGCTGGTCCTGTCCAACGGAGCGGAGGCGGCCTATACCGGCCAGCCGAACGGCGGGAGCCTCGGCTTCGCCTACACCGTCGCCCCCGGACAGGACAGCAAGGCCCTCACCGTCGCCCGGCTCGACCTGCGCGGTGCCGTCATCCGCGACACCGGCGGCCACGTGGCCGACGTGACGACCCTTCCCGCCGCCCCGTCGGGCACGATCACCCTCGACACCACCGCACCGACGCTGGCCCTGGCGGCGCCGCCCACCACGGTCGAGGCCAGCTCCGCCGCGGGCGCGGCCGTGAGCTTTGCCGCCAGCGCTGGGGACGGCGTCGATCCGGCCCCGCGCGTGGTGTTCCGCGCGGGCGACGCGGTGGTGTCCTCGGGCCAGACCTTCGCCATCGGCACGCACAGCGTCACCGCCACCGCCTTTGACGCCGCCGGCAATGCCAGCGCCCCGGTCTTGTTCGACTTCACGGTGCAGGACAGCACCGCACCAACGCTCGCCCTGACCGCGGCACCGCCCGGCACCATCGAGGCCAGCTCCGCCGCGGGTGCGGCCGTGAGCTTTGCCGCCATCGCCGGGGACGGCGTCGATCCGGCGCCGCGCGTGGTGTTCCGCGCGGGCGACACCGTAGTCTCGTCCGGCCAGACCTTCGCCCTCGGCACGCACAGCGTCACCGCCACCGCTTTCGACAGCGCCGGCAACGCCAGCACCCCGGTCTCGTTCGACTTCACGGTGCAGGACAGCACCGCACCGACGCTCGCCCTGACGGCGGCGCCGCCCGCCACGGTCGAGGCGAGCTCCGCCGCGGGTGCCGCCGTGAGCTTTGCCGCCAGCGCCGGGGACGGCGTCGATCCGGCCCCGCGCGTGGTGTTTAGGGCCGGCGACACCGTGGTGACCTCGGGCCAGACCTTCGCGCTCGGCACCCACAGCGTCACCGCCACCGCTTTTGATGCTGCCGGCAATGCCAGCGCTCCGGTCTCGTTCGACTTCGCCGTGACGACCCCGGTCGCGCCGGCCACGGCGAGCTTCGACTTCGCCCTGAGCCAGGCCAGCCTGCGCCAGGCCCCGGGACACATCGCTCTGATCGGGCCGGACGGCCTGAGCTACGACGTCACCGCCGTCGAGACCTTCGTGTTCAGCGATGGCGTCGTCCGGCAGAAGGACGCCGCCCCGCTGGTCGACGACCTGTTCTACTACGCCGCCAACCCCGACGTCTGGCAGGCCCAGATCGATGCCGAGGCGCACTATGCCGCCTATGGCTGGCGCGAGGGCCGCGACCCGAACGCCGCCTTCTCGACCGGGGGCTATCTCGCCGCCAACCCGGAGGTGGCCGCGGCCGGCCTCGACCCGCTGGTCCACTTCGCGCAAACGGGCTGGAAGGAGGGCCGCGATCCCGCTGCCGGCTTCGACGTCGAGCTCTACCTCGCCCGCTATCCGGAGGCGCAGGCGGCCGGCCTCGATCCGCTCAGCCACTACCTCGCCCAGGGCCGGGCCGAGGGCCTGGCCGCCCATACCGCGGTCGGACGCCCGGCCGATCTGGCCGAGCAGGGCGGCTTCGACGCGCAGGCCTATCTGCTGTCCAACCTCGACGTGGCCGAGGCGGCCCGGGCGGCCGGGGGCGACAGCTTCGCCTTCGCCCGGACGCACTATACGACCTACGGCTGGCAGGAGGGGCGCAACCCGAACGCGGTGTTCGACACCAAGGGTTATCTCGCCGCCTACGGCGACGTGGCCGCGGCCGGGATCGATCCGCTCGCCCACTATGTCCGGTACGGCGCGGCGGAGGGCCGCGACCCTTCCGCCGGCTTTGACGGCAAGGCCTACCTCGCCGCCAACAGTGACGTGGCCGCGGCGGGGCTGAACCCGATGCTGCACTATCTCCAGTACGGCGCCGCCGAGGGCCGCAGCGTCTTCGCCGACGGGCACTTCGCCTGACGCCCGCTTCCCAGCGAGGCTGAAATCCGCGCCGGCAGGGGGCGGGCCGGCTGGCCTCTCGAGGTCATCCGATCCGCCCCCGTGCCGATCCGTCTGCGTGCCGTGCAGCCGGCCAAGAAACAGTATCGACGGCGGAGCTACGGCATGCGGCCGGGCGGACATCTCCCACGCGAGCCACCAAAAGGACGACCTTCGAGACGAGCTACTGATGCTGCGGAAGAGCTACCGCTTCGCCGAAGGCTGCGGCCGGTCGAACGGGTAGAAGTGGCGGTGTGCGGGGCGGATCGGCACGGTCCTGCCACGCTAGCACGGCAGCAAGGCTGAGGAATTCCCCAGTGCCTCGCCGTCCCTCGGAATTCCTGCGCTCGAGTCCTCAGCGCCGATCCGGTCGGCACGCTAGGTCGCGAACCCACAATGTCTGGCACGGTTGAGCCGCGGCATCGTTAGCCCTCTGAGCAGGAGGAGCCGGATGGCGCGGTTTGACCTGACGGATGCGGAGTGGGCGGTGATCGAGCCGCTGTTGCTGACGGACGTGCGCGGCAAGGAGCGCGTGCACGACCGGCGGGTCCTGAAGGGGATCTTCTGGCGGCTGCGCACGGGCGCACCCTGAGCCGATATCCCGGCGGGCTATAGTCCGCATACGACCTGCGGCAACCGCTTCCGGCGCCGGCGCAAGCGTGGCATCTGGGATCGGCTTCTGGACCCGGTGTCAAACGCTTACGACGGCGACCTGCAGATGTTCGACGCCACTAGCGTGCGGGTGCATCAGCATGCAGCCACAAACAGGTGCTGGCCTTCAGACCGTTTTTGTACAGGTTCCGCAACTTCGTGGAGCGCTTCTTCAGCAAGATCAGCGCTTCCGAGCTGTTGCCACGCGCTACGACAAGGATCCCGACAACTTCCTGGCCAGCGTCAAGCTCGCAGCCCTGCACGTATGGCTGCGAGCTTTATGAGTCCGCGACCTAGCCCGGAGCGAGGCCGAGCAGGGTGCCGAGCGGGACGACGAGGGTAGCGCCGGCGTAGAAGCCGTCCTTGGCGCGCCGCGCGGTGAAGGGGTTCCAGAACGAGTTCGGGTTGACCACGTACTGGACCACCGGCTCGATGATCACGCCCGCGCCGAC
This sequence comes from Methylorubrum extorquens, assembly GCA_900234795.1. NCBI lineage: Bacteria > Pseudomonadati > Pseudomonadota > Alphaproteobacteria > Hyphomicrobiales > Methylobacteriaceae > Methylorubrum > Methylorubrum extorquens. The sequence continues at coordinate 4,553,829 of LT962688.1, forward strand.
ATCGAAGTGCGCATTGGCCTCGAACACGAACTTGTCGCGCGAATACGGGGCACCCGAACCGCCCGAGATGAAGTTCGCGTCAGAGAGGAACTGCGTGTAGTTCTCCGATAAACGCTGCCAGTTCATCTTCAGGCCGTAGCTGTCGTTGGGCCGGCTCTGGTCGGGCGCGTCGAGGCGCACGCCGACGAACGAGTTGAAGCGGATCGGCACCGTCGGATCGAACGAGTAGCCCGTGCCGGTATAGAGCGAGATCGCCGTCGGGTGCGGGTTGGCGACCAGGCCGCCATCGGCGCGCCAGACCGTCTGCGTGCCGGTGAGCACGATGCCGGACGTGCCCGATTTCTGCAGCACCGGGGCGCCGGGGTTCAGGCCCTTCGAGGTGCCGAACACCGTCTTGAAGTTGTCGTCGTGATCGGCCGTGTTGAAGAAGCCGGTGAGCGAGGCGCGGCCGGGATAGGCGGTCATGGTGTAGTCGGTCTTGGTGCCGATCTCGGTCATCACCAGCGCGCCCGAGAGCCGCTCGTAGCCGAAATCGTAGCCCGACAATGCGTTGGTGCCGGGGTTCACCGAGAAGGCGCCGGCCTGGACGTAGCTCGTCGGCGAGAGCTGGTAGGCGGCGTTCGCGCCCCAGACCGCGTAGAGCGGCGAGGTGAAGCCGGCATTGATGTAGAACAGGTCCTGGAAGCAGGAGTTGATCGAGTTGCACGGCGGCAGGCCGTAGTAACGATCGGGGTGGGTGCGGCCGACCTCGATGACGAGGCGATCGTCGAGGAGCTTCTGCTGGTAGGTGAGCAGCGAGAGGCGGTTGTTGTTGGGGTTGAACGGCGGCTGGTAGCCGACCGTGGTGTCGCCGATATCGGCGGCCATGTTGAGGTTGCGGACGTTGCCGAAGAAAGTCTGCGTGAACTTGATGGTGCCGCCACTGATGTTGGCGATGCGCTGCATGTCGGCGGTCATGGAGAGGACGAAATAGGTCGAGTTCGACTGCTCTCCGGTGCGCAGGCCGGCCGAGGGATTGGCTTGGTAGAAGTTGTAGATGTTGATGTCGAAGGTGAGCCCGCGCTCGGCCATGTGGGTGGCCCAGGGCGCCAGCGGGCCGACGCGGACGGGATCGCTGGGTTTCTCGGCGATGCGCGGATCGGTGCGCGGCTGGGTTTGATCGTTGAACTGGCCCACCGGCGAGGGTTGTTGCGCGGAGACGCTCACGGGCAGGCCGAAGGCCAGGGCGCCGAGGAGCGTGCCGGCCGCCCATGCCATTCGTCCGGGCCGAGCCGATCCCCGTTCCATTCCGTGTCCGCCGCGTCGCATCTTACATTCCCCTTGCATTGCCGGTTGCGGCCAAGACTTCTTGTGGCCAAGACTTCACTGATCTTTGGGGTTGTCGTGCTGTGCAATGCACAACCGTACCGCCCCAGGATCCGCGTGGCTGCCGAACGCTCCGCAAAAGCCGTTCCACAGCCGATGACCGGTTTATGGTTTTGATCGGATGATCGGTTGCCATTGGTCTTGGCTCCCGACCCGTCTGATTCCGTTGCAGTATGATCAAACCTCACGCTTTTGCGTATTTTTTGATCATAATCCTCTGACTCTACTAGGCTGACACTCACGAACGCACACGGTCAACTCCCAATTTGGTCTTTTTGGATTTTGCGGCATCGGGCTTGCAATGAGGCCACGGACGCGGCGCAACGCCCTACGCGTTCATCTGTCAGGCCCGGACGAAGGAGCCCGAGCGCTTCAGGCTTGAACCGTCACACCACATCCCGGGACCGGATGCTCGCCTGGGACCTGCACTTTGTGGACGCCACCGTGGTGCGCGCCCAGCAGCAGGCCGCCGGGGCACGCCGGTCCGGCGTCATCGAGAGGTGAGGCCACGGTCGAGGGCGGGGACAAGCCGATTACGGCAGTGTTGACAGCGGGCGAGCGCCACGAGCCGTTTGCCTTGGACGTGCTGATGGGCAAGCGGGTAGTGCCAAGGCAAGGGCGCAGCCGACCGCGTCCGCGACGGACAGCAGGCGATCGGAGCTACTCCAGTCCGCCAGCGCGGCGGCGCCTCAGGCATCGCCGGATCGAGCCGGTGATCCTCACCCGCAAGGATCAGCCGTGCAAGCCCGCGGCTCACGCAGTCCCGCCGCGTCGCCACCCGCTACGAGAAACGGGCCGCGCTCAGCAAATTCTTTGAAATACCTGTACTCAAATATGAGCTGTCGTAAGATCGCGCTAGAATTTGTAGGGTTGACAGTTGTGAGCCCCGCCGCTCAGTGACATCGCAATGGAAATGGCGGCGACTCGTGCGGATGCGATATTCATATCATCCCCCTATTTCGCTTAGATCGAGAAGCTTGAATTTTGCATAGAATCCAAGTAAGCCGATGCTCCATTTATATGTACCAATTCCTTGTTTATCTAGTTCTTTGGCGTGCTCGAAATCATAGCTGTAATTCATAAAATTACCGTGAAATTCACCATCTTTGTACATATCGTATGAAACGCCAGTGTAGTTGAGTCCAATCTCGTCTTCAGGGCGGATGAATTCAATCGATCCATCCATGATAGCTTGGCGAGCGGACATCTCAGTTTGGTATCGTCTGGTGATTTGATCGAGATCCGTCCTTGATACCAAGGTTTTCCCATCCTCAGATTGGGAAAATTGCGTAGTTGGACCTTGAATTGCATTTTTGTAGTATTTATATGTTTGGTCTGCATCGGAAGATTGCAGATTGTATTCTAGGGTTTTGCGAGCTTCCGCTTCAAAATCGGACTGGCTTAGTTTAGGTGCATAATGTGCGATCCAGCCCGTGGCACCCAGCGCCCGCATTGCAGCTTCGTCTTTCGCCAAAATTGGCTCGTGAAGTTTATTGGCGGGCATTGTACGTTCTGGTCTGTAAGACCATTTTGTGACTTCAGCCGATGGTTTTGCGTAGTCCGCCAGCTTATCAGATTCTGTTATTTGGGCAATAGGATCTAGGGCGCGAATGGATACAGTTTTAGAGAATAGTTGTGATGCATCAACGACTGTGCCGGGCGCTGGAGCCGATGCTCCATCCGAGTTTTTATCAACGAGGATTTTGAGTGCAGTCGTAGCTGAGGCGACTTTTGCGCCGGAAAATGAAGCGCTTGCGATCATCGGCGGCTGTCCGTTCAACTGGCGGATTTTAGATGTGAGCCTGCCGATTGAAGTCAGGATTTGATAAACGGCGGTTAATTTTCATTTCCTGTAGATAGACACATGATTCGACTAGGGCTTACTGTCACTTGATCCACTCGAGTGTGGCGGCAAGGCGGAGGACGGCTGTGAAGCTGACGGCGGTTTTCCCGTATCGGGTGGCGACGGCGCGCCACTCCTTGAGGCGGGCGCACAGTCGGCACGGCGCTGAACGCCCTTGAGGCGATCCGCAAGGAGATGTCGGCCGAGGAGAAGCGCGAGGGCGCCGCCCTGTTTCACGAGCACGGGATCGACGAGGCCGGCGACATCTGGCTGTGAAAGCCAGCGGTCTCGCTCGCCGCCGCCGCGATGGTGCGCGACTGGATCTGCACCCGCCAGGGCGCCGCGGCGCTGGTGGGCGAAGGGCGTCAGGTCTTCCTGTTCCGCCGCGGACCAGCGAGCGCGGCTCCGGACGCGGATTAGGCGTGTGGAGCCGCCGAACCGGTCTCCCAAGGTGCAGCCTCTCACGTGCGGCGGATCGCCGGTCCGTGCGTTGTCGTCGGCCGACCGTGCCCGGAGCGCCTTGATGTTCGTTCGTGCCGTCCTCCTCATCCCCCTGCTCTTGGCCTTCTCCGCCGGGGCCGAGGCTGCCGCGTTCGACGATCTGAAGGACGATCTCTCGGCCTGCCTGCGCTTCGAGATGGGCGCGCCGAAGGGGCCGCGCTCCATGCCGATGATCGGCACGCCAGGGCTCGCGCTCCGGAAATGCGCTGGCGAGATGGACCGGCTCGAAAGGGCGGACCCGCGCCGGCTCAGGAGCGACCACGGCCTCAGCCCCTCGACCTGGGCTGTGATCGAGAGCGTGTTCGGAGCCGGCGGCCGCGGGCGCTTGGCCCGCGCGCGGTTCTGATCCCGAGCGGCGTCAGCCGCCGAACTGGGGCAGCACGCTGCGGCCGAAGGCGTCGATGAAGGCGTCCTGACGGGTGCCGACCTGATGGACGATGATCTCGGCAAAGCCCATCTCGGCCAGTTCCGCGAGCCAAGCGGCGTGCTGTTCGAGATCGTCCGAGATCCGCACGCAGGCATGCATGTCCTCGGGGCGGACGAAGCGGGCGGCGGTCTCGAAATCTTCCGGGCGGCGCATCTCCCAGTTCACCTCGCCCTCGATGGCGTTGCTCGACCATTGCGCATGCGCCTCCGCAAGCGCACGGGCCGGGTCGGGGTCCCAGCAGACCTTGGTCTGGAGGAAGACCGGCTTGCCCGCGCCGCCGCCCTCGCGGAAAGCCTCGACCACCGGGCGCAGCTTGTCCGGCTCGATCCCGACAGTGACAAGGCCGTCGGCCCAGGCGCCGAGGGCGCGAGCGGTCGCCGCGGTGGCGGCCCCGCCGATCAGGAGCGGCGGGGTCTTGGGCCGCGAGTAGAGCTGCGCGTCGATCACCGTGACGCGGCCGCGATGGGTCACGGTTTCGCCGGCCAGCAGCGCCCGAATGACCGCGGCGCATTCGGCGAGCCGCGCGTTGCGCTCGGCCTTCTCCGGCCAGGGCAGGCCGGTGATGTCCTCGTTGAGGCGTTGGCCGCTGCCGAGCGCCAGCCACAGGCGCTCGGGAAACATCTCGGCGAGCGTCGCCGCCGATTGCGCGAGCACGGCCGGATGGTGGCGGTAGCCCGGCGCGGTGATGATGCCGAACGGAAGCCGCGTCGTCGCCAGGGCCGCCCCGAGCCAGGACCACGCATGGCCCGAATGCCCCTGCGCGCGGCTCCACGGCTTGAAGTGCTCCGACGACATGGCGCAGGCGAACCCCGCTTCCTCCGCTGCCCGCACATGGCGCAGGAGGGCGGAGGGGGCGTGCTGCTCGTGCGAGGCGTGGTAGCCGATACGCGTCATTCCGGTTCTCACTCTCCCGCCTGGGCCCCGTCGATACGGGGCGCCCGGCGCGAATCCGTCTCACGCAGGGAGCGGTCGGCGTAGGTGCCCTGCACCGCTTCGCGCCCGCCATGCTCGTAGAGGTCGAGCATCAGCGCGCTGTGGATGAAGCCGAGATGGCTGAAAGCCTGCGGAAAGTTCCCAAGGAAGGTGTCGTCCTCCGCGATTTCCTCGGCGTAGAGGCCGACATCGTTCTGCAGCGCGCGCAAAGCCTGGAAGCAGGTGCGCGCCTCCTCGTCCCGTCCGAGCCAGAGCAGGGCGTCCACGAGCCAGAAGGCGCAGAGCAGGAAGGTGCCCTCGTGGCCGGGCAGCCCGTCGTCGTTCTTGTAGCGGTAGACGAGGGGGCCGTGGCCGAGGCGCTCGATCACCACATCGACGGTGCGTGCGAACACCGCTTCGTCCACGGGGAAGCCGACCATCGGCGCGATCAGGAGGGCGGCATCGACGTCGTCGCCGCCGATATATTGCGGGTAGTATCCGTCGCGGTGGATCGCCTCGCCGTTGACGCAGGCGACGATCCGGTCGCGCTCGCGGCACCATTCCTCACGCGCGCCGAACAAGTGGATTGCTCGGTCGAGGGCGACCCAGTTCATGATCGCCGCGTGCAGGTAGCGCTCCTCGGGCTTACGCGGCTCCCACAATCCAGCATCGGGCTCGTGCCAGTGGGCCGCCGAGACGTCGGCGAGCCGCGCCCCGTGCTTGCGCATCGCCTCCGGCATCGTGCCGCCCAAGCGCTCGAAGAGGTAGAGCAGGTCGAGCACTTGGCCGTAGGCGTCGGCCTGATGCTGCTCGGCCGCCTCGTTGCCGTGGCGCACCGGGGTGCTGCCGCGCCAGCCCTCGAAGTGATCGATCTTGATTTCCTCGAGCTCCGCCTCGCCCGAAATGCTGTAGAGCGGCTTCAGGCGGCTCTCTTCCCGCTCGCACAGCTCGGTGACGAAGCCGAAGAAGGATTCGGCCTCGCGGCTCATCCCGAATTTCTTCAGCACGTAGAAGGACAGGCAGGCGTCGCGGATCCAGCAGAAGCGATAGTCCCAGTTGCGGATACCGCCGATCTCCTCCGGCAGGGAGGTGGTGGCTGCGGCGATGATCGCGCCGGTGGGCTCGTAGGTCAGGGCCTTCAGCACCAGCGCCGAGCGCATCAGTTCGTCCGCCAGCGGCCCGACATAGGCCGCATCCTCCGTCCACAGCACCCAGGCGCGGCGCGTCTCCTCCATCAGGATGCGGGCGTCCGGGCAAGTCTCGGGGGGCGTGTCGAGATAGAGCGCGAAGCTGCAGGCCTGCCCGCCCTCCAGGGTGAAGCGCGCGGCGGCCAATTCGCCCTCCGCGGCGAACGCGGCATCCGAGACGAGGCCGGGGCAGCCCGGCGCGGTGACGCGGTGGCCCTCGACGGCGAGCGGCGCGAAGTCCTCGGCGAAGCCTGCGAGCGGGCGGTACTCGGCGATCATCGAGACGCAGCCCGACACGCCCGTGACGAGGCGCACCAGAAGAGGCCGGCCCGCGCCGCCCTCCGGCCCGACCATGAAGTCGTGAAGCGTCACGAAGCCGGTCTGCGTGGTGAAGGTGGTCTCGAGGATGTTGCTGCGGCTCAAATATTGCCGCACGGTCTCGAAGCGCTCGGTCGGCCGGATCGTGAAATGACCGCCGCGCGTCTTATCGAGCAGGCGCGAGAAGGAGGGGGCGGCGTCGAAGCGCTCGAGGCAGGCCCAGTCGATGCCCCCGTCGCGCGCCACCAGCGCACAGCCCTCGCAATTGCTGAGGAGCGCATAGGCCTCGATCGGCTGATAGGGGCGGGTCTGCGGTTCGGACATCGTCTCGGACATGGTCGTTCCTGGGGCGCCGCAGGCCGGCCGCCCGGTTTCGGGGCTCGAGCGCATTCCGACGACGTGGTGGCCGGGTCGTCGAAAGAATGCGCGTCAAAACAAGGATCGAGAGGCGCCGGCCTGATGTCATCAGGTCGGAGACGGCTCTAGGAAGAGGTCAGGCGCCGAGGCGGAAGGCCGGCTCCACCAGGCCGCGGACGCCGATATCCACGAGCAGGGTGCGCCCGTGCTCGGGGTCCTCCGCCCGGGCGGCCTCGTCCATGCCCTCGTAGGCCGTGGTCAGGAGGAGCCGGTCGAGGTCGTGTCCGGCGAAGGTCGGGCAGGTGGGCTGGCGCACCGGGACGGACACGGTGCGCACCCGCTCGCCCGCCGGGCTGTAGGCATCGAGGCAGGCGCCGCCGAAGCGCGCGGTCCAGATCAGCCCCTCGGCATCCACCGCCGCGCCGTCGATCCCGCCCTCTCCGTCGCTGTGATCGTAATGGGTCTCGGGCGCGCTCACGGGCAGGCCGGTGGCGGGGTCGAGCGCGACGCGGCGCAGGATGCCCTCGTCGGTATCGACGAAATAGCCGGTCGCGCCGTCCGGCGAGAAGGCGATCCCGTTGGGGATCGACAGGCCGGAGAACAGCCGCGTCACCCGCGTGCCGGCAACGTGGTAGATCGCGCCGCGTCCGGTCTCGGCGTCCCGGCCCATGGTGCTGATCCAGAGCGCGCCGCTCGGATGGACCCGGCCGTCATTGGAGCGCGTGCCGGCATCCTCCGCTTCCAGCGGGCAGAACAGGCTCAGTTGCCCGTCGCGGATCGTACGGATGTAGAGCCCGTCCTCCGCCGAGAGGAGTTGCCGCTCGGCGTCGATGGCGGCGACGTCGCTCGCCATGAACGGCAGGGCGTGCAGCTTCGCCGGGCCGGCGCCCTCGCTCAGGGGCAATTCGAACAGGCGGTTCTCCAGGATATCGACCCACCACGCCGTGTCGGTCGCCGGATCGTAGCTGGGCCCCTCGCCGAGATGGCAGCGGGACGGATCGAGGACGCGGATCGACGGAGATGCGGCCAAATCGGGACATTCCTCTGAAATCAACGACCGTTGACGTCTGTCGAAAAGAGAAGTTCCGCGGGTTTTACGAAGACTTAGACCATGATCTGAGCTTGCCTGTGCTACGTCTGGGGCGGAATTTTCATCCGCCCACGTCGTTCCGCTGGGGCTTTGCAGCCCATCGCCGGGCCGTTCCGCCGTCGCACTCGCCCCGGCGGGTTTCAGCGCCTAGAACGCTTCGCGAGCGCCCGCTCACGGGCGCGAGAGGACTGACGCAATGGACATGCAGGCTCCGCCCGGCCACGCGGCGCCGCGCTTGGTGCCGCCTGTGCCGGTGCCGCCGGAAAAGGAATTGCCGACTCTGCGCTTCATCGCGGCGATGCGGGTAAACGGAATCGCGTGCTGGCCGGCCTCCGCCTACGAGGCGCCCCTGCGCCGCCGACGGCTGCTCGGGCGCACGCGCTTCACCGTCAGCGATCCGGACCTGGTGCGGCACGTGCTGGTGGACAACGCCGCCAATTATGCCCGCACCCCGATCACCATCCGCATGCTGCGGCCGATGCTAGGCGACGGCCTGCTCATCAGCGAGGGGACGGCATGGCGCCACCAGCGGCGCGCGCTGGCGCCCGCCTTCACCCCGCGGGCGGTGGAGACGCTGGTGCCCCACATCCTGTCGGCGAGCGACGAGGCGGTCGCGGCCCTCGAAGGCCCGGCGGCGCGGGGACCGATCGATCTGTTCGCCGCGCTCCAGCGGCTCGCCCTGGAGATCGCCGGGCGCACCATGTTCTCTGTCGGCATGGCCCGCCACGGCGACCGCCTGCGCGGCTTCCTCGAAGCCTACGCCGCGCGGCTCGGGCGCCCCCACCTGACCGATCTGGTCGTGCCCTTGCGCTTCGCCACGCCGCTCGACCGGGCCCGCGCCCGCTTCCGCCGCGACTGGGTCGGCTTCCTCGATGAGGTCATCGCCGACCGCGACGAGGGCCAGAGCGGGCGTCACGTCGGGGGCCGGGGCGAGGCGCGCGACCTACTCGACCTGCTGCGGGCCGCCCGCGATCCCGAGACCGGCCGGGGCTTCTCGCACGAGGAGCTGCGCGATCAGGTCGCCACCATGATCCTGGCCGGGCACGAGACCACGGCGGTGACGCTGCTCTGGGCCTGCACCCTTCTCGCGCTCGCGCCGGAAACGCAAGCAGCCGTGGCGGCAGAATCGGAGAGCGCGGATAAACCGTTCACCCGCGCGGTGATCGAGGAGACGATGCGGCTCTACCCGCCCGCCTTCGTGCTGGCCCGCCGCGCGCTCGGTCCGGACGAACTGGCCGGCGAGGCGGTCCGGCCCGGCGACAGCGTGACGATCTCGCCCTGGCTGCTGCACCGGCACCGCAAGCTGTGGTGCGACCCCGACGCCTTCGATCCGAGCCGCTTCCTGCCCGGCGCGCCGCCGGTGCCGCGCTTTGCTTACCTGCCCTTCGGGGCGGGGCCGCGGGTCTGCATCGGCGCGGCCTTCGCGCTCACCGAGGCGACGCTCGCGCTGAGCCGGATCGTCGGGCATTTCCGGATCGAGCGAGCCGATGCCCGCCCAGTGCTGCCGGCGGCCGTGGTGACGACCCAGCCCGACCACGCCCCCGCCTTCCGGCTGACGCGGCGGGCCTGAACCCTCAGAAGTCCACCGAGGCGGAGAGCAGCACCGTCCGCGGCGTTCCCTGAGCGAGGATGCCGCGCCCCGACGTCGCCCCGTCGTTGTTGCCCGTCACTTTGCTGACGTTTGCTCGCAGCGTCAGCGGCCTGTCCCGGAGTAAGGTGGCACGGCAAGGCCGAGCGCTTCGTCCAAGGCGTCCTTGCGCGAATGAGCGCCTGTCCGTCCGCCAACAAAAAGACCTGCGGCACCCGTTCGGGGCCGCAGGTCGTGGTTCGTCCGGAGGGCCGGCGGGTCAGGCGATGGCGCGCTTGACCTTCGCCTTCGGCTTGATGACCGCATCGACGGGGAATTCGATATCGACGCCGAGCGTCGAGACGCCTTCGCCCCGCTCCAGCTTGATCTGCACCTTGTCGCGCTCGACCGTGACGTGCTTGGCGATCACGTTCAGGATCTCTTCGCGCAACGTGATGATCAGGTCGGGCCGCCCGTTCTCCACGCGCTCGTGCGCGAGGATGAGCTGAAGGCGTTCGCGGGCGACCGAACCGGAGCCGCGCGGCTTGAGGAAGGTCAGGACACTCATGCGGCCCTCCGTGTGAACAGCTTGTTGATCAGGGATTTACGGTCGGAAGGGATCGCCATCGGCACGGTCTCGCCCTTCAGGCGACGCACGGCATCGATGTAGGCGCGCGAGGGCGCGCAGAGCGGGTTGTTGAGCGTCACCGGGCAGCCGACATTCGAGGCGCGCAGCACTTCGAGGCTTTCCGGGATGATGGCCAGCAGCGGGATCGAGAGGATCTCGAGCACGTCATCGACCTTGAGCATGTCGCCACGGTCGGCACGGGCCGGGTCGAAGCGGGTCAGGATCAGGTGCTTCTCGATCGTGTCGCCGCGCTCGGCGCGGACGGTCTTGGAGTCGAGCAGGCCGATGATCCGGTCCGAGTCGCGCACCGAGGAGACCTCGGGGTTCGTCACCACCACGGCCACGTCGGCGTGGCGCATGGCAAGCTGGGCGCCGCGCTCGATGCCGGCGGGGCTGTCGCAGACGATCCAGTCGAACTTCTCGCGCAGCTCGCCCATCACCCGCTCGACGCCCTCGTCGGTGAGCGCGTCCTTGTCGCGGGTCTGCGAGGCGGGCAGCAGGGAGAGGTTCTCGAGACGCTTGTCGCGGATCAGCGCCTGCGGCAGCTTGGCGTCGCCGTTGGTGACGTTGATCAGGTCGTAGACCACGCGGCGCTCGGCGCCCATGATCAGGTCGAGGTTGCGCAGGCCGACGTCGAAATCGACCACGCAGACCTTCTCGCCGGCCTGCGCCAGCGCCGCACCGAGCGCTGCCGTCGTGGTCGTCTTGCCGACGCCGCCCTTACCGGACGTGACACAAAGAACCTTGGCCATTCTCGTTTCCCCTTAACCCAAGGCTGCAATTTTGATCGCGCCGCCGTCGGACCAGATCTGGACCGCTTGACCGCGCAGGTGAGTGCCCATGTCCTCGGCCGTGCGGACGAGGCGGTCGATGCCGAGAAGCTCGGGCTCGAACTTGCGGCAGTAGATGCGTGCGCGAGGGTTGCGGGCGGCGCCCGCGATGGCCCGCCCGCGCAGGGCGCCGTAGACGTGGATGGAGCCGCCCGCGAGGATCTCGGCGCCCGAGGACACCGAGCCCATCACGGTCACGTCCCCCTCGCGGTGGACGATGCTTTGGCCCGAACGCACCGAGCCCTCGATGGTGAGGGACGACACGCCCGGCTTCTCTTCCTCGAACGCCGGCGCCTCGAAGACGTCGCCGGCGGGGCGACCGCCGACGAGCCGCGGCGGCAAGAGCGAGGGCAGCGGGGCCTCCGCACCCTCGATGCCGAGGATACGGAGCTTCCGGGCCGACAGCTCGGCGATCAGGGTCTCCAACTCGGACGGCGCGGCTTTGAGGCCGGCGACGTTGAGGATCACGGCCCTGTCGTCGAACAGCGTGGCCGATCGCTTCAGGGCTGCGTCCAGGAGGGCGAGCCATTCGGCGAGGGGAGCTTCCGGCACCAATGAGACGGCGCGGAACACGCGGCCTCGCAGGGGCAGAGAGGGGCGGGTGGGAGCGGGGCTGGTCACGGGCGTTGACGTTTCCTTACCGACACGCCCATTGACCGCCGGGATGGTTACCGGGGAGTTAATTTTTACGCGCACCGGGCAAGAATTGCCGGGCAGGATTTTTCCGGTCCTCCCCCGCCGCCCGGAAAAGCGTCGTCGGGTCAGTGGTTTGGCCGAAATATACCGGGTGGAAACAATCCTTAAGCCGACCTGTGCCCGTGGGATCGCTGGATCCTGTGATCGGCGCGAATCAAGCCGACGGTCCCGGCTTCGCTACGATGGCACACGATTTTTGGTGCAACCCCGGATTAACGGGGCCTTAGGCGCGCCGTGACCATCATTTGTTTAAGCGCCGCCCCCGTGCAGCGCATTTGACCCCGCGGATCAGCGCAATGCGTGCCATCGCCAACCTCTCCATTATCGCCAAACTCGTCGTCGTCTTCGCGCTCGTCATCCTCGCCGTTTGCGGCTCCACCTTTGTCAGTTGGCGTAGCCTCGGCACGATCGAGGAAACCAACCGCTGGCGCGACCATACCTACCAAGTCCTCCTGGATCTCGACCGGCTGACGGCCAGCATGGTGGATCGGGAGACGGGCCTGCGCGGCTACCTCGTCTCGGCCGACCCCGCCTTCCTCGAACCGTTCCACGCCGGAACCCAGCACTATGCCGAGGCGCTGGGGCGTCTGCGCAGGCTCGTCTCCGACAACGCCGAGCAGCTTCGCCGGCTCGACGCCCTCGATACGGCCGCGGGCCAGTGGAGCCGCGATGTCGCCGAGCGCGAGATCGCGCTGATGCGTGACGAGGCGAGCCAGGCGCAGGCGCGCCGGATCGAGGCATCCGGTGCCGGCAAGAGCGCCATGGACACGGTGCGCAAGGTCGCCGGAACGATCGCCGACACCGAGCGGGCCCTGCTGGAAACGCGCACCCGGATCGCGGAGGAGGCCGCGACGGCGTCTCGCTTCGCCGTCGGCGCGGGCCTCGCGGCGCTGCTGATCGTCGCCGGCCTCGGCATCCTGCTGCTCAACGGCTTCGTCGCACGCCCCATTCGCCGCATGACCGGGCTGATGAGCCGCCTCGCGGAGGGTGATGCCAGCGTCGAGATTCCCTTCCGTGAGCGCCGCGAGGAGGCCGGGGCGATGGCGAACGCGGTTCAGGTGTTCAAGGACAACCTGATCCGCACCCGCGCCCTGGAGGACGAAACCGCCCTGGCGCGGGCCGGTGCCGAGGCGCAGCGCAAGGCGGCGATGCGCGACATGGCCGACAACTTCGAGCGCGCGGTGAGCGGCATCGTCGGCACCGTCTCTGCGGCCGCCACCGAGTTGCAGGCGACCGCGCGGAGCATGGCCGGCACCGCCTCGCAGACGGCCGACCAATCGAACGCCGCCGCTGCCGCCGCGGAAGAGGCCGCCACCAATGTCGGCACGGTTGCCGCGGCGGCCGAGGAGCTTGGCGCCTCGGTGCAGGAGATCGCCCGGCAGGTCACCGGCTCGACCACGCTGGCGCAGAAGGCCGTCGTCGAGGCCGAGGGCACCGCGCAACTCGTGCAGGATCTCAGCGTCGCCGCCGCGCGGATCGGCGACGTGGTGGGCCTGATCTCCACCATCGCCGGCCAGACCAACCTGCTCGCGCTCAACGCCACCATCGAAGCGGCACGCGCGGGCGAAGCGGGCCGTGGCTTCGCCGTGGTTGCCGCCGAGGTCAAGGAACTCGCCAACCAGACTGCGCGCGCCACCGACGAGATTTCGGGGCAGATCGGACAGGTCCAGGCCATCACCGGGCAGGCGGTCACGGCCATCAGCGATATCGCGGCCCGCATCCGCGAGATCGACGGGCTGGCCGGCTCGATCGCCGCGGCGGTGGAGGAGCAGGGCGCGGCGACCCAGGAGATCGTGCGCAACGTCTCCGAGGCGTCCGCCGGCACCGGTGCGGTGACAGGCAACGTTGCGAGCGTCGCGGTGGCGGCCGAGGAGACCGGGGCGGCCGCGAACCGAGTCCTGACGTCCGCCTCAGAGCTGTCGCAGCAATCCGAGCGGCTCGACGGCCAGGTCCGCCACTTCCTCGAGACGGTGCGGGCCGCCTGAGGCGATCCGGGAACCCCATCGCCCCGGCTGACCGGCGTGATGGGGTTCCGAAGTCCTCGTTCGTGAGGGACGCCGCATGAAAAAGGCCCCGATGCGTTCGCCGCATCGGGGCCTTTTCGTTTCGGAGGATGAAGCGGAGCTTTTAGCCCGTCAGCGCTTCCTTCGAGCGCTCGAAGCGCTTGCGCTCGTTCGGGTCGAGGTGGATCTTGCGCAGGCGGATCGACTTCGGCGTGACTTCCATCAGCTCGTCGTCCTGAATCCAGGCCAGCGACTTCTCCAGCGTCATCCGGATCGGCGGCGTCAGGCGCACGGCCTCGTCCTTCGAGGTGGTGCGGATGTTGGTGAGCTTCTTGCCCTTGAGCACGTTCACCTCGAGGTCGTTCTCGCGGTTGTGCTCGCCGACGATCATGCCCTGATAGACCTTGGCGCCGGGCTCGATCATCATCGGGCCGCGGTCTTCGAGGTTCCACATGGCGTAGGCCACGGCCTCACCCTTGTCGTTCGAGATCAGCACGCCGTTGCGGCGGCCGGCGATCTCGCCCTTGTAGGCCTCGTAAGCCTTGAACAGGCGGTTCATGATCGCGGTGCCGCGGGTGTCGGTCATCAGCTCGCCCTGGTAGCCGATGAGGCCGCGGGTCGGAGCGTGGAAGACGAGCCGGAGACGGTTGCCGCCCGAGGGCCGCATCTCGATCATCTCGGCCTTGCGCTCGGACATCTTCTGCACGACGACGCCCGAATACTCCTCGTCGACGTCGATCACGACCTCTTCGACCGGCTCCAGGATTTCGCCGGCCTCGTCCTTCTCCAGCACGACGCGCGGACGCGACACGGCAATTTCGAAGCCCTCGCGGCGCATGGTCTCGATCAGGATCGAGAGCTGCAGCTCGCCGCGGCCGGAGACGTAGAACGAGTCCTTGTCGGCGGCTTCCTCGATCTTGAGCGTGACGTTGCCCTCGGCCTCCTTGAACAGGCGGTCGCGGATCATGCGGCTCGTGACCTTGTCGCCCTCGGTGCCGGCCAGCGGCGAATCGTTGACGATGAAGGACATGGTGACGGTCGGCGGGTCGATCGGCTGGGCCTGGATCGGCTCGTTGACGGCCGGATCGCAGAAGGTATCCGCCACGGTGCCCTTGAGCAGACCGGCGATGGAGACGATGTCGCCCGCCTCGCCGATATCGATCGGCGCGCGCTCCAGCCCGCGGAAGGCCAGGATCTTCGAGACGCGACCGGTCTCCACGACCTTGCCGTCGCGCGAGAGCACCTTGATCGACTGGTTCGGCTTCACCGTGCCCGAGGCGATGCGCCCGGTGATGATGCGGCCGAGGAAGGGGTTGGCTTCGAGCAGGGTGCCGAGCATCCGGAACGGACCGTCCTCGACGCGGGCCTGCGGCACGTGCTTGAGCACGAGGTCGAACAGCGGCGCGAGGCCGACATCCGGCGAGGCGTCCGGCGAATCGGCCATCCAGCCGTTGCGGCCCGAACCGTAGAGGATCGGGAAGTCGAGCTGCTCGTCGGTGGCGTCGAGCGCCGCGAACAGGTCGAACACCTCGTTCACGACCTCGTTGATGCGCGCGTCCGGACGGTCGACCTTGTTGATGGCCACGATCGGGCGAAGGCCGATCTTGAGCGCCTTGCCGACCACGAACTTGGTCTGCGGCATCGGCCCCTCGGCGGCGTCGACCAGCACGATCACGCCGTCGACCATCGAGAGGATGCGCTCGACCTCACCGCCGAAATCGGCGTGGCCGGGGGTATCGACGATGTTGACGCGGGTATCCTGCCAGACGACCGAGGTCGCCTTGGCCAGGATCGTGATGCCACGCTCCTTCTCGAGGTCGTTGGAGTCCATCGCCCGCTCCTCGACCCGCTGGTTTTCGCGGAAGGTGCCAGACTGCTGAAGCAGCTTGTCGACCAGCGTCGTCTTGCCATGGTCGACGTGGGCGATGATGGCGATGTTGCGCAGCTTCATCGGAGATCTCGAGCCGTTCGGAAACTTGGAGCCCGGCCATAAAGCGCCGTGTCGCGGGCCGTGTTTCGACGGTCGTGACGCCAGGGTACGGATTCGGGCGGTATCGCGTCGCAATATAAGGTGTCGCCCGATCCGGCAAGTGCGCGTGGCGCCGTGGCGGTCGCGGGAGCCATGCCTTCACCCCGTGGCAAGACCGGCCGAGGCATGACGCGTGTTCGATCGTGCCTTGATGTCGGACCTCTGTGGGGCGTGGTCGGCTTGAATGACGGCGTGCCGGCGTTTCCGCTCCGGTTAGGCCCTGCGGGACGGTGATCGAAGATGCCGCGTTGGCGATGGTTGATGGCGCAGGTCGTGCGGCGCCTCTGGGTGCGCGCCACGCTGATCGGCTCCGCGGGGGTGCTGGCGGCGCTGCTGGCGGCGGTGGCCGAGCGCTACCTGCCCTGGACGGTGCCGGGCGCGATCAGCACCGATGCGCTCGACAGCATCCTCACCGTTATCGCCTCCAGCATGCTGTCCGTCACCACCTTCTCGCTCAACGTCATGGTGTCGTCCTACGGCTCGGCCACGAGCAACGTCACGCCCCGCGCGACCAAGCTCCTCATCGAGGACCGGGTGACCCAGACCGTCCTCTCGACCTTTCTGGGGTCCTTCCTCTTCGGCATCGTCGGCCTCGTCGTCTCGAAGACCGGGGCCTACGGCGAGAGCGGGCGCACCATCCTCTTCGTCGTCACGATCGCGGTCATCGTTCTGATCGTCGTCGCGCTGCTGCGCTGGATCGATCATCTGACGCGCCTCGGCCGCGTGGGGGAGACGACCGACCGGGTCGAGACGGCGGCGCGTACCGCGATCGAAGCGCGGCTGCGCGACCCCTATCTCGGGGGCCGACCGCTGCGCGATCCCGACCGTCGGATTCCGGCGGGCGCCGCGGCGGTGACGGTGGATGCGATCGGCTACATTCAGCACATCGACATGGCGGCCCTGTCCAAGATCGGCGAGGCGCACGACATCGAGATCTTCGTCGCGGCGACGCCCGGACGATTCGTCCACCCGGAGACGCCGGTGGCCTGGATCGGCCGGCCGAAGGCCGGGGAGGACCGGGACACGCTGCGCCGGACCGTCGGCGAGGCGTTCTTGGTCGGGAACGAGCGTGCCTTCGACCAGGACCCGCGTTTCGGCTTCGCGGTGATGAGCGAGATCGGTTCGCGCGCCCTGTCGCCCGCGACCAATGATCCCGGCACCGCGATCGACGTGATCGGCCGCTCGACCCGCCTCGTCAGCCTCTGGGTGCGCGGCAGGACCGCTCCGGAGGAGGACGAGCCGAAACATCCGCGCATCCATGTCCCGCCGCTCGACACCGCGGACATGTTCGAGGACGCCTTCATGCTGATGGCCCGCGACGGCGCGGGGCTGATCGAGGTGCAACTGCGCATCCAGAAGGCGCTGCTGGCCCTGAGCCGCATCGGCGGGGAGGCATCCCGGGCTGCCGCGCTGCATCAGTCGCGCATGGCCCTGGAACGCGCCGAGCTTGCGCTCACGCTCGAGGCCGACAAGATCCGGCTGCGCGCGGCGGCCGGCGCCGTCGAGGCCGCCGATGCGAGCCCGGCCTGAGGGCGGCGCTCACCCCGGTCTCGCGCCGTCGAGGCGTTTGCTGTTGAGGACGCCGCACCCCCGCGCGGCGCGGCGCGCGATCTGCCATAAGCTATCAGGCATGATCCACACGCTGCGACGTTGCCCGTGACCGACCGTCCCCCGATCCGCTTCCGCGGCCGCTCCTTCCTGGCGATGGTGCTGGCCCCCGTGCCGCCGATCGATCAGTGGCTCGCCGAACTCGACGCGCTCAAGCGGCGCGCGCCCGCCTTCTTCTCGGTGCGGGCGCTCATCCTCGACGTGACCGGCCTGCGCTTCGAGCGCTCGGACCTCGCCCATCTCTGCGAGGAATTGAACCAGCGCTCCATCACCATCCTCGGCATCGAGGGGATCGGGCCGACCTCGCTCGGACCCGGCTTCCCGCCGCCGCTGGTGGGGGGCAAGCCGGTCGAGGACATCGCGCCCCCCGAGCCCGGCGCCGCCGGGGCACCCGCTGCGGCGGACCACCCGTCCGCACCGGCTTTGGTGGCGTCCGCGGCTCCGACCCGGACACGCTCCTTCGTGCTCGACGCGCCAGTGCGCTCGGGGCAGGTGATCCAGCATCTCGACGGCGACGTGACCGTGATGGGTTCGGTCGCCTCGGGGGCGGAGGTGATCGCGGGCGGCTCGATCCACATCTACGGCGCCCTGCGCGGCCGGGCGATCGCGGGGGCGGTGGGTGATCCGGGCGCCCGCATCCTCACTCGTAAGTTCGAGCCGGAACTCGTCGCCATCGACGGTCTTTACAAGACCGCCGACGATCTCGGCGGCGCCCGCTGGGGCCAGTCGGTCCAGGCGCGGCTTGAAGGCGACGCCATCGTCCTCGTGCCGCTCGACTGAGGCCCCGTTTTCGGCACGCGCCTCCCGGCTGCGGCCGTCCATCACGAAAGCGTGCGGGTGGCGGGCATCCGCCGCCACGACGGCCTAGGTGGCGGAAATCCGCCGCTCGTCGTTCCAACGTGATCCGGGAGAGCCCGATAAAGCCCTTTTCGAACAAAGGATTACACGAAGGTTAGCGCTTCCTGCATGGCTGGCATGCGCTCTGCAAAGGGGACCGGACCATTCGCACCGGCCGCAGAGCCGGGCCATCCGGGAGAAGCCCCTTGCTCGAACGCCTCCGTCTCACGCGTCGCGGCCTTGCCATGCTCGCCGCCGCGACCGCCGCATCGCTCGCCCCGCTTCCGCTCTCCGCGCAGGAAGTGGTGCGCGTCGGCAACCTCAAGCTCGCCCACTTCGCCGGCGTCTCCTACGTCAAGGAGATCGCCAAGACCTGCGGCCTGACCGTCGATCTCAAGATCTTCGCCAAGGGGCCCGACATCATGCAGGCGATGCTCGCCGGCGAACTCGATGTCGGCGCCACCGCCTCGGAAGCCGCGATCTCGGCCCGCGGCAACGGCGCACAAGTCTTCATCGTCGGCGGCTTCGCCAAGGGCGGCGCCCGCCTGCTGGCGACGCCGGAATCCGGCATCAAGTCGGCGGCCGATCTCAAGGGGAAGAGGGTCGGCGTCACCCGCGGCTCGATCCAGGAGGTGCTGCTCGGCGCCGAGATGGCCAAGCACGGCCTCAAGGCCCGCGACGTCAACCTGATCTATCTCGGCTACCCGGATCTCAACCAGGCGCTGCTGCAGAAGCAGGTCGATGCGATCATGCAGACCGAGCCGCAATCGGCTCAGGCCATTGCCCGCGGCTTCGGCGTCGAGGTGATCAAGCCCTACGACACTCCGGTCGGCTCGCCGATCCGCACGCTGGTGATGACGGAGAAGTTCTACGGCGAGAAGAAGCCGGTCGCGGCCAAGTTCATGGAGTGCTTCGTGAAGGCGCAAAAGACCTTCATGGACGATCCGAAGGCCGCCGAGACCTTCGTCACGCAGGACGTGTTCAAGGGTCAGGTCACCGCGGCGGAGTTCCAAGAGGCGCTCGCCAACTCGCCCTACACCCTGGAAATGAGCGCCGACCACATCCAGAGGACCACCGACGTCATGGCCGAGCACGGCATCGGCAAGATGTCGAAGCCCGCCAAGGCCGTCGACTGGGTGAAGCTCGACCTGCTGGAGGCCGCCAAGGCTTCCGCCGGCACGAACTGAGGAGGGCTTCCCGTGAACGCCTTACGTCTCAAACCCCCTGGCCGAGGGGATGGCGGTTCCCGTCGCCATCCTCGTGATCTGGCAGCTCGCCTGCACGGCCGGGCTCGTCAACCCGATGGTGCTGCCCTCGCCCGCCGCGGTGGCGGTGCGCTGGTGGGCCTATCTCGCGCCGCTCGAAGCCTATGATCCCGAGCACGGGTCGTGGTTTGCGTGGCTCTTCTCCGGCGAGATGCTGCACGACGCGATGGCCTCGCTCTACCGCGTCGTCGTCGGCTTCGCCGTCGGTGCAGGGCTCGCCCTGCCGCTCGGCTTGTTCATGGGCTCCAGCGACCTGATCTACCGCCACATCAATCCGTTGATGCAGGTGCTGCGGCCGATCCCGCCGATTGCCTACATTCCGCTCTCGATCCTGTGGTTCGGCCTCGGCAACGCGCCCGCCGTGTTCCTGATCGCCATCGGCGCCTTCTTCCCCGTACTGATGAACACCATCGCGGGCGTGCGGCATGTGGACGGGATCTATATCCGCGCCGCCCGCAGCCTCGGCGCCAGCCGGATGACGATATTCCGGCGGGTCATCCTGCCGGCCGCCACCCCTTACATCCTGTCGGGGGGCGCGGATCGGCATCGGCACCGCCTTCATCGTGGTGATCGTGGCCGAGATGATCGCGGTCAATAACGGCCTCGGCTTCCGCATCCTGGAGGCGCGCGAATATTTCTGGTCCGACAAGATCATCGCCGGAATGCTGACCATCGGCGCGCTCGGCCTCGTCATCGACATGGCGGTGAGCCGCCTGAACAATCACCTGCTCCGCTGGCATCGCGGCCTGGAATCGTGAGGTCTCCCATGTCCGCGCAACTGCATCCCATCGAATCCGTCACCCAGGACGCCGTCCCGGTCGCGCCTCCGGTGACCTCCGCCGCCCCATCCCAGGCCTCGCCGCACATCGTGGTCTCGGGCGTGGACAAGATCTTCCCCGTCCCCGGCGGCGAGGTCGTCGCCCTTAAGGACATCGATTTCACCATCAACCGCGGTGAGTTCGTTTGCCTGCTCGGCCCGTCCGGCTGCGGGAAGTCGACGCTGCTCAACGCCATCGCCGGTTTCTCGCACCCGACCCGCGGCGGCATCGACGTCGAGGGCCACACGGTCGCCGCACCCGGTCCCGACCGGGGCATGGTGTTCCAGGAATACGCTCTGTTCCCCTGGATGACGGTGGCGCAGAACATCGCCTTTGGTCTGGAGATCAAGGGCATGTCCCGCGGCGCGATCCAGGCGCGGGTGGCCGAGCTCCTCGACATGCTCAAGCTCGCCGAGTTCCGCGACCGCTTTCCCAAGGACCTGTCCGGCGGCATGCGCCAGCGCGTGGCGATCGCCCGCGTGCTGGCGCTGGACAGCCCGGTGATGCTCATGGACGAGCCGTTCGGCGCGCTCGACGCCCTGACCCGCCGCTCGCTTCAAGACGAGCTGCTGCGGATCTGGGCGGCGACGGGCAAGACAATCGTGTTCGTCACGCACTCGATCGAGGAATCGATCTATCTCGCCGACCGCATCGTCGTGCTGACCTACCGTCCCGGCACGATCAAGCGCGACCTGCGGGTCGAGCTGCCGCGCCCGCGCGACAGCGCCTCGGCCGCCTTCAACGCCCTGAAGCGCGACCTCTCCGCCCTCGTCACCGCCGAGCAGCACCGGTTCGAGCAGGTGGAGTTGAAGGGGCTGACGACGGATTGAGGATCGCCGCCACGGCTTTCTTCGGCCCGCGGCGCTCCCGTGTTAGGTTCTCATATCGTTTCCGGATCATCACTTCGGAGATCGCGGATCCCCTCTCCCCGCCGCGCGGGGAGAGGGCTCGGCCGACCCTGTCGTCGGCTGAGCGAGCCGGCAGGCGAGGGTGAGGGGGCTTCGACGGATGAGCCCCTTCCGTACAAGCCCCCTCACCACCGCTCTGGCTCTCGCCTCCGCTTCCCGCAGGCACGGCAGGGTGCCTGCGGGCCTCTCCCCGCACAGCATGGAGAGGGGGGAGCTGCGGCGCCCGTCTGATCAACCGGACATCGCATCTGATCGCTCACCGGATACGATGGCGGTGACGAAAGCCTCCTCCGGACCATGAGAGTGATGCCCATCCCCCGCGCCACCGCCGCGCGAGTCCTCCTCCTCGCCGCGCTGGCGGTCGCGGCCATCCTCGCCGTGCTCAAGGCGGGGGAGGTGACGGAGGCCCGCGTGGCCGAAAGCCTCGCGGGCGATGCCCGGCAGCGGGCGGAGATCTACGCCCAGAGCCTGGAGGGCGCCATCGAGCGGTTCGGCTTCCTGCCCGCCGCCGCCGCCCTCGATCCGCGGGTGCGGTCGTTGCTCGCCGCTCCCGACGATCCGGCGCAGGTCGCGACCGTCAACGCCTATCTCCAACGGCTGAGCCGCGAGGCGGGGGCGGGTGTCGTCTACCTGCTGATCCCGTCCGGCCTGACCATCGCCGCCTCGAACTGGGATACGCCCCAGACCTATGTCGGCCAGGACTTCTCCTATCGTCCCTACTTCACGGAAGCGCGCGGCGGGCGCACCGGACGCTTCTACGCCATCGGGACGCTGACCGGCGTGCCCGGCTACTTCATTAGCGCCCCCGTCGTCGTCGACGGCACGGTGCGCGGCGTGGTGGCGACCAAGGTCAGCCTCGACCCGCTGGAGACGATCTGGCGCGAAGGTACCGATCGCGTGCTGGTGGCCGACGAGAACGGCATCGTCTTTCTCGCCTCCGATCCGGCTCTCAAGTTCCGGGCGACGAAGGCGCTCGACGCCGCCGCCCGCGCCGGCATGGAGCGGACACGCCAGTATGGGCGCGACGATTATGCCCCGATCGATTTCGGCCGGACGGAGACCGTCGGCGGCGTGCCCCTGGTCAGCCGGTCGGAGGCCGCGCCGCAGACCCCCGCGCTGTTCGAGGAGGCGAGCTTGCCGGCCTATGGCTGGACGCTGCTCCTCTTCGCCGATGCCGCGCCGGTGGCCATCGCCGGGCGCAGCGCCCGGGTCGGCGCGATCCTGGCGCTGGTCGTGCTCGGCCTGATCGGCCTCTACGGGCGCCAGCACCTGCGGCGGGTGCGCGAGAACCGCGCGGCGCAGCGGGCGCTGGAGGCCGCGGTCGCGGCCCGGACCGCCGATCTCAGCGCGGCCAACCTCAAGCTCGCGGGTGAGATCGAGGAGCGGACCCGCGCCGAGGGCGACTTGCGCGAGACGCAAGGGGAGCTGGTCCAGGCGGCGAAGATGGCGACCCTCGGCCAGATGGCGGCGGGCATCACCCACGAACTCAACCAGCCGCTCGCCGCCATGCGGGGGTTGGCCGACAATGCCTCCGCCTTCCTGCGCCAGGGCCGGGAGGCGGAGGCTGCCGCCAACCTGACCCGGATCGTCTCCCTGGTGGACCGGCTCGGCAAGATCACCGGACAGTTGCGCAGCTTCTCCCGCCGCTCGGGGACGGAGCGGGTCGCGGTCGATGTCGGCGTGGCGGTCTCGGAGAGCCTCGCGATCCTCTCGTCCCGCATCCGCGACGCGGGGGCACGGGTGACGACCGATCTCGACCCGGCGGCGCGATGGGTGGTGTTCGAGCCGATCCGCCTGTCGCAGGTGCTGGTCAACCTCGTCGGCAATGCCCTCGATGCGGTAAAGGGGCGCCCTGGGGCGGAGGTCGCGGTGCGCGCCTGGGCCGGGGAGGGGCAGGTCGTGCTCAGCGTCGAGGATAACGGGCCGGGCCTCGACGCGGCGGCGCTGGCGCGCCTGTTCGAGCCGTTCTTCACCACCAAGCCGGCAGGGGAAGGGCTGGGCCTCGGCCTGCCGATCTCGCTCGCCATCGCCCGCGAATTCGGGGCGAACCTCCAGCCCCGGCCGATGCCCGGCGGCGGTCTCGCCTTCGACCTCGTGATGGAGGTGGCCAAGGACGCGCTCAAGCAGGACGCGGACACGCTCCCGCCGGAGAGGATGCGACATGTTTCCTGAGGCCGAGCCAGCCCCGGCGCGGGTCGTGCTGATCGACGACGAGGAGATGGTTCGGCTTGCCATGGAGCAGGCGCTGCAGCTTGCCGGCATCGCGGTCGAGGCCTTTTCCAGCGCCGAGGCGGCGCTGCCGGCTATCGGGCGCGGCTTTTCCGGCATCGTCGTGAGCGACGTGCGTCTTCCGGGCCGCGACGGGCTCGAACTCCTCGCCGACATCCGCCGCCGCGACCCCGAATTACCGGTGGTGCTCGTCACCGGCCACGGCGACATCGCCATGGCGGTCGCCGCCATGCGCGAGGGCGCCTACCATTTCATCGAGAAGCCGTTCGTCAACGATGCCTTCGTCGAGGTGGTCCGTCGCGCCCTCGAGAAGCGGGCGCTGGTGATGGAGAATCGCCGCCTGCGCGATGCCCTCGATCGCGGCGACGCGCCGGGCAGCGCGGTGGAGCGCTGCCTCGTCGGCCAGTCGCCGGCCCTGCGGCGGCTGCGCGACGACATCGCCTCGCTCAGTTCGGCCGCCGCCGACGTGCTGGTGCTCGGCGAAACCGGGGCAGGCAAAGAGCAGGTCGCCCGCGCCCTGCACGAGGGCGGCGCGCGGGCGGCGAAACCCTTCGTGGCGATCAATTGCGGCGCCATCCCCGAGAGCATGTTCGAGAGCGAGATGTTCGGCCACGAGGCCGGCGCCTTCACCGGGGCGGGCAAGCGCCGCATCGGCAAGGTCGAGCATGCGAGCGGCGGCACGCTGTTCCTCGACGAGGTCGAGAGCATGCCGCTGGCGCTCCAGGTGAAGCTCCTGCGCGTGCTGCAGGAGCGGCGCGTGGAACGGCTCGGCTCCAACACCAGCGTGCCGGTCGATCTGCGGGTGGTGGCGGCCACGAAGGAGGATCTCGACGCACTCTCGGAGGCGGGCCGCTTCCGCCGCGACCTGTTCTTTCGCCTCAACGTGGTGACGCTGACCCTCCCCCCCTTGCGCGAGCGTCGCGAGGACATCCCGCTGCTGTTCGAGCGCTTTCTCGTCCAGGCGGCGGTGAAGTACCAGCGCCCAGTGATCGAGGTGCCGCCGTCCCTGCGCCGCTCGCTGATGCTCGCCGATTGGCCGGGCAATGTGCGCGAACTCAAGAACGCCGCCGAGCGCTACGTCCTCGGCTTCCTCAGCCCGGACCTCGCCGGCGGCCCCGGCGCGGCGCCAAGCCTCGACGCCCTGCTCGACCGGGTGGAGCGCCTCGTGATCGAGGATGCGCTCAAGGCCTCCGGCCAGCGCATCGCCGAAGCGGCGCGGACGCTCGGCCTGCCGCGCAAGACGCTCTCCGACCGCATGCGGCGTCTCGGCTTGAGCGCGGGCGACTGATGTCCTTCGAACACGAGACCGAGCCCATGATGCACGATTCCGGCTGGCCGCCGCTCATCCTCGCCAACGCCCCCAACGGCGCCACCCGCAGCAAGGCCGACCATCCGGCCCTGCCGATCACGGAAAGCGAGATCGCCCGCACCGCCGCCGAGATAGCGGAAGCGGGTGCCGCCCTGATCCACGTCCATGTCCGCGACGCGCAAGGCCGCCACCTCCTCGACGCGCAGGCCTATCGCGCGGTCACCGCCGCGATCCGCGCCGAGGTCGGGGATCGCCTCGTCATCCAGATCACCTCGGAGGCCGCCGGGCGCTACGAAGCCCCGGAGCAGATGGCGGTGGTGCGCGCGACCCGCCCCGAAGCGGTGTCGCTGGCTCTGCGCGAGATCGTGCCGGATGCCGGGGCCGAGACCGCGGCGGCCGCGTTCTTCGCCTGGGCGCGGCGCGAGCGCGTCCTCCTCCAGATCATTCTCTACGAACCGGCCGAGGTCGCCCGCTACGCCGATCTCAAAAGCCGCGGCGTGCTCGGCGAGGGCGGGGATTTCCCGCTCTTCGTGCTGGGCCGCTACACGCCCGGACAGGTCTCGCGGCCTGCCGACCTGCTGCCCTTCCTCGCAGAGGCAGGGGAGGGGGTGCCGCTCTGGTCGATCTGCGCCTTCGGCCCGCGGGAGAATGCCTGCGCCCTCGTCGCGGCGGGCCTCGGCGGGCATGTGCGCGTCGGCTTCGAGAACAGCCTGCTCGCGCCCGACGGCCGCCCAGCCGAGAGCAATGCCGCCCAGATCCGCCGCGCTGCGGAGGGTGCCCGCCTGCTCGGGCGCCCGCTGGCCGATGCCGACACCGCGCGGGCGCTGATGGCCTGACCGAGTCCGGACCTCCCCAAACGCCCGATCCGGCGCTGACGCTGGGCCGGTTCGCATCGGCGACATTTTGCGGCCCGGTTCGTGAGGCTGTGCTTGATACCGGGCCGGCATCTACTTCGGCGGTGGCGCTCCCAACCGGCTTCAAATGTGGATTTGTACGAAGACGATTTTTAATCCCGCTTTTTTTGACGGACTGCAGATATTTTTAGTCTGTTGTTTTTGGATTAAAATTGTAACAAGTCTCGAGTTTTATCAATTGATCAGCTGAAGCTCGGCTTCTCCCCCCTGGGTCGACCCTCCATGAAGGTGGCTCAACGAGCAAAGCGTGCCGAGTCGAGGACGGCGGTTCAGGCGCGAGTTCCGGGGGAATCGACTTGAAATTCGGACAGAAAGTGCGCCGCGCCGCACAGGTCGTCACGTCTGTTTGCGTAGCGGGCGCTTGCCTGGCTGGGGCCTCTTCCTCGGCCCTGGCCCGCTCCGCCGCCTTGCCCGGCATCACCGTCGGCCTTCCGACGGGCTGGCAGGTTCCGGAGGGCGTCCAGATGGCCCTCACGACCAGCTTCGCCGAGCGCAGCACGCAGCCGCGGGACAACCAGGGCAACAACAACCTCGTCGTCTTCCTCTGGGCGACGCCCTGGAAGGTGCTAGGCGGACAGTTGCGGTTCCTTCAGTCGTTTCCGTTCAACGCGGCCAGCCCGCAGGGCGGTCCATGGCAGGCAGGCCTCTATCAACCGCTGACGACGGCCCAGATCGCCTGGAAGATCAACGACAACCTCGGCGTCAGCTACTTCCTCGGCGGCTTCTGGCCCAGTGACACGCTCCTGGCACTCCGGTCGGCCTCGATCGCTCAGCGCTTCGCGATCAGCTATGTCGGCGATGGCTGGAACGTGACGGCCAACCTCCATTACGGCACGATGCTGGCAGAGAATTCGCCGACCAACGTGCACTATTCCGACTACCTGAACCTCGACCTGACCGCGACCAAGCGGTTCGGCAAATGGTCGTTCGGTGCCGTCGCCTTCGGCTCGACCGACCTGCCGACGAACCGGCGGGGCTACCGGCCTGGCGGACAGGTCGCCATGGGCCCGCTCGTCGCCTACGCGTTCGACAAGTTCACGGTCCAATCCTTCGTCACCCGCGACATCGCCCAGCGTAACCTCGGCGGCGAGGAGACGCGCGCCTGGCTGCGCTTCCTCGTGCCGCTCTGGCGGCCGGATAAGGGGGAACAGGTTCCGAACCGCGTCCTCGTTCGGCGCAACAGCGCCGCGGGGCCGGCGATTGCCGGCCAGTGACGATCCGGCCCGCCTCAGGCGGGCCGGACACCGTTTAGCTTGAGGTTCTGGCGTGGCCGCTCTCGGAGAGCGGCCGCGCCGTCGCCGTGTGATGGGAGCGCAGGCGGAAGCCGAGGATCAGCAGCATCACGCCGAAGGCCACCGCGTAGGCGCCGAGCCACCACGTCAGCACCAAAGCCGACATGCCGGGATTGATCAGAAGCGCGATCCCGAACAGCACCGAGACGGCGCCGCCGAGACCCAGCCACCAGCGCCCGTAATGCGGATGGAGGCGGAAGGCCGCCGCGATCATCAGCCCGCCCGAGAGCAGCGCCCAGGCAGCCACGAGAAGCACGAAGGCCCAGACGGCGGCGGCCGGCACGAGAAACGCCGCGACACCGACCACGATGTCGAGCAGGCCCTCGAGCAGTAGGAAGCCCCAGCGCTCGTGTTGCCGTGCCGCCCGCACCGCCGCGGCGATGCCGAAGAAGCCGTCGACCAGCATGTAGGCCGCGAAGAACAGCACCAGCGAGAGCACGAAGGCCCCCGGCGCCACGAAAGCGATCGCTCCGAACAGGATGGCCAGCGCCCCGCGCAGGGCCACGAGCCACCAGTTGCGGGCCAGGACGGCGCTCATCGCGTCGAGGCGGTCCGATCCGGTCGGCGGCAAGCCGGGCGGATGGGTTGCACCGGATGTCTCGGACGTTCCAGCCATCTCACGCTCCTCCGGCAAGGTTGGGCACAGTCGGGCAAGGTCAGGGATGGCGGCGCGGCGGCCGGATCGGGCCGGGCACACGCGTCCCATCGGTTGTGCAACGCAACTTAGAGCTGCCTGTTCCCCGCCTCGTAATCGAGGGCCGGATCATGAAGCCAATTCGCAAGTGTCCGTCTTCAGGTCCGTTGGATCGTTTGCGGATGATGTGCGTATCCGAGTTGCTCGGTGGGGGTTGATAGCGGCGATCCCGCCGCTCGGGACGCCGCTTGCTCGATTCTGAGTTCATGGGCCCCGGCATCAGGATTGGATGCGGGAAGCGACATCTGCGGGTGTCTCGGATTCTGCGCCAGGAACCTTTCACGGCGTTTCCAGTGGTCCCTTGCGCAATCGAAGGGGCCGCTGTGTCCCGGTTCGAGCGACGCGGCGTGCCCTCTCGCATTTCAACTTGGGAACCGCCCGCTCTCATGCAGGCATAGCGACGGTCCGCGCCACACCGATGGCTTCGCGGAATCGCCCGAAGATGGCAGAACCGTCCGGCGGAAGCTTAGGGTTCTCGCGAAGGCCGGGACGGGGATGCCGGACCCCGACCGTGCGAAAGGACGCGACATGACGGTGTCGAACGACGACGAGTTGGCAGGGCTGAAGCAGATCGGCCGCATCGTGGCCGATACGCTGGCCGCGATGGGCCGGGCGATCGAACCGGGCATGACCACGCGCGAACTCGATGACGTCGGGCGGGCCTTCCTGGAGGCGGCCGGCGCGCGCTCGGCGCCGGAGGCGGTCTACGCCTTTCCCGGCGCGACCTGCATCAGCGTCAACGAGGAGATCGCCCACGGCATCCCTGGCGCGCGCCGGATCGCGCCGGGGGATTTGGTCAATATCGACGTCTCGGCGGAGCGGGACGGCTACTTTGCCGATACGGGCGCGTCCTTCGCCGTGCCGCCGGTGACGCGCGCGGTCGAGCGGCTGTGCAAGGACGGGCGCCGGGCGATGTGGGCGGGCCTGCGTCAGGTCGGCGCCGGCAAGCCGCTCTCAGGGATAGGCCGGGCGGTGGGCACCTTCGCGCACAAGAACGGCTACACGCTGGTGCGCAACCTCGCGAGCCACGGCGTGGGCCTGTCGCTGCACGAGGAGCCGACCGAGATCGCGACCTGGCCCGATCCGTCCGAGCGCCGGATCATGCGCGACGGCATGGTGTTGACCGTCGAGCCGTTCCTGTCGCTGGGCGCGGATTTCGCCGAGGACGGCGACGATCCCTGGACCCTCTACAGCCGGCCGCGCGCCCTCACGGTCCAGTACGAGCACACCGCCGTCGCCACGCGCAACGGTCCGCTGATCCTCACCATGCCGGGGGCGTAGCGCAAGAGAGCGTCGCTAGAGCGTCGCCAGAGCGTCGCCCTGGATGTCAGGTCGAGGACGCCGCTCTCCGTTTTCAGATTCCGCATCGTTCCGAAAGCCTGCAACCACCTTTCGGGACGAGGCTCGTCACTCAGCCCGCATTCGCGTCGAGCCAGCGCTCGGCGCCCGAGAGGTCGTAGCCGTGGCGGGCACCGTAGGCCGCCACCTCGTCCCGGCCCAGGCGTCCGGCGAGCACTTCGCCGATCACCCAGAGCGTCAGCGAGCGCGTGCCGCTGCGGCAATGGGCGACGAC
Organism: Methylorubrum extorquens; assembly: GCA_900234795.1. NCBI lineage: Bacteria > Pseudomonadati > Pseudomonadota > Alphaproteobacteria > Hyphomicrobiales > Methylobacteriaceae > Methylorubrum > Methylorubrum extorquens. The sequence goes on from LT962688.1 coordinate 4,583,029, forward strand.
CGGGCCCGGTGCCGCCTCGACCGCCGCGTGGAAGCGCTCCACCGCCTCGCGGGTGAGGGTGGGGCCGGTCACCGGCAGATCGAGGTAGCGCAGGCCCGCCGCCTCCGCCGCCGCGCGCTCGGCCGCCGCGCCGGGCTGGCCCGGCTCCTCGCCGTCGGGGCGGTTGTTGATGAGGAGGCGCACGCCCTCGGCCCCGAGCGCCTCGATCTCCGCAAGGCTCGGCTGGCCAGCCACGGAGAGCTTGGAATCGATGGTTGTCCGCTTCATGCCGCCCACCCGTATCGCCGTCTGAGCTCCGGGCGTAGCCTGCACCGTTTGCCGCAACAAGGCGCTGCGCGCGATCAAGGCGGCGCACGTGACGCGGGGCCCCGGCGGGAGCCGTGCGGCTTCCCGTCCGTTTCCCTGGCGCCCGGCACGACCGGGCCACTGAACGGAGACACGGGGTGGTGGGGCGGCGCGCCCGTCGCTGGCGCGACGCGGATCCCGAGACGCACGGACCGAAGCCGGCGGCCACGCCGGTCTGCCCGCTCTGCGAGCGGCCGATTCCGGCCCATGCACGCCAAAGCCTGCATCACCTCACGCCGAAGATGAAGGGCGGGGCCCATGGGGCGACGGTGCGGCTCCATCAGATCTGCCACTCGGCGATCCATGCCCGCTACAGCGAGGCCGAGATCGCCCGGCGGCTCGCCGAGGTCGAGGCGCTCCGCGCCGATCCCGAAATCGCCCGCTTCCTCGACTGGGTGCGCGGCAAGCCCGACGATTTCCACGCCCCGACTCGCAAGACCCGCGACCGACGCGGCGACGGGGGCGTGCGGCGGTAGGGGGAGACTCACTCGGCCGAGCGGGCATCGCCGGCTCCGACGCTCCGGCGGGGTACCCGTGTGACTTCGCGAGTGATCTCGCCAGTAATCTCGGATGAGCCGTGCGTTTCGCCCTATGCCGCCTCGTGCGCCTGCGCCAATTCCACGTCGAGCCCGGCGATGGCGCGTTCCAGCGCCGCGAAGCAGTCCGGATCGAAGGCGGTGCCGACATCGCCGCGCATGATCGCCAGCGCCTTCTCCACGGGCATGGCCTTCCGGTAAGGCCGGTCGGCGGTCAGGGCGTCGAACACGTCGGCGACCGAGACGATCCGTGTCTCGGGCGCGATCGCCTCGCCCTTCAGCCCGCGGGGATAGCCCCTTCCGTCGAGCCGCTCGTGATGGCCGCCCCCGATCCGGGCGATCTCGTGGAAGGCGGCCACCCGTGTCAGGATCGTCTCCGACATCGAGGCGTGGTTGCGCATGTCCTGCCACTCGGCCTCGTCCAGCTTGCCGTTCTTGTCGAGGATGGCGTTCGAGACCCCGAGCTTGCCGACATCGTGCAGCAGCGCGGCCCGCTTCAACCAGCGTCGGCGCTCCGGCGTGTAGCCGAGTTCGGCCGCGACCATGTCGGCATAGACCGCGACGCGCTCCGAATGGCCCGAGGTGAACGGGCTCTTGGCATCGATGATCTGCGCGAAGGCGCGGGCGATGTCGTCGAGGTAGTCTTCGTCCACCACGATCGGGCTGCGGGGCGCCAGCGCGAACACCGCCGCCTCGACCCCGTCGGAGGCCAGAGTCTCCCAAAAGCCGGGGGCGGCCGCGGCCGCCTCGAAGCAAGCCACGATCTGCGGATCGAACCACGTGCCGGCGCGGGCTTGCACCTCGGCCAGCGCCGCCGCGCGGTCGGCTGAGGCGTGGAAGACATCGACCACCTGGGCGAGCAGCGCCACGCGGGCATAGAGCGGGATCGCGGGGCCGGCGAGCCGATCGGGCCGGCCGCCGCCGTTCCAGTGCTCGTCGAGGGCGTGGATGGCTTCGCAGACGCTGGCCGGGAAGCGTAACTGCCGGGCGATCTCGGCGCCGCGCTGACACCGGGTCTGGATCAGTTCGTCGACGATTGTACCCCCGTTCTGCAGGATGTTGAGCACCGCCCGGAAACGGTCGGCCAAGCCGGCCTTGAGGCCCGTATGCGAGAAGACGAAGCCCAGAACCTTCGGCAGGCTGTCGCTGACCGTCTTGAAATCGCGTTTGAAGCTCAGATCGTCCGACAGGTAGAGTTCACAGATGCGCGCAGCATTGCTGGAGCAGCCGAGATCCTTCAGCATCACGGTATGGTAGAGTTCCCAGAGCTGCAGTTCGGGCAGGCCCATCTGCCGGCCGATATGGAAGCCGATCCAGGTCGCGCGCACGCAATGCCCGACGGGTTGGCCCTCCGTCAGATCGAGGGCGTGGCTCAGGGCGCCGAGAATCTCCGAAAGTTGGACGGTCTGCTCGCCCTCGCTGCCCGACACGATGTGCATGACTTCCCCCCCCACCCGTCCTCTTGCTCTTCGGCCGGAACACTGCTTGCAGAGCCTGATGAAAGCGTTGCGCCGCGACGGCGACCCGGCCGGATGGTGAACGAACTCTGCGTGTTACTGCATCCGCAGGTTTGCCGGGGGCGAATACGGCGTTTCAGCCGAGGGCGTGGCAACCGGTGGGAAATGTCCGGCCGTGTTGCTGCGGTATTAACCGCATGGCGAGATCGCCGGGCCGTGATCGCGGGCGCTTAACGCTTCGGCGCCACCATTGCGGCTCGATCCCGCCCGCACCAGGTCCGCCCGCCATGACCGCAGCGCCCTCCATAGCGTCCACCGCGGCCACCCGCCCCCCTCCGCCCGCTTCCCGAAGAGGCCGCCCGGCTCGCCTGGGTCGATGTCGCCAAGGGCCTTTGCATCATTCTCGTCGTGATGATGCACTCGACGCTCGGCACCGGCGAGGCCCTGGGCGGCGAGGGCTTCCTGCATACGGTCGTCGAATTCGCCAAACCGTTCCGGATCCCCGACTTCTTCCTGCTCTCGGGGCTCTTCCTCGGCCGGGTGATCGACCGCGACTGGCGGCTGTTCGCGGACCGGCGCGTGGTCCACTTCGCCTATTTCTACGGGCTGTGGGTGGTGATCCAGTCGCTGTTCAAGGCCGGCTCGATCGTCGGCGGAGCGGACGGGAGCGCGGAGAAACTCGCCGCCTTCGGCCTGCACCTCGCGGAGGCGCTGGTGGTGCCCTACTCGACGTTGTGGTTCGTCTACCTGCTCGCGGTGTTCTCGGTGGTGACGAAGCTGCTCCACCGCCGGGTGCCGCCGGCCCTGCTGCTGGTCGCGGCGGCCGTGCTGCAGATCCTGCCGACGAGCGGCCTGCCGGAACTCCTGGACGAGTTCTGCGAGCGCTACGTCTACTTCCTGGGCGGCTACCTCTTCGCCGAGTGGATCTTCCGCTTCGCCGATCGGGTGCGCGAGCGGGCCGGCCTCGCGCTCGCGGGTCTCGCCCTCTGGGCCGTGCTGGAGGCCGTGTTCGTGTTCACGCCGACGGGAATCGAGGCGTTGCCGACGCTCGCGCGCCTGCCGGTGGTCAGCCTCGGGCTCGGCACGGTCGGCGCGCTCGCCATCGTCGCCTTTACCGGGCTGATGACCCGTGCGGGCGGCCCCGTCACCGCGGCGCTGCGCGCCTGCGGCGAGCGCTCGATCGTGATCTATCTCGGCTTCTTCCTGCCGATGGCGCTCACCCGCACCCTGATCGTCCGGTTCAACGACGCCCAGCCCGATCTCGCCCTCGATATCGGGCTCGCGAGCCTCGTCGTCACCGTGGCGGCGGTGACGGTGCCACTGGCCTTCGAGCGGCTGGTGCGCGGCACCCGCCTGGACTTCCTGTTCCGGCGCCCGGCCGCCTTCCACATCGCACCGGCACCGGCCGCGCCGGCACGCCTGCGGCCGGCGGCGGCCCCGCGCGAGGCATGAGCGGACGACCGTCAGCGGAACCATACTGCCCCGCCCGCCGGTTTGCCCCTTTGGCCCGCTTCTTCGTGCGGGCGCGATCGGGAGGACAAGGGCATGGTGCAGGAAGCGTCCGACGTCGGACATGCGGTGAGCGGCGATCCCGCCCAGGTGGTTCTCGACGCCCCGCGGGACCGCGCCTACTGGGCGCGCCGGTTCGAGGTGCCGGCGGAGCAGGTGCAGGCGGCGGTCGAGGCGGTGGGCTCCGATGCCGCCCGGGTCGCGGCCCATCTCGGCAAGCCCTGGCCCTACGAGAAGAGCGGCATCGTGTGAGGCCGCAAGGGGCCGGGCGATCCCCGGCCCAGCGAAAGCGTCGTCCTGGATCCTCGTTTCAGGATGAGGCTTCGGGCTCCCGCGCCGGCCTCGGCCGCTCAGCCCTGATGCGCATCCGCATCCCGGCTCGCCTCGAGATGGTCGAGGAGCTGGCGCTCGTAGGCGATCAACTCGCGCCCGCGCTTGATCGCGCGGTGATACTGGCGCGCCGAGAGTTCGTCCTGAATCGCGAGGATGTAGGGCGCCATGCTCGGCGACGCCTTCATGATCTCCGTGGCTTGGCGCACGAACAGATCCTCGGCTTCCGGCGGGTTGTCGGCGAGATAGATGAACTGGAGCGTCACGCAGAGCCGCTTGGCCGCGGTGTCGGCCTCGGTCTCGGTGATGATCTCGCTCTCGCGCAGGAATTTGCACTGGTTCTCGATCACGAAGGTCGAGCGGCGGTCGCCGTTGCGGATCAGCGCGCCGTTGATGATCAGCCGCTCCTGGGGCTTGAGCTCGATGCGCAGGGCCATGGTGGACAGTTCCTTGGTGGGACGAAGCGAAGCAAAGGTCGTGATGTTCTCTTAACCACGAAGGCAAGGCTTTGCGCGATGCTTGCGTTTGACGGGCGAAAGCGACGGAATCGGACGGTTGGATTAAGGTCTCGGCAAGGCGCGGGGTGGAGTGTCAGGGTGTCGCCAAAAAGGCGGTATCAAGACCCACAAGGATCGCCCCCATGTCCTCCGGCATCACGCTTTCGTCCGCCACCCGTCAGAACCTGCTCTCGCTGCAGGACACCTCGGCCCTGACGGCCACCACCCAGAACCGCCTTGCCACCGGCCTCAAGGTTTCCTCCGCCCTCGATAGCCCCGTCAACTTCTTCACCGCGCAGAACCTGTCGAACCGCTCGACCGATCTGGGTGGCCTGCTCGACGGCATCTCGAACGGCGTCCAGGCGATCCAGGCGGCCAACCAGGGCATCACCTCGATCCAGAAGCTGATCGACTCGGCCAAGTCCACCGCCAACCAGGCGCTGTCGACGCAGATCACCACGACCGGCACTGCAGCCAGCGATTTTGCCGCCAGCACCACGTCGGCGACGACCGTCAACTTCTTCGTCAACGGCGCGACCAAGACGGCGACCATCGCCAGTAGCTCGACGATCGACGCGGCCATCACCTCGCTCAACACCGCGGCCGGCTCGACGATGTTCTCCAAGGACACGTCCGGCAAGAAGATCGTCCTGAACGCCAGCGCGGCGGTCGAGTTCGCGACCACGGCCGGCCAGACGGCGCTGGGCTTTGACGCCGGCACGGGTACCGCCACGGCCGACAAGTACGGCACCGGCAACACGGTTGCGGGCAACAGCGCCAACCTGACCATCTCAGGCGTGGAGACGCGCGCCAAGCTTGCCGAACAGTACAACAGCCTGCTGACCCAGATCACGCAGCTCGCCAAGGATTCGAGCTTCAACGGCACGAATCTGATCAGCAACGGTGCTGCCTCGAACAAGCTGCACATCGCCTTCAACGAGAAGGACACCTCGAACCTCGACGTCCAGGGTCAGGATCTGACGGCCGACGGCCTTAAGCTGACCTCGATCACCGGCAACTCGGGTGCGACGGCGAACGGGCAGGGCAACTTCCTGCTCGACACCGACATCAAGGGCACGCTGACCAAGCTGACTTCAGGCTCCGATACCCTGCGTACGGCGAGCTCGACCTTCGGCTCGAACCTCTCCGTGGTGCAGAACCGTCAGAGCTTCTCGAAGAACCTGATCAACGTGCTCGATACCGGTGCGGCGAACCTGACCAACGCCGACCTCAACCTGGAAGCGGCCAACTCCCAGGCGCTCTCGACCCGTCAGTCCCTGGGCATCTCGGCGCTCTCTCTCGCCAACCAGGCGCAGCAGAGCATCCTTCAGCTCCTGCGCTGATCGCGGTCTCTGAGACGTAGCACGCCAGCAAAAGAGACGGTCGGGACGTTGTTCCGACCGTCTCCTCATTCCAAACTCGAAAATTATCTGGCCGAGAAGAGATCGTTAACGCTAAAGAAACCCTGGGCGTGGTGAATTAACCCTAATGCCGGATCGGTATCGATCTGAACGGGGTTGTTACCCATGTCTTCAAGCGTCACGCTTTCCGCCGCCACTCGTCAGAACCTGCTCTCGCTGCAGGACACCTCGGCTCTGACGGCCACGACCCAGAACCGGCTGGCAACGGGATTGAAGGTCTCGTCGGCCCTCGACAATCCGGTCAACTTCTTCACGGCGCAGTCTTTCAACAGTCGATCGGGCGATCTCAATTCGTTGCTCGACTCGATCTCGAACGGCATCCAGACGATCCAGGCGGCCAACCAGGGCATCACCTCGATCCAGAAGCTGATCGACTCGGCCAAGTCCACCGCCAACCAGGCGCTGTCGACGCAGATCACGACGACCGGCACCGCGGCCAGCGACTTCGCCGCCAGCACCACGACGTCGACGACCGTCAACTTCTTCGTCAACGGCGCGACCAAGACGGCGACGATCGCGACCAGCTCGACGATCGATGCAGCCATCACCGCGCTCAACACGGCGGCCGGCTCGACGATGTTCTCCAAGGACACGACCGGCAAGAAGATCGTGCTGAACGCCAGTTCGGCGGTCGAGTTCGCGACCACGACCGGCCAGACGGCGCTGGGCTTTGCCGCCGGCACGGGTACCGCCACGGCCGACAAGTACGGCACCGGCAACACAGTCGCGAGCAATAGCGCCAACCTGACCATCTCAGGCGTGGAGACGCGTGCGAAGCTGGCCGAACAGTACAACAGCCTGTTGATCCAGATTACGCAGCTGGCCAAGGATTCGAGCTTCAACGGCGTGAATCTGATCAGTAACAGTGACCCCTCGAACAAGCTGCACATTACCTTCAACGAGCGCGACACCGCCAATCTCGACGTCCAGGGCAAGGATCTGACGGCCGACGGCCTGAGCCTGACCTCGATCACCGGCAACTCGGGTGCGACGGCGAACGGCCAGGGCAACTTCCTGCTCGACACCGACATCAAGGGCACGCTGACCAAGCTGACGGCAGGCTCCGACACCCTGCGCTCGGCGAGCTCGACCTTCGGCTCTAACCTCTCCGTGGTGCAGAACCGGCAGGACTTCACCAAGCGGCTCGTCAACATCCTCGATACCGGCGCCTCGAACCTGACCAACGCCGACCTCAACGAGGAGGCGGCGAACTCCCAGGCGCTCTCGACCCGTCAGTCGCTGGGCATCTCGGCGCTGTCGCTCGCCAACCAGGCCCAGCAGGGCATTCTCCAGCTCCTGCGCTGATCGGCATCGGTCGTCGCAGGCGGGTGGGTTTCGGGGGCGATCGCGCGAAGCGGTCGCCCCTTTTTCGTTGGAGGGGCTGGCGTCCACACCCGACGGCGGCGCATCCCCGCCCCGTGGCGTCCGGGCGAGCCTGTCCATAAATCAGCCGCGTTGTGCGCTGCTTGATCGGTCCTGGTACGCTCTTCGTTGCGTGCCGGCCGGGGACCTCAACCGCTCGATGAACGCCATCCTGATCAAGCTGTTCGCGACCGCGCTGACCCTGTCCCAGGTCACGACGCGGCCCGACGCGGTGCGGACCCAGTTCGACCCGGCCAAGGATGGCGGGCAGGTCGTGGCGATCCTGCGCGACGGCTGCGCCCACATGCGCAAGTCCTTCGACATCGAGGATATCAATCTCGATGAGCTGATCTCCACCGCCATGGAGGATCCGAGCGCGGTGGCGGGCGACAACGCGCCCAAGATCCTGCACGGGCTCGACATCGCCGAGCTGAACACGAGCTACAAACAATTCTGCAAGGGCGAGAACCCGGCCAATTCGCCTTTCGAGGCGGCGGCGGTGATCGCCTTCTACAACAACGCCGTGAAGGATCTGCCCTCGGCCGAGGCCCTGCGCGACATCAAGCTTCCCAGCGCCAGCGTCATCCTGGATGCGGCGGGCAAGCCCTATTCCGAGACCTTCGAGACGCATGGGCGCCGCCTCGTCGTGCCGATCGAGGGCGTGCCCGACCTCGTGCAAAAGGCCTTCGTCGCGGCCGAGGACAAGCGCTTCTACCAGCACCACGGCATCGACGAGCGCGGGGTGATCCGTGCCTTCGTTGGCAACCTCGCCTCGCCGGGGCGGCCGGCCGGCGGCTCGACCATCACGCAGCAGGTGGTCAAGAACCTCTCGGTCGGCGACGACGTCACCTACGAGCGCAAGATCCGCGAGATGATCGTGGCCTCGCGGCTGGAGCGGCTCCAGACCAAGCCGCAGATCCTCGGGCTCTACCTCAATGGGATCTATCTCGGCCGCGGCGCCTACGGCATCGAGATGGCGGCGCGCTCTTGGTTCGGGAAGTCGGTCGGCGCGCTGACGCTGCCGGAGGCCGCCCTGCTCGCCGGCCTGCCGAAGGGCCCGAACTATTACAGCCCCGACAAGTACCCGGAGCGGGCACGGGAGCGGCGCGCCTACGTGCTGAGCCGGATGAAGGAAGAGGGCACGATCACAGAAGCGCAGATGAATGCGGCGCTGGCCTCCGATCTCGGCATCAAGCCGCCGGATGCCGCGCGCCAGGATTCCGGCTTCTACCTCGTCGATCACGTGGCGCGCGAGACGCGCACCTTCGCCGGGCTCGAAACGCTCACCAACGCGAGCTACACCGTGCGCGCCACGGTGAATGCCGGCCTGCAAAGCGCGCTCGAAGCGGCGCTGCAGGAAGGTCTGGCGGCCTACGAGCGCGGCACCGGCCGCGCCCGCTACGAGGGGCCGGAACTGAACCTGTCCGAGGCGATCAAGCGCATCGAGGCCGCCGCGCCCGCGCCGGAGCCCGCCGCCGAGCCAGCGCCCGCGCCCGAGGCGAAGAAGGGTGCCAAGACAGCCAAGGGGGCGGACAAGGGGGCCGCGAAGGCGCCGGCCAAGCCCACCGTCCAGCCCGCTTGGCAGCGCGCGCTCGCCTCCACCCGGCCGCCGCTCTACGACGTGCGCTGGCCGCTCGCGGTGGTGCTCCAGACGGGCAAGAACGGCACCAAAGTCGGCCTGCCCGACGGCCGGGTCGCGAGTCTGGAGCCCGGCCCCGCGCGCGGAAAGCTTCAAGTGTACGATGCCGTCCGGGTGCGCCTGCGCGAGGGCAAGGGCAGCCTCCGCGCCGAGCTGCGCGTGCGCCCCACCGTCCAGGGCGCGGCCATCGTCTTGGAGAACCGCACGGGCAAGATCCTGGCGATGAGCGGGGGCTTCTCCTATCCGCTGAGCCAGCTCAACCGGGTGACGCAGGCCGTGCGCCAGCCGGGCTCGACCCTGAAGCCGCTGACCTACCTCGCCGCGCTGAATGCCGGGCTCCAGCCCAACACCCTGGTGATGGATTCCGCCGTGACCCTGCCGCCGATCGGTGGGGTCGGCGATTCCTGGTCGCCCAAGAATTACGACGGCGGCGGCTCCGGGGCGACGACGATCCGGCGCGGGCTCGAATTCTCCAAGAATCTCGTCACCGCCCGCCTGCTTCAGGGCGGCATCGCGGCCAAGGCGCCCGACAGCCTGCAAAGGGTCTGCGACATCGCGCTGGAGGCCCAGCTCTACGCCGAGTGCGAACGCTACTATCCCTTCGTGCTCGGCGCTCAGCCGGTGCGGATGATCGATCTGGCGAGCTTCTACGCGGCCATCGCCAATGAGGGCGCGCGCCCGAGCGCCTACGCTCTGGAAGCGGTCGAGCGTGACGGCAAACCACTCTACCGCCATCCCGACAAGGCGCCGGTGCGGATCGGCTCGGCCGACCGGGTCGCATTCTACCAGCTCAAGACCATACTCCAGGGCGTGACCCAGCACGGCACCGCGGCCGTGCTCTCGGGCATCTCGGCCTATGTGGCCGGCAAGACCGGTACGTCGGAGAACGAGAACGACGCGTGGTTTGCCGGCTTCTCGAACGAGATCACCGTGGTGGTCTGGGCCGGCTACGACAACGCCGACGGCGTGCGACGCACGCTCGGCCGCGGCCAGACCGGTGGCCACGTCTCGGTGCCGATCGCGCGGGCGATCTTCCAGGCGGCCTGGGCCAACGGCGTGGCCCGCACGCCGCTGGCGCCCCCCTCTCCGGAAGCGAAGGCGCTGATCGCCGACCTGCCGATCGAGCCGAGGAGCGGCCAGCGCGTCGCGGGCGGCGGCTTCATCGAGCATTTCCGCCTCAAGGGGGGGCAGGTCGCCGACACGCAATACGCGCTGGTGCCCCGCGACACGCTCTACGCCATGCGTCCCGATGCCGAGGATGGCGATTACGCCAACGCCGAGGACGGGGCGGACGTGGCCGGCGACCTCTTCGGCAACCTGCCGGGCGGGCGCCGGACCACCGAAGACCCGTTCGCGCAACGGCGCAGCGCCGAGACCGATTCCGGCCGGACAGCCGACCCTTGGGGCCTACGCCGCGACCGCCGGGAGGAGCCGCAGGCTTGGCCCGGCCGCGACCGCTACGGGCAGGTCAACCCGGTGCCGTTCGGGTCGCCCTTCGACGACGAAGGCGACACCCGCACGCGCCAGCGCCGCCGCGATCCCGACTACCTGTTCGGCGACGACCCGGGCTACTGAAGCCGCGCTCTCCGACGCCCCCCTCATCGACTCCTTCGAGGTCCGCTTTGCCCAGGCAGTTTCCGGCCGCCCTTGTCGTCGCGCTCGCGCTGGCCGTGCCGGCCCAGGCGCAGGAGGTGGCGAAAGATCCCCCCAAGGATCTCCCGAAACCCGCTGCCCTGGTCTCCGACCGGGTCAAGGACGTGCCAGCCCTGACGCCCGGCGACGCCGCGAGCCTCAAGCCCGGCACGGTGCTGTTCAGCGACCACCGCGAGGCAGCTTCGACCAATCCGGAGAGCGGGCTGATCGCCTTCGAGGCGTGGCGGAAGGCACGGGCTGCGGAGGCCGCGGCGCTGAGCCCCTGGCCCGGCTATACCGAGCCCGACTACACCCAGACGGTGAACGGCGTCGCCAAGCCGCGCCACGAGACCCTGAAGGTCTATGTTGCGGAAGGCCGCTTCGTCGTGGCCAAGCCGCCCTCCGCCATCGACCTGTCGGCCTTCGCCAATCTCGACTTCCTGGCCAAGATGGACCCGGTGATCCGCCACAAGCGGCTCGAACCGGCGGAGGTGACGCCGACCAAGGACCCGGCCGCTGCCTTTGCCAAGCGCCCTGACCGGCCCTGGTGCGGGGCGGGCGGCGTGTGCATCGAGTCGCGCTACGATCTCGAGGGCAAGCTGCCGCTGGGCGTGAAGCTCGCCAACAAGCTCGAACTCGGCAGCTCGAAGAAGGTCGCGGAGTTCGTCTCGTTCCAGAGCGAGCTGCGGGTGCTGCCACCGGCCGAGGCGGCGGGTCTCGCGGCGCTCACGAAGATCGACACGCCCGTGGCGGGCGGGCTCGAACAGACGATCTTCTGGGTCAACCAGATCCTGCGCTTCGGCAAGTTCCTGGCGGTGATGCAGCCGGCCCCCGACGATCCGAACCGGACCGTGGTGACGACCTACATGGCGCTGGCCATCAAGGCCGACGTGCTGGAGCGCAAGCAGGAATATGCCCGCGTGCCGGTGCTGAAGAACCTGCTGCCGGTGCAGGTGCTGATGGGCAATTCCTCGTTCAACACCGGCACCTCGATCAGCGCCGGCGTGCCGACCTACGCCCGCAACCGCATCGTCGCCTTCGCCGACGCCCTGGCGAAGCGGTGACGCGTACCTGCCGGTGTCACCTGTTTCTCACAAAAGTGTGAGCAGGAAGGGATCTGTCACCGGAAGAGCACAGACACACTCTGGTATATTGGATAAAGTACAACGACTCGTTCCTGAGACCGCGAGTTACCTCAGCCGGCGCGCCCCCAAGGCGCGCCGCTTTTTGTTGGGCTTCGAGCCCGGCCCCACGGTGACCGAGCAGCTGGTCGCCGCAATCGGTGCCCAGGCGATGCGCCCCTGTACGAGCGGATCGCGCATCCGGGCCAGCCGGTGCGCAAGGTGACCCTGAGCGGGCGGGCGATGCTGTGGGGGTGAGACGGCTTACCGCTCGGTCAAAGCGGTCAGCCGTCTCAACAAGCCCGTGCGGCGCCCGAGCGACAGGCGATAATCCGCTTATAGGGAAGCAACTCGGCGGATCTCGTACGAGGGGCGCTGACGCCCCTCAATGCGCCTCTGCGGGCGAATGCGCCTGCGCGGCTGCGACCCGGTCCGAGGCCTCGGAATGCGCGGCGGGCTTGCGCCGCGAGAAGGTGAGGATCAGCACCGGCAGCACGAGCAGGATCAGCAGGGGGGCCAGCGCCATGCCGCCCACCACCACCAGCGCCAGCGGCTTCTGCACCTGCGAGCCGACGCCGGTGGAGAAGGCTGCGGGCAGCAAGCCGACGCCGGCCACGACGCAGGTCATCACCACGGGGCGCATCTGCGTGTAGCAGGTGCGCAGCATCGCCGGCACGCGCTGCACGCCGGCAGCCAGGAGATCGTTGTAGAAGGACAGCACGATGATGCCGTCCATCACCGCGATGCCGAGCAGCGCGATGAAGCCGATCGCCGCCGAGACGCTGAACGAGGTGCCGGTCAGCGAGAGCGCCAGGATGCCGCCGGCCATCGCCATCGGGATCACGCTGAGCGCGAGCAGCGAATCCACCACGGACGAGAAGTTCATGAACAGCAGGATCGCGATGATGCCGACCGCGATCGGCACGGTCACGGAGAGGCGGGCGATCGCGCCCTTCATGTTGTTGAACTCGCCGACCAGCTCCAGCCGATAGCCCGGCGGCAGCGTCACCTCGTTGGCGACGCGGGCGCGCGCCTCCTCGATGGTGCTGCCGAGGTCGCGTCCGCGCACGGAGAACTTCACCGGCAGGTAGCGCTCCTGCGCCTCGCGGTAGATGTAGGCGGGGCCGGAGACGAGCTCGACCCGCGCCACAGCGCTCAGGGGGAACTGCACGGGCGCACCGTTGGCCGGGCTCTGGCCGGCGATGCGCAGGTTGGCGATCGCCTCGATGCTCTGGCGGAACTGGGGCTGGAGGCGCACCATGATCGGGTAGTGCCGCTCGGAGCCGGGATCGTAGAGGTCGCCGGCCGAGTCGCCGCCAATGGCGGTGCGCACCGTGGTGTTGATGTCGCCCGGCGTCAGGCCGTAGCGGGCGGCGCGCACCCGGTCCACGTCGATCTCGATGGTCGGCTGGCCGAGCGACTGGAACACCGCCAGATCCTCGACGCCGCGGACCGTGGAGAGCACCTTCATCACGCTTTTCGCGCTGTCGGTGAGCTTCTGCAGGTCGTTGCCGAAGATCTTGAACGAGTTCTCGCCCTTGATGCCGGAGACCGCCTCGGCGACGTTGTCCTGAAGGTATTGCGACAGGTTGAAATCGACGCCGGGGAAGGCGGCCTGGAGCTTGTGCAGCATCTCCTCGGTGAGCGTCTCCTTGTCCACGCCGGGGCGCCACTGTTCGAGCGGCTTCATCGGCGCGAAGAACTCGGCGTTGAAGAAGCCGGCCGCATCGGTGCCGTCGTCCGGGCGCCCGTGCTGCGAGACCACGCGCTCAACCTCGGGCAGCGAGGCGATGATCTTGCGCATCTCGTTGACGTAGCCGTTGCTCTCCCGCAGCGAGATCGTCGCCGGCATGGTGGCGCGGACCCAGAGATTGCCCTCTTCGAGTTTCGGCAGGAACTCCGAGCCGAGATTGCGCGCCGCCAGCCCGACGCCGACCGCGATCAGCGCGACGCAGGCCACGGTAACGAGCCGGGCGCCGAGCGCCGCGCGCACCGCCGGGCGGTACATCCAGTCGAGGGCGCGCACGAGGATCGTCTCCTTCTCCTCGATATGCGCGGGGAGAAGGTAGGCGGCGAGCGCGGGCGTGACGGTGAAGGTGGCGATGAGGCCGCCGAGCAGGGCGTAGGCATAGGTCGTCGCCATCGGCCCGAAGATGTGGCCCTCGACGCCGGTGAGCGTGAAGAGCGGCAGGAAGCCGGTGACGATGATCGCCGCGGCAAAGAAGATCGAGCGGCTGACATCGCTGGCCGCGAGCGCGATGCGCCCCGATTGCGCGTCGAGCCCCGGCGGCGGGTAGCCGGGGATGCCGTGGCCCGACAGGCGCCGGAAGATCGCCTCGACCATGATGACGGTGCCGTCGACGATGAGGCCGAAATCGAGCGCGCCGACCGAGAGCAGGTTGGCGGATTCGTCGCGCGCCACGAGGATGACGACGGCGAAGAACAAGGCGAACGGGATCGTCGCCACGACGATGAGCGCCGAGCGCAGGTTGCCGAGGAACAGCCACTGGATCGCGAGGATCAGCAGGATGCCCACCACCATGTTGTGCAGCACGGTGTGGGTGGTGACCGCGATCAGGTCGGCGCGGTCGTAGATGCGCTCGATCTTCACGCCCGGCGGCAGGATGCCGGCGGCCTCGATCTTGGCGACCTCCACTTTCACGGCTTCGATCGAGGGCGTCGACTTCTCGCCGCGGCGCATCAGGACGATGCCCTGGACGATGTCGTCCTCGTCGTTCATCCCGGCGATGCCGAGCCGCGGCTGGTGGCCGATCGTGACGGTGGCCACGTCCTTGACCAGCACCGGCGCGCCGCCGACCTGAGTCAGCACCGTGCCGTTGATGTCGTCGATGTCGCGGATCAGGCCGACCGCGCGCACCACCGCCGACTGGCCGCCGATGGCGACGCGGTTGCCGCCGACATTGAGGTTGCTGTCGTTGAGGGTCTTGACGACATTGGCGAGGGAGAGGCCGTAGGCCATCAGCCGGTCGAGATCGACCGAGAGCTCGATGGTCTTGGTCTTGCCGCCCCAGCCGATAGCGTCGATCACGCCGGGCACCGCGCGGAAGCGCTTCTTCAGCACCCATTCCTGGAGCGTGCGCAGGTCGAGCACGCTGTAGCCCGGCGGCGCCGTGAGCTTGTAGCGGAAGATCTCGCCGATCGGGCTGATCGGCGAGATGGTGGGCTTGGCGCCGGCCGGCAGCGGATCGAGCTGCTGCAGGCGGTTCAAGACCTGCTGCTCGGCCTGGAGGTAGTCGAACTCGAAGCCGAACTGCAGCTTCACGTCGGACAGGCCGTAGAGCGAGATGGTGCGAACCTGTTTGAGGTTCGGCATGCCCGAGGTGATCCGCTCGATCGGGATCGTGACGTAGCGCTCGATCTCCTCGGCCGAGAGGCCGTCGGTCTGGGTCACGACATCGACCATCGGCGGGGTCGGGTCGGGATAGGCCTCGATGTTGAGGTTCTGGAAGGCGGCCAAGCCGCCGACCACGAACAGCACGAAAGCGAGGATGACGAGGGGCCGTTGCCGGAGCGCGAGCGCGACGATGCCGTTCATGGGGGCGGTTCCAACCTCGCGCCGTCGGGCGCGGCCGGGGACGGCCCCGGCTCGGAATGCTTGTTTTCGCGGGAAGCGGTGGGCCGGGCTCTCAGCCGGGCTGGTCGGTCATGCCGTCGATGAACAGGGCGCCCTTCGAGATCACCCGCTCGCCGAGCGCGAGCCCTTCCGTGACCTCGATGTCGTTGCCGTCGAGGAAGCCGGTCTTGACCGCGCGGCTCTCGACGGCGTTGCCGGCGCCGAGCACCCAGACCCGCGCCTTGTCGCCCTCGAAGATCACCGATTGGCGCGGCACGGCGCGGGAGACGGTCTCGCGCTCGTTGATGATGTGGACGCTGGCATACATCTCGGGCTTCAAGAGCCCCTTGGGATTGTCGACCTCGGCGCGCACGACGATGCGGCGGGTGGCGGGATCGACCGAGGCGCCGATGTAGTTGATGCGGCTCTCGAAGGTCTGGTTCGGGTAGGCGAGCACCCGGAAGCGGATGCGCTCGCCGAGATCGACCTTGGCCGCATCGGTCTCGCGCAACTGCGCGACGATCCAGACCCGGCCGAGATCGCCGATGAGGTAGGAGGGGTCGGAGCCGCCGGTGTTGATGTACTGGCCCGGGCCGATCTTGCGCTGGATCACGGTGCCGGAGAGCGGCGCGTTGATCGTCGTCTCGGGGTTGATTGCGCCCTTGGTCTGGAGCGCCTTCATGTCGTCGTCGGCGAGCCCAAGGATGCGCAGGCGGTTGCGCACCGCCTCCAGGCCGACCTCTGCCGTCTTGGCGTCGTTCTGCGCCGTCGTGAGGTCGTTCTGCGCGGTCTGCAATTCCTTCAGCGTGGTCACGCGGGAATCGTAGAGGTCGTGCAAGCGCTTCTCGGTGTTGGTGGCGTAGGAGAGCTGCGAGCGCGTCTTGTTGAGCACGTTCAGCGCCGCGAGGAAGTCGTTCTGCGCCTGGACCATCTCGTTGGCCTGGAGCGAGAACAGCTTGTCGCCCTGCCTCACCCGCTCGCCGGAGCGGGCGAAGATGGTGATGACCCGGCCGGCATAGGGTGAGAAGACGGGCGTCGCGCGGTACTCGTCGACGCTGATCTTCCCCTCGGTGGCGATGTCCTCGTAGAACAGCCGCTGCTCGACCGCCACGGTGGTGACGGTGGCAAGCTGGCTCTCGGTGAGCACGAAGCGCCCCGGTGCGGTGGCCGTCACGGCGGCCGGCATCGGCACGGCGGCATCGACTTCCTTCGGGCGGCCGTACCAGAGGGCGGCCGCCGCGCCTGCCCCCAGCACGCAGGCAACGAGAAGTTGCGTGCGCAGCCGCATCCTGTGCGGCGTCAGGTTGTCGTCGTGCGCCCCGCCCATCGTCGTCCCGTTCCGCTTCGACCCAGCGCCTCGATGTCACGACGGGCGCGCTGCGCGCCGGTTGATTCGGCTTTCGCTTGCGCGCAACCGAAGCTCCCGAATTACGCCGTTACCGTGGCGGCTTGACCGGGGTATGACGGGATCAGTTTCTTACAAATGAAACAACGGCACTGATTTTACGCGCAGGCGGGATTTTTTTCGATTGTTGCTCGTGTGGCGTCCTCGCCGTGGCCGCGAGGCGGTGAAGCGAACCCATCGCGCGACGTCTCCGGAGAGAGGAGCCCGGATCGTTTCGGCCCCGCCTCGCGACGGCGAGGAAAGGAGGCGAGCCCGTCAGTCGTCCATCTTCAGCGCGGCGATGAAGGCCTCCTGCGGGATCTCCACGCGGCCGAACTGGCGCATGCGCTTCTTGCCTTCCTTCTGCTTGTCCAGAAGCTTGCGCTTGCGCGAGATGTCGCCGCCGTAGCACTTGGCGGTCACGTCCTTGGACAGCGCCCGGATGGTCTCGCGGGCGATGATCTTGCCGCCGATCGCCGCCTGGACCGGGATCTGGAACAGGTGGCGGGGGATCAGGTCCTTCAGCTTCTCGCACATCGCCCGGCCGCGCGACTCGGCGCGGGTGCGGTGGACGAGCATCGAGAGTGCATCGACCGGCTCGGCGTTCACCAGGATCGACATCTTCACGAGGTCGCCCTCGCGGTAATCCGAGACGTGGTAGTCGAACGAGGCGTAGCCCTTCGAGATCGACTTCAGGCGGTCGTAGAAATCGAACACCACCTCGTTGAGCGGCAGGTCGTAGACGACCATGGCGCGCTTGCCGACGTAGTTCAGGTCGATCTGGATGCCGCGCCGGTCCTGGCACAGCTTCAGCACGCCGCCGAGATACTCGTCGGGCGTGAGGATGGTGGCGCGGATCCACGGCTCCTCGACCGTCTCGATCTTCATCGGATCGGGCATGTCGGCCGGGTTGTGCAGCTCCTTGAGCTCGCCGTCGCGCATCAGCAGGCGGTAGACGACCGACGGCGCGGTCGAGATCAGGTCGAGGTTGAACTCGCGCTCCAGGCGCTCCTGGATGATCTCGAGGTGGAGCAGCCCGAGGAAGCCGCAGCGGAAGCCGAAGCCGAGCGCGGCCGAGGTTTCCATCTCGTAGGAGAACGAGGCGTCGTTCAGGCGCAGCTTGCCCATGGCGCCACGGAGCGATTCGAAATCGGCGGCGTCCACGGGGAACAGGCCGCAGAACACGACCGCCTGAACCTCCTTGAAGCCCGCGAGCATCTGCGTGGTCTGGCGCTTGTCCTCGGTGATGGTGTCGCCGACGCGGGTGTCGGCCACCTCCTTGATCGAACCGGTGAAGAAGCCGACCTCGCCGGGGCCGAGTTCGCCGATATCGGCCATCTTCGGGCGGAACACGCCGATGCGATCGACGCCGTAGGCGGCGTCCGCGCCCATCATGCGGATGGTCATGCCCTTCTTGAGCACGCCGTCGATGATGCGCACGAGCACGACGACGCCGAGATAGACGTCGTACCAGCTATCGACCAGCAGGGCCTTGAGCGGCGCCTCACGGTCACCCTTCGGCGCCGGCAGGCGCTTGACGATGGCTTCCAGCACCGCCTCGATGTTCAGGCCGGTCTTGGCCGAGATCGGCACGGCCTCGGAGGCGTCGAGGCCGATCACCTCCTCGATCTGCTCCTTGACCCGGTCCGGCTCGGCGGCCGGCAGATCGACCTTGTTGAGGACGGGCACGATCTCGTGGTTGGCATCGAGCGCCTGGTAGACGTTGGCGAGCGTCTGCGCCTCGACGCCCTGGGAGGCATCGACCACCAGCAGCGAGCCCTCGCAGGCGGCGAGCGAGCGCGACACCTCGTAGGCGAAATCGACGTGGCCGGGCGTGTCCATCAGGTTGAGGATGTAATCCTTGCCATCCTCCGCGCGGTATTCCAGCCGCACGGTCTGGGCCTTGATGGTGATGCCGCGCTCTTTCTCGATATCCATCGAGTCGAGCATCTGCTCGCTCATGTCGCGCAGCGCCACGGTACCGGTCGTCTGAATCAGCCGGTCGGCGAGCGTCGACTTGCCGTGGTCGATATGCGCGACGATCGAGAAGTTGCGGATGTTGTCGATGGTGCGGGTGGTCATCGGGGTCTCCGGCACGGCGGTCCCGTCGCGGGGCTGACGCGGCGCACGGCAGGTTTGTCGGGATTGTCCGGGGCGGAGATAGCAGCGGCGGGCACGCACGCCAAGGCGGGGGTGCGCCGCGCGCTTACCGTTGTTGGCGCCGCGTGCCCGCCGAACGGATTCAGGTCGGCACGTCGGGACCGGGTGCGGCCTTCGCCGCGGAGCCGGCCCGCGCTGCGGCCGCCATTGCCACGAGGCTCTTGCGCAAGGCGCCCATGTCGCGCACCGGCTCGGGGTAGGGCACCCGCGCCGTGCGCTCGCCGGCCATCAGGTCGAGCCCCTCCGGGTCGAGCCCGGTGAGCCGCCAGCCGCTACCGGGCTCGCCGGCGCCCGCGGCGTAGAGGGCGAGCGCGTCGGCGTGATCCGCGTTCATGTGCTCGACGGCGCCGCGCTCGCCCGCGACGATGGCCTCGGCGCCGGCCAGGTCGAGGAGCAGTTCCTGCGGCGTCAGGGTCGCCGCCTTGGCAAAGCCGCCGTTCAGGTGGCCGGCCGTGGGGGCGAGGGTGAAGAAGCCGAAATCGGGGAAGTCGGCGTAGAGCTTCGCCTTCGGGTGGCGGGCCAGGAAGCGCTCGCGGATCCGCGGCTCGTCGCAGCGCGCGGCGCGGCCCGTCACCGTCAGGCGCGGATGGGCCAGTGGATCGCCCTTGCCGCCCACCGAGAACAGCAGCGAGGCGCGCGGGTCGTGATCAAGGTTGCGCGTATGCGCCGAGAGACGCGAGAGCAGCATCACCGGCGTGCCGTCGCTGTCGGTGGCGAGGGTGACGAGGGAGGCGAAGGGGGTGCCGTCGGCCGCGTCGATCGTGGCGAGCGCGCCCGATCGCACGCTGCGCAGAAGATGCCGGGCAAGCCCGATCGCGTCGAACGGAGCTTCCGAGGCGGGCAACGGTTCGGCCGGCCGGCGCCGTTCCCCCGCGGGCGGCATCGCATCGTTGGCCATGAAAGCATTCCTCCCCAGTTTCGGGTCGGAGCATAGCGCGGCACGCGGCCGGTGCAGAAGGGTCCGCGGCACGGACGGGCGCGGCGCGTTGTCCGCCCTGCCGTCCGCCAAAGCTGTTTTGGCCGGCCGGCGCGGATGTCCACGACGCTCCTCATGCTGAGGAGCGAGGCGATTGCCGAAGCCGTCCACGCAAAAACGCCCCTGCAGACCCCTTGTCCGGGCCTGCCGACACGGCCAAGCTTAGACTGCCGCTCGCTTTTTTCGAACGATGGTCGTAAAGGACGAGACCCTCCGCACGGCTGGCGGTCCCCGATTTGCGGGTACCGAGCCTCGCCGTTGCGGGCCCCGCCAAGGACGCGCCAGGGGCGGCGCGCGCGCCGTCAAGTCAGGGAAACTGCATGCCCACGATCGCCCTCGTCGACGACGACCGCAACATCCTGACCTCCGTCTCGATCGCGCTGGAGACCGAGGGTTACCGCATCCAGACCTACACCGATGGCGCCTCGGCGCTGGACGGTCTGCGTCACTCCCCGCCCGATCTCGCCATCTTCGATATCAAGATGCCGCGCATGGACGGAATGGAGCTTCTCAGACGCCTGCGGCAGAAATCGGACCTTCCCGTGATCTTTCTCACCTCGAAGGACGAGGAGATCGACGAGCTGTTCGGGCTCAAGATGGGTGCGGACGACTTCATCCATAAGCCGTTCTCGCAGCGCCTGCTGGTCGAGCGGGTGAAGGCGGTGCTGCGCCGCTTCGCCCCGAAGGACGCCACGCCGGGGGCGGCCGCCCGCGAGGCCGACGCCGCCGCCCGCTCGCTCGAGCGCGGCCAGCTGATGATGGACCCCGAGCGCCATACCTGCACCTGGAAGGGCGAGCCGGTGACCCTCACGGTCACCGAGTTCCTGATCCTCCAGGCGCTGGCCCAGCGCCCCGGCGTCGTGAAGAGCCGCAACGCCCTGATGGACGCGGCCTACGACGATCAGGTCTATGTCGACGACCGCACCATCGACAGCCACATCAAGCGGCTGCGCAAGAAGTTCAAGGTGACGGACCAGAGCTTCGACATGATCGAGACGCTCTACGGCGTCGGCTACCGGTTCAAGGAGGGTTGAGGCGATTCCCCCGCGGTCCCGTCCGTCGATGCTCGCCCCCCTGTCCCGCCAGCCCGATTCCGATGAGGTCCACGCCCGCCGCGGCGTCCTCGCGCGGCTCGTCGGCTCCCTCACCCGCCCGCCGCTGACCTGGCCGCGCGCCCTCTGGAACGCGGTCGGCCAGCGCGCCTCGTCGAGCCTGACGCGCCGAATCGTGGTGCTCAACCTCGTCGGGTTGATCGTCCTCCTGTTCGGCTTCCTCTACCTGAACCAGTTCCGTCAGGGGCTGATCCAGGCGCGGGTGCAGAGCCTGCTGATCCAGGGCGACATCATCGCCGGTGCCATCGCCGCCCAGGCCTCCGTCGACACTGACACCATTCGCGTCGATCCGGACAAGCTCCTGCAGCAGCAGGCCGGCGAGGGCCGCGAGTTCGACGACGATCCCGCCTCGCTCGCCTTCTCGCTCAACCCCGAGAAGGTCGCACCGCTGCTGCGCCGCCTCGTGACCCCGACGGGCAACCGCGCCCGGGTCTATGACAGCGAGGGGAGCCTGCTGTTCGACACCCGCACGCTCTACGCCCGCGGCGACATCGGCCGCAGCGAGGCCGTGGTGAAGCCGCCCAAGCCCAACGTACTGGAGCGGATCTGGGACTTCGTCGGCACCCGCATCCTCGGCCTCGTCGTCAGTGAGCGCTCGGCCCAGGAGGAAGCGGGCCCGCAGGACGGGCGCGCCTTCCGCGAGGTCCAGGCGGCGCTCAAGGGCTCGCGCGGCACGATCTCCCGACGCAACGAGCGCGGCGAGACCATCGTCTCGGTGGCGGTGCCGATCCAGCGGGCGGGCTCCGTGCGCGGCGTGCTGATGGTCTCGACGCAGGGCGGCGACATCGACCGGGTGATCGCCTCCGAGCGCTTCGGCCTGCTCCAGGTGTTCCTCGTCGCGGCCGCCGTGATGCTGGTGCTGTCGATTCTGCTGGCGGGCGCCATTGCCGGGCCGGTGCGGCGCTTGGCCGACGCCGCCGAGCGGGTGCGCCGGGGCATCAAGTCGCGCCAGGAGATCCCGGATTTCACCAGCCGCACCGACGAGATCGGCCATCTCTCGGGCGCGCTGCGCGACATGACCCAGGCGCTCTACCGGCGGCTCGATGCCATCGAGAGCTTCGCGGCCGATGTCAGCCACGAGTTGAAGAACCCGCTGACTTCGCTCCGCAGCGCGGTCGAGACCCTGCCGCTGGCCAAGACCGACGAATCGCGCGGCCGGCTGATGCAGATCATCCAGCACGACGTGAAGCGCCTCGACCGGCTGATCTCCGACATCTCCGACGCCTCCCGCCTCGACGCGGAGCTCGCCCGCGCCGAGGCGCGGCGGGTCGATCTCGGCAAGCTCCTGACCACCGTGACCTCGGTGGCGAACGAGCGGCGCCGCGCCAAGGCCGCGGTGATCCAGTTCGACATTGAGCGGCCGAGCGGCGAGATCGAGGACCCGTTCCGCATCATCGGCCACGACAGCCGCCTCGGACAGGTCGTCAACAACCTGCTCGACAACGCCCGCTCGTTCTCCCCGCCCGGCGCCAAGGTGCGGGTGGCTTTGCGCCGCCTCAAGAACGAGGTCGAGTTCGTGGTCGAGGACGAGGGGCCGGGTATTCCCGAGCACGCGCTGGAGCGGATCTTCGAGCGCTTCTACACCGACCGGCCGGAACAGGGCTTCGGCCAGAATTCTGGGCTCGGCCTGTCGATCTCGCGGCAGATCATCCAGGCCCATCACGGCTCGATCCGCGCGGAGAACCGCCCAGGCCCGGCCGACGAGGAGGGGCACCCGACGGTGCGCGGCGCCCGCTTCATCGTGCGCCTGCCCGTAGCCCCCCGGGCCGATCGCTACCGCGACGACGACCTCGCCGCATGAGCGGGGAGGCTGCGCCGGAAAGCGAGCCGCCGCAGGAAACGGTGCAGGAGACGGTTTACGCGAGCTGCGTGCTCCTCGACGAGGCCGGCGTGCTGATCCGGGGGCCGTCCGGGTCGGGCAAGTCCGCGCTCTGCCTCGCGCTTCTCGACCGCTTCTTCCTGGAAGCTCGCCATGCCCGCCTCGTCGGCGACGACCGCATCCGGTTGGAGGCGCATCACGGCCGCCTCGTGGCCCGGCCCCACCCGGCGCTCGCCGGCCTGATCGAGATCCGCGGCCTCGGCCTCCGTCGTCTGTCGGCACATGCACCGGCCGCGGTGCTGCGCCTCGTGGTCGATCTCGTGGCGGAGGCCGAGCGCCTTCCCGAGACCGCCGCGACCGCCATGCTCCTCGGCGTCGCGCTGCCCCGCCTCGCTCTTGAACCGCGCCATCCCCACGAATACCTGATCCGTGAGGCGCTTCGAGCCGGCGTGGCAATGCGGACGCACCCGGCGGCTCTTGTGCCCGGCGGTGCCCGCGATGTGTAGCGCGGCTGCCGCGGCCGTGTCATGGTGAGCCCGTTGTGTCGCGCAAAACGACGCGACCCGCTTGCGCTTCACCTTGCGCTGCACAAGATGGCGTCTCCGCTCACAGGGCGTTGGAACACGCTTCGATGATTGGAATGGTGCTCGTCACACACGGGCTGTTAGCGACCGAGTTCAAGGCCGCCCTGGAGCATGTCGTCGGCCCTCAAAAGCAGGTCGAGACGATTACGATCGGCCCGGAGGACGACATGGAGCTGCGCCGCGGCGACATCATGTCCGCCGTCGGTCGGGTCAACTCCGGTCAGGGCGTCGTGGTTCTCACGGACATGTTCGGCGGCACGCCGTCGAACCTCGCTTTGTCATGTATGAACGGCGGCCAAGTCGAGGTGGTCGCCGGGATCAATCTGCCGATGCTGATCAAGCTCGCCAGCGTGCGCGAGGCCGAGAGCCTGGGCGACGCCGTGCTCCACGCGCAGGAGGCGGGCCGCAAGTACATCAACGTCGCCTCGCGGGTTCTTGCGGGCAAGTAGCTTCTTGCGGGCAAGTAGCCCGGTCTCACACCCCGCACGGCCTTTTCTTCGCCCCGCTCCCGGCTTAACCACGTCGTCCCGCATCCGGAACGGCGCGCCTCGACGCGTCGCCGGTCCGCACCGAAGCGGCGGGGGAGGGAGTGCCAGGGGCGATGGGAGAGAGTGTGGACGGCGAGGTCGAGCCGCAGCCGGAGGTGCCCGAGGGTGGCCTCGTCCGGATCTTGCCGATCATCAACCGCCGCGGCCTGCATGCCCGCGCCTCGGCCAAGTTCGTGCAGACGGTGGAGCGCTTCTCCGCCGCCGTGACCGTGACCCGCGGCGGCGAGACCGTCGGTGGGCGCTCGATCATGGGCCTGCTGACGCTGGGGGCGGCCAAGGGCACCTCCATCGCCGTGGTCGCCGTCGGCGGCGACGCGGACGCCGCCCTCGACGCGATCGAGGCGCTGCTCGCCGACAAATTCGGCGAGGACGAGTAGTCCTCGGCCATTGCGTCTCGCGCGGCAGGGCGATTTTAAGCGCGACGGCGCCGGTCATGCGCGCGGGCGATGGCGTTGCTCATCGCCTCGTATGGTTCGTGCCAGACCAGCAACTCGCGCTGTCGCCGGTCGTGAAGTCCTCACTCAATCTGTCCCGATGCGCTGAGGCACGGCGCGGAAGCTTTGAGCTGACACCCATGTAGAGCGTCCCATCGCGGCACTGGCCATGATGTCGACGATAGGTCTCCGGCTCGATCGTGCCGCGGGTCAGACCGTTCCCGCGCACAATTCACGCGCACGTTGCTGCGTGAACGAGGCTGTCGCGGCGCTTCGCGGCGTCACACACGGATCCGAGACCGGTTGGCGGCCTGCGTCACTTTTATTCCCCAAGCTCTCCATTTTCTGAAGGGTTCGTTCATCGGGCGTTCCTAGACGAACGGCGATGGTGTGGCCGGAAGCCTGGCCGTTGGACCCATCCCAGGGTCCCTTACGCCACCGACGTCGGACAATGCCCTTGAAGATCGCCGTCATCGCCCATCTCAAGTTCCCGATTGGACAGCCCTATCTGGGCGGCCTCGAGATGCACACGCATCACTTGGCCGGTGCGCTGCGCGCCAGGGGGCACCGGGTCACGCTCTTCGCTTCGGAGGGCTCCGATCCGGCGCTGGTGCCGAACCCCGTCTGCCCGCCGACCGGCGACGCCCTGGGCGATCCCGTGGCCTGCGAGCGGATCGAGCGCGCCGAACTCGCGGCCTACGAGCGGATCATGGAAGCGGTCGCGCGCGGCGGTTTCGACATCGTGCACAACAACAGTCTGCACGACCTGCCGCTGCGGGCGAGCCATACGCTCCCCGTGCCGATGACGACGGCGCTGCACACACCGCCCTTCGAATCGCTGGCCGAGGGCGTACGCGCGGCCAAGCCAGGCATGATCTTCGCCGCCGTCTCGCCGTCCCTGGCGCAGGAATGGCAGCCGCTGGTGCCGGATGCCCGCGTCATCGGCAACGGCATCGACCTCTCGACCTTCGCCTTCAGCCCCAAGGCCGACCCGGCGGGCTACGTGTTCTGGAGCGGGCGGATCGTGCCGGAGAAGGGCACGCATCTGGCCATCGACGCGGCGCGCCGCGCCGGGATCCCCCTGCGCTTTGCCGGCCCGCAGCCGAACCCGCGCTACTGGAACGAGTGGATCGCCCCGCGTCTCGGAGCGGATGCGGCCTATGTCGGCCATCTCTCCCACCGGGAGCTGGCCCACCAGCTCGGCGGCGCGCGGGCGGCCATCGTCTCGCCGCGCTGGGAAGAACCGTTCGGCCTCGTCGTCGCCGAGGCGCTGGCCTGCGGCACCCCGGTCGCCGCCTTCGGCCGCGGCGCGATCCCCGACATCGTCGATCGCTTCTCCGGCGCGCTTGCCCCCGCCGACGACGTGGCGGCCCTGGCCCGTGCGATCCAGCGCGCCGTCGGCCTCGACCGCCGCGCCTGCCGCCGCCGAGCCGAGACACTCTACGACGCCCAGGTGATGACCGACGGCTACGAGGAGCTCTACCGCGAGGTGTTGGCCGGGGCCCCGGCTCAGAGCTCCCGCGCTGCCCTCTTCGAACGCCCGGCGGCCTGACACGATGCCCGCGCCCTCCAGCCCGGCCGTCGTCTGCATCCCGGCCCGTAACGAGGCCGAGCGCCTGCCGCGCCTGCTGCGGGCGCTCGCCGCGCAGGAGGGGTTCTCGACGGCTGCCCCCCTGAAGGTCGTGATCGTCAGCAACAACTGCACCGACGGCACGGTCGAGGCGGTGCGCGCGCTCGAAAGCTCGGGCGCGCTCGACACCCTGGCGTTGCGCCTGATCGAGGCGACCTTCGCCCCGTCCGAGGCCCATGTTGGCACCGCCCGCCGCCGCGCCCTCGATGCGGGCGCCGAGTGGTTGGAGAGCGATGGCGCGCCGGACGGCGTACTGCTCACCACCGATGCCGATGCGCGGCTCGCCCCCGGCTGGGTCGCGGCGAACCTGCGCGCCTTGGAGAACGCCGAGATCGTCGGCGGCCGGCTCGTGATCGACGACGAAGAGGGGGCCGACCCCGCGCTCGCCATCTTCCACGCGCGGGTCGAGCGCTACTGGTCGGGTGTGCGCGCGCTCGAAGACGCCCTCGATCCGCCGCCCCACGACCCGGCGCCGCGCCATGGCGACCATACCGGCGGAAGTCTCGCGCTCCGGGCCTCGCTCTACCGCGCCGTCGGCGGTCTGCCGGCTCTGCCCCGCGGCGAGGACAACGCCCTGGTCGCCGCGGTCCAGCGGGCGGGTGGGCGCCTGCGCCACTGCCCCGCCGTGTCGGTGCTCGTCTCGGCTCGCACCGCCGGACGGGCCGAGGGCGGCATGGCAACCGAGATGCTGCGCCGTGCCCGCGTCGTGCGCGAGGGCGAGGCCTACCGGCTGCCGGTGGCCGCCCACTGGCAGCGGATCATCCTGCGCCGGGCCGCTTTGCGCCGCGCCTATCGCGAGGGCGCTGCGCCAGCCGCCCTGCACGCGCTCGGGCTCGACGCGGACGACCTCGCTGCCATCGACCCGGCCGCCTGCCCCAACGACATCGCCTTCGTCGAGCGGGCCCATGCCCGCCTGGACGCGCGGGGCGGCCCTGCGCCGGAATGCGGCCTCGACGAAGCGCTGGCGGACCTCGAAAACCTCGCCGCGGCCTTGGAGCGCGATCAGGCGGCTTGAGAGCTGGCCTGTCGTCCTGGCGGTCTTGCCGCCTCGTGCCGCACGTTTCTCGGAGCTCGCATGACGCGTCCGGTCGGCTACTACGTCCATCATCAGGGCGCCGGGCACCTGCAGCGGGCGATCGCGCTCGCGCGGGCGCTCGCCGCGTTCGGGCGGCCCTGCACGCTGATGGGCAGCTTTGCCGGCCTCGACATCTCGGGCGCGCCGGGCCCCGTCCTCGATCTGCCCGACGACCGCCTCGACCGGAGCTTCGACGGTCAGGACGGCGCGGGGCAGCGGCCGGAATGCTTCCACTACGTGCCGCTGAACCATCCGGGCATCCGCGCGCGGATGGGGCGGATCGCCGCCTGGGCGGCGGAGAACGACCCGGCGCTGATCGTCGTCGATGTCTCAGCCGAGGTGGCGCTGCTGGCCCGGCTCCTCTCAGTGCCGAGTCTCGTGGTGCGCCTGTCCGGCACCCGCACGGACCCGCCACATCTGGAGGCGTTCCGCGCCGCCTCGCGGCTGCTCGCCCCCCTTTCCCGAAGCACTCGATGGCGGGGATGTGCCGGCCTGGGTACGTGAAAAGACCGTCTATGGCGGCTTTCTCGGGGGGGCTCCGGCGGGGGCGGTCTCCGAGGAGGATGGGCGCATCGTCATGGTGTTCGGACGTGGCGGCGAGGGCGGGCGTCTGGAGAGGCTCGTTCAGGCGGCCGACGCCGTCCCGGACCGGGCTTGGCACGTCCTCGGGCCGGTGACCGGCGCGGGCGCGGCTCCGAAAAAACCTGCATCTCCACGGCTGGGTCACGGATGTGCGCCCGCATCTCGCTCCGGCCTCCCTCGTGATTGGGGGCGCCGGCGACGGGCTCGTCACCGCCGTGGCGGGTCTCGGCAAGCGCTTCCTGTGCCTACCGGAGCCGCGTGCCTATGACGAGCAGGACGCCAAGGCGGAGGCGCTGGAGCGGCTCGGCGCGGCCGTCGTCCAACGCGGCTGGCCGGACCCCGCGGCCTGGGCCCCCCTCGTCGCCCGCGGTCTCGCCCTCGATCCGGACGTGGTTCGGCGCCTCGCCGAGCCCGACGCGCTGGCGCGGACAGCCGCCGCGATCGAGACCCTATGCCGGGATGCCGGCTGACGAGCGCTCAGGCCTTGACCCCCGGACCGGCCTCGGCGCGTTTCACGAGCCACTCCGGCGCGGGCGCGACGGTCGCGAGACACAGGATCGCGGCGGCGGGCAATCGCCCAACCGCCGCGCCTTCATCCTTCCGGGTCGAGCCGATCAGCGCTTGGGCGTATAGCTCGGGTCGCTGATGCGGCGCAGGTTCTCCGGCGGCGTCTCCGCCTCCGTGGCCTCAACCGACTCAATGCTGCCGCCCGCGACCGAATCACGCCGATCGAAGTCGGAGGCCGTGCGCGCCACCTGGGCCTCCCCGCCCGGATCCTCCTGGAGGGCGCGCTGGAGATCGGCGGGGCGGGCGACGTCGAGGGGGCTGTCCTGCCCGAAATCCTGCCCGTTACGGTCGGCGTTCGCGTTGAAGTCGCGCAGGGAATCGTGCTTGCGGCTCTCGTCCATAGCGGTTCTTCTCCTGATGCGGAGCGGATCGTTCCGCTCGATGTCGGTGCAGCGCGCCGCCGTTAATGGGAGCGGTCGGTGCGGTCGGGGGCATGGCCCGGGCCGCTATGGGCGTGGTGCGCGTCGCGCTCGCCACCGCCCCCGGACACGCCGGACTTGGAGCTGTTCGTCGGGCTGCCCGGTGTCGGCCCGTGATCCGGCTCGGCGGCGGGCTTCGACCGGTCCTGATGGCTGCTGCCCGGCCCGCCGTGGTGACGGTCGGCGTTGGGATGTTTGCTGGAGGTGCTCATTCAGCGATCCTGCTGATGACCCTGATGGGTGGTGTTGATCTTCGAGTTGCCCGCTTGGCCGATCTTGTCCGGGTCCTTCGTCTGCGACGAGGCTCGGCCCTGGGTGGTCGCGGTCTCGGGGGCGCTTCCCGGCCCCTTGTCGGAGCGGTTGGCCGGCGGAACGGGCGGGGGCTTGGCGGTCATCGAGGCTCCTGGGTTCAAAGGAGAGATGAGATCCCCGGAGAACCAGCCGCATCTCGAAGAGTTCGCGCCGAGTGCCGAAAACTTTTTACGCGATGCGGCGGATCATCGCGCCACACCGCAAGAGATAGGGCCGGAATGATCGGCGCTACACGTGCGTGCGAGCCGTCAATGCTACGCTGCGCCACGAATGTTGCTTGGCAGGATCATGAGGCGGGCAGGGGGCAGCGCGGCCAAAACTGTGACGGCGCGTCATCCATGATGGGAGGCCGATCCGCCATCCGGCGGCGAAAATCCCGCGCGACGCCCGGAGCCTCTTCGAGGCCGCCGCTTCGCTTGTGCCTCTCAAGGTAAGGGCGTGAAGGGGATCGACGGCATCCGCGCCCCCAAAAACCGCTCAGAACGGCCGCTCGGGCGGCACGCGCGCGGCGGCGATCTCCTCCGGGCTCGGGCCGCGCAGGAGGGTGATGTCGGGCTCGCGGCTCTCGCCGATCAGGCCGAGCCGGGCGAAGGCGTCGAGCCAGCCGTCCATCGGCCAGAGCCCGTGCCGGGCGCGGAAGCGGCGGGCGTTGCGGATGATGTCGGCGAAGTGCTGGAGCGGCGGGTCGCAGGAGAGGTGGTGCTGGTGGAAGGCCGGCGGGGCGCCCGCCAGCAGCACCGGCACGCCGATCTCGGCCGCGCGAAAGGCGAGATCGGTGTCCTCGGCGCCGTAGCCGTCATAGCCCTCGTCGAAGCCGCCGAGCCGGTCATAGGTCGAGGCGCGCACCGCGAAGGCGAGCGACCAGAACAGGCCGGGATTCTGTGTCTCCGCCACGCCGCTGGACGGGAACGTCCGGGCCGGGTGGAGGAGGCCGGCCTGCAGAAGGTCGGCCTCCTGCCAGCCGTCCTGCACCGCGCCCGCGGGTAGGTAGCGGATCGGCCCGCAGACGAGGCCGTCATGCGCAGCCGCCGCCGAGGCCAGGGCCGGAACGAGGCCGGCGGAGGGGAATGCAATCGACGTCGAGGAAGACGAGGATGTCGCCGGAGGCCGCAGCCCGGCCGGCATTGCGCGCGGCGGCGAGCGGCAGGCCGGCGCTCGGGAAAGCGATCGGCCGCAGCGGGAACGGCGTCGCCGGCAGCGGCTCGGGGGCCGGGCCCATCTGGACTACGACGCATTCGGCGGGAGCCGGCCCGCGGGCGAGCCCTTCGATCAGTCGGGCGAGATGGGCGTCGCGCCCCTTGTTGAGCGTGACGACGCTGATGGTGCTCACGGGGATTCCGGTCCGGGCCAAGCTTTACGGTCGTACCCGTCCTGCCAGCCTCAACCTGAAACCCGGATGAAGAGGGTTCAGCGGAAGGAGATCAGGGCAGCGCGATGTACCACTCGTGCGGGCCGCAGAGCCGGTCGATCATCGCCGTCTGCAACTGAAAGCCGGACGGATCGTCCGTGATCAGCCCGGAGACCTGCGAGGCGTGGGCCTCGACCGCCCGCCGCTTGGCCGCACGCTCGTCCTCCACCGCGAGGCGGTAGCCTTCGGGGGCCGGCCCGACCTCGCGCTCCGGCGGCAGGGTCCAGCCCCAGACCGGGTAGGCATAGGCCGCGATACCGGGAAGCCGGGCCTGGGCGAGACCGGCGATGGCGGCCGAGGCGGTGTGGTCGCAATGGGGATCGTGCCGCCAGGTCACGAACAGGGCGCTCGCCCCGGCCTCTCGGGCGATGTCGGCGATCCGGTCCGCCGCCGCCTCGGCGTCTGCGCTCTCGCTCGGCACGCCGCCATCGGGCAGGCGCAGGAAATGGACATGCTCGGAACTCAGCCCGAGTTCGGCCATCGCCGCCACGGTCTCCGCCTCGCGCAAGTCCCGCAGGCGGTCGTGCGGATAGGCCTTGGAATTCGGGTGCGAGCCGCAGCCGTTGCTGACGATGACGACGCGGACAGTTCGGCCCTCTCGCACGGCCTGCGCGATCAGCCCGCCGCAGCCGAGGCTTTCGTCGTCGGGGTGGGGCGCGACCACGACGAGGCCGCCCCCGTTCGGCACCAGGGTCGCGAGATCGGCGACGGGCAAGGCCTTCACGGCCTCGAGGAAGGCGTCGGCACGCATGGGAAGCCTCCTATTCCGCTCGCGCGGCGAGATAACGCGAAAATCCTTTGGCGCGCAGGTCGCAGGCCGGGCAGGTGCCGCAGCCATAGCCCCATTCGTGGCGCGCCCCGCGCTCGCCGAGATAGCAGGTATGGCTCTCCTCGACGACGAGATCCACGAGCGCGCGTCCGCCCAGGGTCTCGGCCAGCGCCCAGGTCTGCGCCTTGTCGATCCACATCAGGGGCGTGTGCAGCACGAAGCGGCGCTCCATGCCGAGGTTGAGCGCAACCTGCAGCGCCTTGATCGTGTCGTCGCGGCAATCGGGATAGCCGGAATAGTCGGTCTCGCACATGCCGCCGACGATGTGGCGCAGGCCCCGGCGGTAGGCGAGCGCGGCGGCGAAGGTGAGGAAGGCGAGGTTGCGGCCGGGCACGAAGGTGTTGGGCAGGCCGTCGCGGGCGAACGCGATGGCGCTGTCGCGGGTCAGCGCCGTGTCGGAGATTTCGCCGAGCGCGGCGAGCGCCAGCGTGTGATCCGGCCCGAGCCGGCGTCCCCAGGCCGGATCGAGGGCGGTCAGGCCCTGCCGCAGGGCCGCGCGCCGGTCGAGTTCGACCCGGTGGCGCTGGCCGTAATCGAAGCCGAGCGTCTCTACATGCGGGAAGCGATCGAGCGCCCAGGCGAGGCAGGTCGCCGAATCCTGGCCGCCGGAGAACAGCACCAGCGCACCGGCCTCACCGCCCGCCACGGCCGCGTCCTCCGGCATGGTCAGTCGCCCTCGTACTCGGCCCAGGAATAGGGCGTCTCGAAGATCCGCACGCTGGAAAGCCCCGGAATCGCCGGCTTGGCGCGATGCCAGATCCAGGCCGCGATATGCTCGGCAGTGGGATTCTCCAGCCCCTCGATCTCATTGAGGCAATGGTGGTCGAGCCGCTCCAGGAGCGGCGCGAAGGCGCTCTCGATGTCGTAGAAATCGACCACCCAACCGCTCGTCGGATCGACCGCGCCGGAGACCGTCAGCTCCACGCGGTAGGAATGCCCGTGCATGCGGTGGCAGCGATGGGTCTGCGGCACGTTCGGCAGGCGGTGGGCCGCCTCGAAGGTGAAGGCCTGGGTGATCTTCATCGCGGGATCTTCACGAGGTCCGGAACGGTCCCGCCGCGGACAGCGCAGCGGGTTGTCGGCGGCCGGCGGGCGCACCGAGATCGTGGATATGTCACCACATTGGCCGAAATGCACCCTCTATCCGGTCTTTGCAGCCGCGAGCCCGCGTGTGGTGATCGTGCCGGCGCGGCCCCCTCGAACCGGACCGACCTCATCGCCTGGGACCGCTCGGACGATTCGTTCGAGATCGGGCTCGGGTTCAAGGGGAGGCTGCAGAGGGCGTTCGGACCCGATCGCGACGTGGAGGCACGATCGTTACCCGCCGATGCACGCAGCGCTGGCGTCCGGCCCTGTGGCGAGCATCGATCAACGAACGCGGGTGCGACGGTGGGCCGGAGGCAGCTCCGACGCCCAATCTGGCTGGGGAGCGATGTCACGCCCATCCAGGCACACGAAGCGGCGAGCGTGGCCCGTTGGGGTTACGGCTACCATCCATAATCGACGTTGCGCGCGTTGGTTGTTCATCTCAAGCTCTCGTCGCCGGCTTTCGTCGCGCTGCCACGACTGAACTGTCGCGCAGGATGCTCGTCAGCATTCCTGCACCCTTCAAAAAACCGCCGGTGCTCGCGCTGCATGCAGAAAGAACTCCTGTCGTCGCGAGTGCGGCAGCAAGATTACACATAAAATCATGGCCTGGAGCCGTATCCGACCTGATTGCATCAGGCTGGCGGCTCTCGGTCTTTGTTTCGATGCGCAGTCTTTCGACGAACCGGTGGCCGCTCCTTCGGAATGCGGTCTGGCCGAGTCGTCTTATGTCATGATGCAGGAAGCATCAGGCGAGATGGAGAGTCTTGATGAAGATCTCATGCGTCGGTGCGGGGCCTGCCGGACTGTATTTCGCGATCGTGATGAAGCGGCGCAACCCGAACCATGAGATTGTCGTCCACGAGCGAAACCCAGCGGGAACGACGCATGGCTGGGGCGTCGTCTTCTGGGAGGATCTTCTTGCCACCCTGCGGACCAACGATCCGGACAGCGCGCAGGCGATCGCGGATCAGGCGGTTCCCTGGTCCGGGCAAGTGGTCGACGTCGAGGGGCAACCGCCGCTTCACCACGGAGGCGGGGGCTACGGCCTCTGCCGTCGTCGCCTCCTGCAGATCCTCATCGAGCGGGCGCTCGCGCTCGGCGTCGACGTGCGGTTCGAGAGCGAGATCAGCGAGCTGAGTCAGGTCGCTGATGCCGACCTCATCGTGGCGGCCGACGGTGTCGCGAGTCCGTTGCGTCGGCACCGCGCGGATCAGTTCCGGCCGCAGATCGAAGCCGGCCGCAACAAATACCTCTGGCTCGCAACGACACAGCGTTTCCCGTCCTTCACGTTCGGATTCGTTCCGACCAGCGCCGGATGGGTCTGGTTTCATGCCTACTCCTTCAAGGAGGGAATGAGTACGTTCATCGTGGAATGCGCACCGGAGACGTGGAAGGGGCTCGGTCTTGGCACGATGCGCGCGGATGCCGAGCTGCGGCTACTGGAAAGCATATTTGCCAAGCATCTCGACGGGCACGAACTGATCAGCCGCGATGGCCAGGGCCACACGCTGCCATGGTCGAGCTTCCGCAGGTTGGTCAACCGAAGGTGGCGCGCGGACAACTTGGTGCTGATCGGCGACGCCGCGCATACGACACATTTCACGATCGGTTCGGGAACGCGTCTGGCCATCGACGACGCGATCGCGCTCGCCTCGGCCTTGAGCGAGCACGACAGCCTTCCCCGCGCCCTCGACGCGTTCGACCGTCGACGCCAACGCGCACTCGCTCGGGTGCAACGGGATGCGCGCCTGAGTGCGGAATGGTTCGAGAACCTTCCGCGCTACATCCGCTACAACGCACCCGCCTTCTTCACGCTCCTGCTCGCGAGGCGCTCTCGTCTGCTGAAGCGGATACCTGCGAGAACATACCTGTATTTGCGTGGTCAATATACCAAGCTGACGGGTCGTGCGGCCGCACCTCTCGGGCGAATCGGCGGACCGGCGCACCCGTTCGGATCAAAAGCCAAATGCGGCATCGCCGGAGCCGAACCGGGAGCCCCCCGCCATTGACGCTGTCAGCGCCGGAGCGGGCTGAGAGCCGCGACTCCGGATCGGCGCCGAAGTCGGCGAGGGCACCAGCGTCGTGCTGAGCCTTCGCGGCCTTACAACCCGGTCGGCACCGTCTCACCGCCGAGCGCCGCCTGAATCTCGCTCTGGCCCGCATCTGCGTGTTCGCCCTGAGCTGGCCAAGGTGGAAAGGGCATCCAATCCGTGAACGCGTCCGACGCGTAGCCATGGTCGCACGAAGCGACCCGCCAGGGCTCGCTGTCACTGGAACTGCGCGGATCCCAGCGAATGACGGCGCGGCGGTCCGGCTCGCGCCGGTTGATGGCGATGATCCAGCGGCCGTCGCGGGGCGCCCGATCCATGATCCGCCAGCTCCACATCGATCAATCCTCGGATCCTCAGACCTGGGGACCCTAAACGCTGGATCAGGTCAGACCGTTCGGTCTGCTCAACTCAAATCGTCCGTCGCTCGTCAGCCCGGCTGGCGTTTCGTGATCGGCCGGAGCGGACCGTTGAACGGGCCCGGCTTCATGCCGTGTTCGCGGGCACGCTCCCCGATCAGAGCCTGTCCGCCCAACAAGGAGGCGATCGGCGCGGACTGCATCTCGAGGCTATTGAGGGCCCGCCCGATCTGCCGCCCCTCCCACCAGAATTCGGCGAAGAGAACGGCGAGGACCCCGAGTAGCCCCCAGGTCAGGAGATCCCACCCGAGGATGTACACGCCGTAGGGTGGCGACAGCGCGGTCCCGAGATACGACAGGCCGATCGCTGCCGCGAAGCCGAGGACGAGGATCAGGGGCAGGCGGATCATCAGGCGCCGGTAGTGGCGCAGGGCGAGGTTGAGTTCCTCGACGGAGGAGTGATCGAGCCTGAGCGCCGCGGCGTCCGGCGTTGTGGAATCAGGCGGCATCGGGCATCCTTCTGGCCATAGGGCGGCCGGCCGCGGTTGCGCGCGAAGGTGGTCGAGGTCGGCGGCGGATGCAACCGCCGGCCGCACCTGTTCCGCCTGCCCACCCACCTGCCCACGCATCGCTGTCAGCCGAAGCCGGAAGCTGCCCTTCGGGGCGATGCCCTCACGGAATCCCGATGATCTTGTGCGTCTGGAGCGAGAGCCGCCAGCGGGCGTTCGACCGGCAATAGGCCACCGCCGCCGCGGTGTGGGCGGCCGCGTCCGGGCCGTCCATCGGCTGCAGGAAATGATGTCGGAAGGGCAAATCCGAGAAACGCTCCGGCGCGGCCTCGGCCTCCGCCTGCGGGAAGACGAGCTTCAACTCGTCGCCCGAGGTCTGGACCAGCGGGTTGCCGGCCTTGGGGCTCACGCAGATCCAGTCGATCCCGGGCGGCGCGGGTAGCGTCCCATTGGTCTCCACCGCGACCTCGAAGCCGCGGGCATGGACGGCCGCGATCAACGCCTCGTCGAGTTGCAGCAGCGGCTCGCCGCCGGTGAACACGACGTAGCGGTTAGACGTCCCCCCGGCCCAAGTCGCGGCGATCGCGTCCGCCAGGATCTCGGCGGAGGCGAAGCGCCCGCCGCCCTCTCCGTCCATCCCGACGAAATCGGTGTCGCAGAAGCGGCAGGCGGCACCCGCCCGGTCCTCCTCGCGGCCGGACCAGAGATTGCAGCCGGAAAACCGGCAGAACACCGCCGCGCGCCCGGCCTGGGCGCCCTCGCCCTGAAGTGTGTGGAAGAGTTCCTTGACCGCGTAGGACATCGTTGCGCTTTTCTGTCAGGGCTTGCCCATACCTCCGAGAGGCGCGGAAGACCAAGCGGGGCACGATTTCGCGGAACGCAACCCTGATCGGCCGTGTACCGTTAGGCAAAACGCCGGGCTCTGCCATGCTCTCGCCACGGAGGGCACGTTGATGAACGGGTATCCTCGATCCGACCCTGTCCGGGCGCTTTCTTCACGAAGGCCCGGAGCCGGCAACGGAATTCCTGCTCCGCGGCGTCCCGCGCCCTCCCACCCTTTCGAGATTGGCCCGATGGTGAACCGTGTTTGGGGACGGCTGATCGGCTCGCTCACCGCCCTCGGCCTGATGGCGGGGGCGGCCTCGGCGGTGACGGCACCGATCCTCGTCGTCGATGCCGAGTCCGGCAAGGTGCTCTACAGCCAGGGCGCGACCGACCCCTGGTATCCGGCCTCGATCACCAAGCTGATGACCACCTATGTCGCCCTCGACATGGTGCGCCAGGGCAAGGTCTCCCTCGACACGCTGCTGACGGTGTCGCCGGCCGCTGCCGCCGAGCCGCCCTCGAAGATGGGCTTCAAGCCGGGCACGCAGATCACCCTCGACAACGCCCTCAAGATCATCATGGTCAAGTCGGCCAACGACGTGTCCTGGGCGATCGGCGAAGGGCTCGGCGGATCCGTCGAGGGCTTCGCCGACATGATGAACGAGACCGCGCACCGGATCGGCATGCGCGAGAGCCGCTGGTACAACCCCAACGGCCTGCCCGAGCCGCGGCAATGGACGAGCGCCCGCGATATGGCGGTCCTGGCCCGCGCGCTGATGCGCGACTTTCCCAACCAGCAGAACCTGTTCTCGATCTCGGCGATCCAGTTCGGCAAGTCGGTGATGGCCAACCATAACGGCCTGCTCGGGCGCTATCCCGGCGCCGACGGCATGAAGACCGGCTTCATCTGCTCGGGCGGCTTCAACGTGGTGGCGACCGCGACCCGCGGCGGCCGACGCATCATCACCGTGGTGATGGGCCAGCCGAGCGCACGCGAGCGCGACATCAAGGCCGCCGATCTGTTCGATTACGGCTTCGGCCAGTCGGCGGGCTGGACCGCGCCGACGCTCGAATCGCTGCCGCCCTCCAACGTCGCCGCCCCGCCGGACATGCGGCCCTACATCTGCGACAAGCGCAAGCCGATGCCGGTGGACGAAGGCCCCGGCGCGCTGACCGCGAGCGGCCCCGGCGCCAGCAGCGCGACGACGCAGCTCCTCGGCTCGGCGACCCCGGACGCCACCAACCTCGCCTTCGCCGCGCTCAGCAGCGCCAACGTCCGCGGACGCACCCTGCCGCCGCGGGCGCCGCTTCAGCCGATCCCGGTCTGGATCGGCAGCAGCCCCACGGAAGGCGCGATGGCGCTGGCTCGCGAGGAACAGGAGGCGCAGGCGTCCAAGCAGGCGGCCCGTCAGGCCGCGCTGGAGGCTGCCCAGCGCAAGCGCGCGGAAGCCAAGGCCACCAAGGACGCCGCCCGAGAGGCCGCCAGGCAGGCCGCCTCGGAGAAAGCAGCCAAGGCCCGCGCCGCCGCCGTGACCGCGCCCAAGCCCGCCACGAAGACCGCCGCCGGCCGGGAGAAGAGCGTGCCGGCCACGACCAGCGCCTACACGGCGGTGGAGCCCGCTCCGAAGGCGGCCGCGAAGCCGGCGCACAAGCCGGCCGCCAAGAAGCCCGAAGTGACAAAGCCCGAGGCGGCCAAGCCCGCCGCCAAGAAGGCGGACAAGAAGCCCGCCAAGGCCAAGAACGACGAGTCGTAAGGGGTTTTCGAAGGGCCCCGGCATCGTCATATCGTTGCCGAGACGCACGCTGCGGTGACGGCTGATCCCCTCGCCCCTGCCGGGGAGAGGGGGGAACCGCGAGCGGCTCAGACTTCGAAAGCCGTTCCACGATGCCTCAGACCGAACAACCCGGCCGCCCCGCGCCGATCCCGCTCACCGTGCTCACGGGCTTCCTCGGCGCGGGCAAGACCACGCTGCTGAACCGCCTCCTCGGCGATCCGGCGCTCGCCGACACGGTGGTGATCGTCAACGAGTTCGGCGAGATCGGGCTCGACCACCTGCTGATCGAGACGGTCGATGAGGGGATGATCCTGCTCGGCGCCGGCTGCCTGTGCTGCACCGTGCGCGGCGACCTAATCTCGACGCTCGAAGATCTCCTGCGCCGCCGCGACAACGGCCGCATCAACCCGTTCCGCCGGGTGGTGATCGAGACCACGGGGCTCGCCGATCCGGCGCCGATCCTCCACGCGCTGATCTATCACCCCTATCTCGCGATCCGCTTCCAGTTGCAGGGCGTGGTGACGGTGATCGATGCGGTCAACGGCGCCGCCACCCTCGACGCGCACGGCGAGGCCCTGCGGCAGGCAGCGGTCGCCGACCATCTCGTGGTGACCAAGGCCGACCTGCCCGGCGCCGAGGCGGAGGCGCTGACCCAACGGCTCGCTGCCCTCAATCCGGGGGCCCGGATCCACGGGCCCGACGTGCCGGCCGAGCGCCTGCTCGGCGGCCTGTTCGGCCTCGACGGCAAGGGGGACGACGTGCGCGCTTGGCTCGGCGCGGAAGAGCACGCGCACGGCCATCACCACGACCATGGTCACCATCATCACGACGTGAACCGGCACGACGCGGCGATCCGCGCCTTTCACCTCACCAGCGACGAACCGGTGCCGCGCCCGACCTTCGAGATGTTCCTGGATCTTCTGCGTTCGGCACACGGGCCAAAACTGCTGCGCCTCAAGGGTCTCGTGGCGCTCGCCGACGATCCCGAGCGGCCGGTCGTGGTGCATGGGGTGCAGCACGTCGTCCACACGCCCGTGACACTGCCGGCTTGGCCCGACGCGGATCGCCGCTCACGGCTCGTGCTGATCGTGCGCGACCTCGACCCGGCCTTCGTCCGCCGGATCTGGGATGCCTTTCTCGGCAAGCCTGCCCTGGACACGCCGGACCGGGCAGCGCTCACCGACAATCCGCTGGCGATCCCGGGAGGGTAAGGCGTCGTCCCGGCGAGGTGTCGGGCGTGTTCACGTCGCGCGAGGACACGCCGCGCCCTCGTCTTGGCACGCCCTGAGACGCAGCAAGCCGGGAGCCGAAACGGTCGTCGGCGCCGCCTCGTCCGGGGCCGATCAGTCGAGGTGGTCGCCGTAGCGCTGGACGTGGTCGGCGAGGCCGAGGCCGTGGTCGCGCACGAGCCGCTCGGCGCGATCCGCGTCGCGAGCCTCCAAAGCCTCGATGATCTGCACATGCTCCTCGATCGATTTCGAGGCGCGGTCGCCCTGGCGGAGCGCCGTGTTGCGGATGCCGCGCACATGCATCAGCAGGTTGCTGGTCAGGTCCGTGATCACCGCGCTGTGGCCGAGCGCAATGATCTTCTGATGGAAACGGATATTGGCTTCCGAGTACTCGTCGAGATGCTCGTAGGGCTGGCCGTCGAAGAACTCAGGGAAGGAGCGGCGCAGGCAAGCCAGATCCTCGTCCGAGGCGGCGGTGCAGGCGAGCCGCGCCGCCATGCTCTCCAGCGCCGCCCAGGCCTGGATCATGCCGACGATCTCGCGCTTCGTCTTCTTGACGACGAACACGCCGCGCCGGGGCTCGTTGCGGACGAAGCCTTCCTGCTCCAGCACCGTCAGCGCCTCGCGGATCGGCGTGCGGCTCACGCCGAGCGTCTGCGACAGGCCGCGCTCATCGAGCCGCACATCCCCGGTCTGGCCGTAGATGTCCATGTTGGTGATCGCGGATTTCAGCGCCTCGTAGGCCAGCGTCCGCAGGCTCGTCGCCGGAACGATCGGCTTGATCGAGAGATTTTCCATCACTTCGGATCGACCTTGATGCCGATGGGGTTGCGGGTCCGGAGTGGAAGCATCGAGCCGCGAGAGCATGGCGTCTCATCCTTCGGAAGACAAGGCAGCCCGCACTCCGGCGTCCCGGCTCTCCCCGCGGAATCCGCACGAGAACATGCGGATCTTCGGTTTCCGGCCCGAAATGTTGACCTCTGGCATCTGGTATGCCAGAAGAAAACCGGGGAGTCGATGCCGGCGGCATTCGCCGGGTGCAGGGCAGCCTCGCTCATGGTGCCCTGAGCTGCGCTCACGTCGCGCATGCCAGCCGTACCGGAAGCCCAAGACCGGCACGGAACCCTACGGGCGCATACGGCCGACGCCATCGGCCGATCAGCGCCTGGCAACATGCCACTCTCCTGGGGAGGAGACCTGCGATGAGCAAGGCACCGGGCAAGGCCCTCGAGGGCGTTCGCATCCTCGATTTCACCCATGTTCAATCGGGGCCGACCTGCACGCAATTGCTCGCGTGGTTCGGGGCCGACGTCATCAAGGTCGAGCGGCCGGGTGCGGGCGACGCGACGCGTCAGCAGCTTCAGGACCTCCCCGGCGTGGACAGCCTCTATTTCACGATGCTGAACCACAACAAGCGTTCGATTACGCTCGACGGCAAGAACCCCAAGGGCAACGCGATCCTCTGGCGGCTCATCGCCGAGTGCGATGTGCTGGTCGAGAACTTCGCCCCCGGTGCGCTCGATCGCATGGGGCTGACCTGGGAGAAACTGCAGGCCGCCAATCCGGGCCTGATCCTGGCCTCGGTGAAGGGCTTCGGGCCCGGCCGCTACCAGGATTGCAAGGTCTACGAGAACGTCGCCCAATGCGTCGGCGGCGCGGCCTCCACCACCGGCTGGCGCGACGGCGTGCCGATGGTGTCGGGGGCGCAGATCGGCGATTCCGGCACCGGCCTGCATCTGGCGCTCGGCATCGTCACGGCCCTCTACCAGCGCACCCAGACCGGGCAGGGCCAGCGCGTCGATTGTGCCATGCAGGATGGGGTGCTCAACCTCTGCCGGGTGAAGCTGCGCGACCAGCAGCGCCTCGCCCACGGCCCGCTGATGGAATACAGCCAGTACGGCGAGGGCGTCCCCTTCGGCGAGGCGGTGCCGCGGGCCGGCAACGATTCCGGCGGGGGGCAGCCCGGCCGCATCCTGAAGTGCAAGGGCTGGGAGCAGGATCCCAACGCCTACATCTACTTCATCACGCAGGGCGCGGTTTGGGGACCGATCTGCGACATCATCGGCGAGCCGGACTGGAAGACCGATCCGGCCTACGCGACGCCGAAAGCCCGCTTGCCGCATCTCAACGAGATCTTCACGCGCATCGAAGCGTGGACGATGAAGCACGACAAACTCGAGGCGATGGAGATCCTCAACGCCTACGAGATCCCGTGTGGACCGATCCTGTCGATGCGGGAGATCGCCGAGGATCCGATGCTGCGGGCGAACGGCACGGTCGTCGAGGTCGAGCACCCGACCCGCGGCGCCTATCTAACGGTGGGCAACCCGATCAAGCTGTCGGCGAGCCCCACCGAGATCACCCGCGCGCCGCTGCTCGGCGAGCATACCGACGAGATCCTGCGCGAGGTGCTGGGCTGCACCGATACGGAAATCAGCGACATCCTCGGTTCGGGCGCGGTGGGCGGCGTCCACCGCATCGCCGCGGAGTAGCACACGGCACTATTCTGCCGAACACCAGAGGAGCTGGAACTTGATTTCCTTCTTCTGGTATGCCAGATACCAATGCAGACAGGCGAGACCCGATACGGCGGCGTTGCGCACCGTTCGGGCCGGCGACCGGAGGATACGGTGATGGCCGAAAACGTCTCTGATCACGCCGCGGACCGCGCTCTGGCGGATCTCGTGGACGCGTTCGGTCACTACTCCGATGCCGAGATGCAGGCCTTTCTCGATGCGACGCCGTTCGAGGCCGAGATGCGCTGCGGAGTCTCGCCCGCCAAACCGGTCGAATCCGAATGGCTGGCTGCCGCGGGATTTGCTGCCGGCGAGATCGTGATTCAGGCGGCGCGGGCGTAGCGGTCGGCGGTCTCCAGCGCCTCGGTGCCGCGGCCCTTCGGGGCATCCTGGGCGGCGCTCGAGACGGTCAGCCGGTCAGCCAGCTTGACGACGAACAGAGCCTGCACGGCGACGAGGAAAACGAGCGCGGCGAGCCAAGTGGCGAGCATGATAGTCTCCGTCGGTGCGGACTATGGTGCGGTGCGAACGAATCCGAGATAGGCCGCGCGTTTTGGGATATGAAGTACAAAATACCAGATACGCGCATGCGTCACGTGCATGTGAGTGGCGCGCCGTGATCTGACGATGTGCGAATCCGGCTGCAATCCCTGCGGCCGACGACGGTGTAACAGACGCAACTCGA
Organism: Methylorubrum extorquens; assembly: GCA_900234795.1. Lineage (NCBI taxonomy): Bacteria > Pseudomonadati > Pseudomonadota > Alphaproteobacteria > Hyphomicrobiales > Methylobacteriaceae > Methylorubrum > Methylorubrum extorquens. Next base: position 4,625,326 of record LT962688.1, read on the forward strand.
TGTCGCACCGCAGCATGGCTGCGGTTCAGGAGTTCGCCCGGCCGACCTCCGGACCCCATGCGCCGAGGGTCGAGGTTTCGTCCGGGCAGAGAACCTCGTCGAGCGGCGCGATGCTCTCAGTCTGCTCCGTCAGGCCCGTCGCTGCGAGCGCCCGCACGGTCCCGGCGTCGCGGCATGCGGCGGCGAGACCCGCCGGGTCGAGGCCGACGAGACGACCGCTCTCGAAGCGCGCGAAGACCCGCCCCGATGCCCGGTCGGCGAAGCGCACCACCGAGACCTGCCGCAAGGCCTCCCGAAGAAAACGCGCCTCGGCCTCCGGCGCGTCGGCGACGCCGCGATAGACATCGGCCGCCGCGCGGGCGCTGATATCGATCCGCCGGTAGCGCTCGATCGCCAGCAGGGCTTTGGCATCGAGGATCGTCATCGCGTCGTTCGTGCCGAAGGCGATGGTAAGCGGGCGCGCGCCCTTGGGCACGCTGTTGTCGAGGAATTCGTAAGTGACCGGCCGGTCCCGGCGCAGCGCCCAGGTGAAGAACAACCGCGGCATGCCGGTGAAGGCCTCGACATTGTGCGCGAGCAGATCCTCGACCGCCTTGTAGCGCCCGAACTCCTCGCCCCGCTTCCAGGCCCGCTCCACGGTTTCCTCGGGCGGCGTGATCATGAACTGCAGGTAGACGCGCTGACCGAACCGCGTGAGGAGCTGGCCCGCACCGTCGCTGCCGGCCTCCGTCGAGAAGCTGTCGAAGCGGAAGCGATCGATCAGCAGGTGCGAGAGGCGGCCGCCGGCTGCCTTGCGGGTGATGTAGCGGTCGAGCTTGGCATCGATGATCTCCACCTCGTGCCCGGTCAGCGGCCCGGCATAGCGGCGCGCTTCGCCCAAGCTGTCATAGTCCAGCAGGAACTTGCGCCAGACGTCGGGTGTGATGACGGCGAAGTCCTGCCATTGCGCGCCGATCCGTCCGGCGAGGTCGCGCTGATACGGACGAATCGTGCTCTTGCCCGAGGCCGAAGCGCCCTTGACGGTCATCACCACCGGCTGCGCTTGCGGCGCGGGCCGGTGGTAGCCCTGCGCCGCGGCGACCGCCTCGATCCAGGGCGCGATCAGCGCGCCGATCCGGTCGCTGCCGCAGCGGTTGGTGACGAGGATGCTGGCAAGCCGCCGCAGCAGCGTGCGGTCGCGGATCAGCATGCCCTGGCGGGCGATGACGTGCCCGAACACCGTGCGCAGGGCCTCGCGGGCGGCGCTCTCCATGCTCTCGGGCTCGCTCGCGGACGCGCATCGTTCGTCGAGGCGGGCAAGGATGCGAGCCTGCCCGTCGCCGGCTGGAGAAGGGGAAGGGGAGGGCGGCTCGCGCGGGCCGAGGCGGCGGAGCCATCCGGCCCAGCCGGAGATCGGTTCGGGCGGCGGCGCGGGCGCCTCGTCGAACAGGGCCGACAACTCGCATTCCAGCGCCGCATCGGCCTCGGCGCGGACCGCGTCCAGGGTCGCCGCGACCGCGTCGAGGCGGTGCATCACGCCCTCGCGCAGCAGCGTGCCGACGATGCGCCGGAAGTTCAGTCCGAGATCGGCATAGACTTCGCCGACGGGGACCGAGATGTCGGCCATGACCCGGATCAGCACCTCGTGGACCGCGAGGCGCTCGGGCCGGAAGGGGGCGAGCTGCGTCGCGGGCAGGCCGCTGACATCGGACAGTTCGAGGATTTCGGAAAAGGGCAGGCGGACGTTCTCGGGCCGGAACACCGTCGCGAGCGGGCGCATCGCCCGCGGCAGGCCGGGTTCGAGGCCGGGATTCCAGGCGTGGAAGGCCGGCTCGTCCGCGCGGGCGGTGCCGGCGGCCTCGGCCGGAAACTTGCCAGAGAGGGGCGGCGCGGCGTCGCTCATCGCTCGCCCCTCCCGGTCTCGATCAGGCGGCGGAGGCGTTCTCGATCGCCTCGAACCGGATCTGGTAGGCCTCGCCCCATAGGCTCGCCGCCCGCTCGTGCCACGCGGTGTCGAAGAACAGCTTGGCGCAGAACGAGCTGCGCCAGATGCACACCGCGATGATGCGCTCGTCCAGAACGCGGATGTGGCGGCTCTCCAGCCCGCCGGCGATGCCAAGACGGGGCAACATGTCGATGCTCGAAGCACCGAATTCGTTCTCGCCCGGGAAGACGATCGGGCATTCGATGACGGTCAGATGTTTCATCGGGTTTTCCATGGCGGACGCCTTTTCTCGGACTCGTCTTCCGACCTGTTCCGGATCGTTCTCGCACAACGCTCGGTGAACGGTGCCTGCTCCCGGCAGGCATGAATCCGTAACGAGATGCGTCGTGTCCGGCGCTCCATTTGCGCTCACTGTGAGCCGTGCGCCTTCACGTATGCGGCAATGCCGGCGGGTTCGTCGCCCGTGCTTGGCCAATATCCTGGCCGACTCCTTGGCCAGCGCAGTCCCAGATACTCAGGATCGCGCTGATGCGGCAGGATTCCATCAGGGCGATGTGATCGACCTTCCGCTCGCAGAAGGTCTTCAGCCGCTCCTGCGCCGAGGCGCCGACATCGACTGCGGGAAAGTCGTGATCGGTGATGAGCCAGACGCTGCGGTTGTAGATTTCGGGGCCCTCGGTCGCCACCGCGCGGAAGATGTCGCGCTGGGTCAGCAGACCCGTCACCGTGGCGTCGGCATCGCCCTCGACGACGACGAGCGCGCCCGTTCCCGGCTCGGCGAGGAGTTGGGCCGCCTCGGCCACGGATCGGTCCCGGTGGATGGTGCGGACGCCACCGGCATCCGGCTCACGGCGCATCGTTCCAAACACGGCGCTCCTCCATCGGCATGCCTCTCGGACGGGGCCGCCTTGGACTGCAGGCTGGTATACAGCATACCTATTGTCAATCCTGCGTTTTGAATTATGGTGCCGCCGTCTGGGCGGGATTGGCAAGATTGAGCCGCCAAAATCGATCCGCTTAGACGTCCTCCGTTCGGCCGGTGCGGCATGATCCGAGGCAGGTCCTGCCCCCTGATCCAGGGCTGCACGAATGCTTCGCGCTCGTCCTCGTAGGGTGTCCCCGGGAACCGGCAGAGCTCATCCGCGGCGGTGCCTTTCGGCTTCGTCAGCGCATTCTGACGAGGTGGCAGTCGGTTCGTCGAAACTCGGCGCGTTGAAACGAGGGTCCTGATCCGCCGATCCGATGTGATCGAGTTGGATGCGACTTCAAGAATTCACCGGACGAACGCGATGGTCTGCTCACGCAGTCATTCCGCGTCAGCGAATATTTAAAGTCATATTCAAAAAAATAATCGAGAAATTGAGCGACCAAAAAGCTCGGAAAAATCGAGCGTACACTGGAGATACGTCCATGACCCAACCTACGACAACATACGTTCCACCACCGACGAGCCGATGGCTGCAATTGGTGTTCGGCATCGTCTGCATGTGCATGATCGCCAACATGCAGTACGGCTGGACGTTCTTCGTCAACCCGATGCAGGAACGGCACGGCTGGGACCGCGCCGCGATCCAAGTCGCCTTCACCCTGTTCGTTCTCACCGAGACCTGGCTGGTGCCGATCGAGGGCTGGTTCGTCGACAAGTACGGCCCGCGGGCCGTGACGCTCGTCGGCGGCCTGTTGTGCGGGCTGGCCTGGGTGATCAACGCCTACGCCGACACGCTCTGGCTGCTCTATGTCGGGGCGGCCGTTGGCGGCACCGGTGCGGGCGCGGTCTACGGTACCTGCGTCGGCAACTCGCTGAAGTGGTTCCCCGACCGGCGCGGTCTGGCCGCCGGCCTCACCGCCATGGGCTTCGGCGCGGGCTCGGCACTCACCGTCGTGCCGATCCAGGCGGTGATCCACCATTACGGCTACGAGGCCGCCTTCTTCTGGTTCGGGATCGGCCAGGGCCTGATCGTGATGCTGATCGCCCTGTTCCTCGTCGCGCCGAAGAAGGGGCAGGTGCCCGAGATCGCCCGCGTCAGCCAGAGCCGGCGTGACTTCACGCCCGGCGAGATGGTGCGCACCCCGATCTTCTGGGTGATGTACGCGATGTTCGTGATGATGGCGGCCGGCGGCCTGATGGCCACCGCCCAGCTCGGCCCCATCGCCAAGGACTTCCATATCGCCGACGTGCCGGTGAGCCTGCTGGGGATCACCCTGCCGGCGCTGACCTTCGCCGCCACGATCGACCGGGTGCTCAACGGCGTGACGCGCCCGCTCTTCGGCTGGATCTCTGACCATATCGGCCGTGAGAACACGATGTTCCTCTCCTTCGGCATCGAGGGCGTGGGCATCTACCTGCTGAGCCAGTTCGGCCAGGACCCGATCCTGTTCGTGATCCTCACCGGTCTGGTGTTCTTCGCCTGGGGCGAGATCTACTCGCTGTTCCCGGCGACCTGCGGCGACACCTTCGGCTCGAAATACGCCGCCACCAATGCCGGCCTGCTCTACACGGCCAAGGGCACGGCGGCGCTGATCGTGCCCTATACCAGCATCCTCACGACGATGACGGGGAGCTGGCACGCGGTGTTCCTGGCGGCCGCCGCGCTCAACATCCTCGCGGCGCTGATGGCGATCTTCGTCCTCAAGCCGATGCGGCAGGCCTACACGCGGCAGGAGTCGACCGTCTTGGAGGCCAACTTGGAGGCCAAGCCGAAGACGGTCTCCGCCCACTGAGGCCGCGCACGGGCCGGGCCGCCGCCCGGCCTTTCGAAGAATGTCGGCGCGTGCCGGGCTCAGACGCCCGGTGCGCGCCGACGCGTTTTTCCGATCCCGACGCCGTGCATTCTTTGACCTGCTCCCGCCGACGCGGTCGCTCCGGTGTGCCGGGTTGCCGCACCGCCACGCTTGGACTTTGCTGCTCTGGTATATTGTATGCCTAGCATCATTGTGCATGATGCGGCGCCAGGGGAGCACGAGAAACGTTCAGGGAGAGAACCGGATGGTACACCAACCGGCAGAGCAACACGTGCCACTCCAGGCGCCTCCGGATGCGCCTTCCGCCAAGTGGTGGCAACTCGCCTTCGGCGTGCTCTGCATGGCCATGATCGCCAACCTTCAGTACGGCTGGACGCTCTTCGTCGATCCGATCGATGCGCAGCACCAATGGGGGCGCACGGCGATCCAGTTCGCCTTCACGATTTTCGTCGCCACCGAAACCTGGCTGGTTCCGATCGAGACGTGGTTCGTCGATCGCTACGGGCCGAGCATCGTGGTGGGCTTCGGCGGCGTCATGATCGCCTTGTCCTGGACCTTGAACGCCTACGCCGATTCGCTTTCCCTGCTCTACGCCGCGGCGGTGATCGGCGGGATCGGCGCTGGCTCGGTCTACGGCACCTGCGTCGGCAACGCCCTGAAGTGGTTCCCGGATCGCCGCGGCCTGGCGGCGGGCGCGACGGCGGCGGGCTTCGGCGCGGGAGCGGCGGCCACCGTGGTGCCGATCGCCCACATGATCGCCGCGAGCGGCTACCAGAAGGCCTTCCTCGTCTTCGGGCTCGGACAGGGATTAGTCGTCGTCCTGCTGTCCTTCCTGCTGCGCAAGCCGTCGGTCGCCGTGCCGATCCGGCGCAAGAACCTGCGCCTGCCCCAGACCAAGATCGACCGCAGCCCGAAGGAAGCGGTGCGCACCCCCGTGTTCTGGACGATGTACGCGATGTTCGTGATGGTCGCCTCCGGCGGCCTGATGGCGGCGGCGCAGATCGCGCCGATCGCCCACGACTTCAAGGTCGCCGACGTGACGATGAACCTGTTCGGCCTGCAGATGGCCGCACTCACCCTGGCGATCTCGCTCGACCGCATCTTCGACGGGTTCGGCCGGCCCTTCTTCGGCTGGGTGTCCGACAACATCGGCCGCGAGAACACGATGTTCATCGCCTTCGTGATCGCCGCGACGGCCTGCATTCTGCTCCTCGGCTACGGGCGTAATCCGCTCGTCTTCGTTCTGTGCACGGCGATGTATTTCGGCGTGTTCGGGGAGATCTACTCGCTGTTCCCGGCCACCTGCGGCGACACGTTCGGCTCGAAATACGCCGCCAGCAACGCCGGCCTCCTCTATACGGCCAAGGGGACGGCGGCCTTCCTCGTCCCCTTGGCCAGCGTGCTGTCGGCCTCCTACGGCTGGTCGGCGGTGTTCGGCCTCATCATCGGGCTGAACATCCTGGCCGCGGCGCTGGCGGTCTTCGTGCTGAAGCCGATGCGGCGGCGCTACCTCGCGGCGGAGGCCGAGATCGCCGACGCGGCGGAGGCTCGCGCGGTGAAGCTGGCCTAAGGACCTCGAACGATGGTCCGCCGCCTCGACGGCTCGCGTCGAGGCGGCGGCCGCCCCAGCCGAATTCCCAGCCATTGAATTTCCCGCCCCACCCCGACGGCTGACGAAATGACGTCTGGCCGCCTGCCGGAACCGAGGCCGGGACTGACCCTCGTGCGGGAAGAAGTAAAGCCGCTGGTTGGTGTGCACAAATCGGCGCAACCAGCGCGGCAGATTGCTGAGTTGCGATCTAAACCTATGTTTCATTTCTAATCATTGTGAGAAGGAAGTCTCCCATCGTCATCGGGAGATTCGCAGGGTGTCGGACTTCACTTTTCACCGTGTCGGCCGGCTTGTGACGGCCCTGGTCTTGATGGCGGTGCCCGGTTCGTCGTTCGCGCAGGTCGCCATCGGCAACGAACCGGACCCGCTCGTGGACAACCTCCGGGTCGGGCCCAACGCCTCCGTGGTGGGAATGTGGTCGCCGGTGAAGGGCTGGCCGCTGGTCGGCATCCACGCGACGCTGATGCCCTCCGGCACCGTCATGACATACGGCACCGCCCTCGGCGGGGACGTGCATGACGGGCGCACCTTCGACCTGTGGGACCCGGCCCGGGGCCTCGACGATCCCGCCGCGCACTACACCCTGCCGAACGCGCAGTTCATCGACAGCTTCTGCAGCGCAGCCGCCTTCCTCAAGACGGGCGCGATGCTGATCTCCGGCGGCAGTGCCGTGAGCAACAATTACTCGTCGCGGGCCAGCACCCTGTTCGACCCGAAGACCGCGACGCCGACGGCCGCCGCCTCGCAGCTCGCGTATCAGCGCTGGTACGCCTCGATGCTGACCCTGACGGATGGCCGCATCCTCATTACGGGCGGCGGCGCTCCCTACGTCGTGAACGCCTTCAGGGGGCCTGCCACCGCGATCGCCCAGGGCGACGTCTCGATGACGCCGGAAATCTACACGCCCGGCGCCGGCTGGAGCACGCTGCCCGGTGCGACCAGTCGCGACGCGTTCGGGCCCGACTTCAATCGGTGGTGGTATCCGCGGATGTGGGTTGCGCCGAACGGCCGGGTCTTCGGGATCTCGGCCGATAAGATGTGGTCGCTCGATCCGAACGGCCGCGGCGCCACCAGAACGCTCGGCAACTTCAAGACCGGCTTCAATGCCTTCCGGCGACCGAATACCGGCCCGACCTCGACGGCGGCGATGTTCGATGTCGGGCGGATCCTGCAGGTAGGCGGCAACGGGGCCTCGAACGAGCATGCCACGCCCTCGAGCGCGGCCGCGACGGTGATCGACATCCGCGGCGCGGCACCCGTCCTCACCGAGGTGGCGCCGATGGCCAACCCGCGGCAATGGGCGAACTCGACAATCCTCCCCGACGGCACGGTCGCCGTCACCGGCGGCACCCGCTTTGCCGACAATGCGGGCGCCGACGCCGTCTACCCGGCCGAGCTCTGGGATCCCCGCACCGGCCGCTGGAAAACGGGCGCGAGCGCAGCCACCTATCGCGGCTACCACTCGGCGGCGGTGCTCCTGCCCAACGCCACCGTTCTGGTGACCGGCGGGGGCGTTCCCGGACCGGTCACGAACTTCAACGCGGAGATCTACTATCCGCCCTACCTGTTCAGGGCGGACAACGGCCGGCAGGTGCTCGCGCCGCGTCCGCGTGTTGCCAGCGTCGATGCCAAGACCATCGACTACGGCGCGCGGCTGACGGTCTCGCTCGCGGGCGACGACAGCATTTCCAGGGTCGCCCTCGTCGCCCTCGGGACGGCGACGCACAGCTTCGACAGCAGCCAGCGCTACATCCCGGCAGCCTTCTCCCAGACCGGCCGGACGGTGTCGGTGGTGATGCCCGGCAGCCCCAACATCGCTCCTCCGGGCTACTACATGGCCTTCCTCCTCGACGCGGCCGGAGTTCACTCGAACGGCATCATCGTCTCGATCGGCGGGATGGCCGCGCCCGTCGCGGGGCCGGCCGGGAAGGGGCCGATCAAGGCGCAGATCGGCGAGCTTTCGAAGCGCGTCTCGCGCGGCCGCGATGGCACGACCGTTGTCGTGAACGCCCAGGCCGGGACGCTCTGGCGGCTGACGGGCGGCCAGACCGCCGCGCCGATCCCCGCTCCGAAGCCGATGACGGACGTGGCCGTCGTGACGGCCAACAGCATCTACGGTTTGGCCACCGATGGAAGCATCCTGCGCTACAACGGCAATGCGTGGAAGCAGGTCGGGCATGGCGGCCGGACGATCTCGGCCTCGGAGGACGGGACGGTCGCCATCACGAACATCGAGGACAACATCTACGTCAAGAACGCCGACGACGACGTGGAGGCCTGGAGCTACATGCCCGGCGCCGCGCTCCGGGTCGTGCCGATGAGCCGCCTTGCCTACTGGGCGATCGGGATGGACGGCAACGTCCACCGGATCGAGAAAAGCGGAAAATGGACGCAGGTCGGGGAGAGCGTCGGCGACCTCGCGACAGCCGGAGATGGCCGCATCGCCGTCACCAACAAGTTCACCAACGAGATCTGGACGAAGGCCGGCGACGACGTCATCCGGAACTGGCAGCACAATCCGACGAAGGCCATCAGCTTGGCGGTCGCGAGAGGGGGAAGCCTCATCACGGTCGGCCCGGACGGTAACGTCTATCGGGAGTAGCCCCGCCCTTCGCCGACTCAGCCTTCAACGCTTTCGCTGTATCACGCGGGCCGGTGTCTCGGCCCGCAGCCGCTCTGGCCAGCTGCTTACGACGAGGCTGGGCACGCTTCAGGGCCGTGCCGAGTGTGATCCGAAGCCGCTGACGACAAGTCCGCGGTCGGCCCCACCTTCGGGGACCATGGCCGCCGGACGCCGGGCGGTCCGTCTCCCGACGCGTCGTCTCTGACACCCTGGATCCTGCCACTTCTTTTTCGACCGCTCCCCCGACGCTTCCCGCGTGCGGATGCAACGCCATGCGTTTCGTTTGACCGGCCTGTTGGTATTTGGTATGCCAGCTGTGTCGCAACAAGGCCGGCCGCCCGAGACCGGTCCGCACGCTGCGCGCGGCGCAGCAGCAGGCGCGAAACGAGCCCGGCCCGACGCCATCGGGCCCCGCGCCGGACAAGAGCATCCGCACCACAAGGGAGAACGCCGCATGACCGTCCAGGCCCAGAACATCGACGCGATCACCGCGGGCGCGATGCCCCACGAGGAGCCGGAGCTGACGGATGGCTTCCACCTCGTCATCGACGCGCTCAAGCTCAACGGCATCGAGACGATCTACAACGTGCCCGGCATCCCGATCACCGATCTCGGCCGTCTGGCCCAGGCCGAGGGTCTGCGGGTCATCTCCTTCCGCCACGAGCAGAACGCGGGCAACGCCGCTGCGATCGCCGGCTTCCTCACCAAGAAGCCGGGCATCTGCCTCACCGTCTCGGCGCCGGGCTTCCTCAACGGCCTGACCGCGCTGGCCAACGCCACCACCAACTGCTTCCCGATGATCCTGATCTCCGGCTCCTCCGAGCGCGAGATCGTCGATCTGCAGCAGGGCGACTACGAGGAGATGGACCAGCTCGCCATCGCCAAGCCGCTGTGCAAGGCCGCCTTCCGCGTGCTGCACGCCGCCGATATCGGCATCGGCGTGGCCCGCGCGATCCGCGCTGCCGTCTCCGGCCGGCCCGGCGGCGTCTATCTCGATCTGCCCGCCAAGCTCTTTTCGCAAGTCATCGATGCCGATCTCGGCGCGCGCTCGCTGGTCAAGGTGATCGATGCGGCCCCGGCCCAGCTCCCGGCCCCGGCCGCCATCGCCCGGGCGCTCGACGTGCTGAAGTCGGCCGAGCGTCCGCTCATCATCCTCGGCAAGGGCGCGGCCTACGCCCAGGCCGACGAGGCGGTGCGTGCGCTCGTCGAGGAAAGCGGCATCCCCTACGTGCCGATGAGCATGGCCAAGGGCCTCCTGCCCGACACCCACCCGCTCTCGGCCGGTGCGGCCCGCTCCACCGCGCTCAAGGATTCCGACGTGGTGCTGCTGGTGGGCGCCCGCCTCAACTGGCTGCTCTCCCACGGCAAGGGCAAGACCTGGGGCGAGCCCGGCTCGAAGCGCTTCATCCAGATCGACATCGAGCCGCGCGAGATGGACTCGAACGTCGAGATCGTCGCGCCGGTGGTGGGCGATATCGGCTCCTGCGTCGAGGCGCTGCTCGACGGCATCCGCAAGGACTGGAAGGGCGCGCCCTCCAACTGGCTGGAGACGCTGCGGGGCAAGCGCGAGGCCAACATCGCCAAGATGGCCCCGAAGCTGATGAAGAACTCCTCGCCGATGTGCTTCCACTCGGCCCTCGGGGCGCTCCGGACGGTCATCAAGGAGCGGCCCGACGCGATCCTCGTCAACGAGGGTGCCAACACCCTCGATCTCGCCCGCGGCATCATCGACATGTACCAGCCGCGCAAGCGCCTGGACGTCGGCACCTGGGGCGTGATGGGCATCGGCATGGGCTTCGCCGTCGCGGCCGCCGTCGAGACCGGCAAGCCGGTGCTGGCCGTCGAGGGCGACTCGGCCTTCGGCTTCTCCGGCATGGAGGTGGAGACCATCTGCCGCTACGAGCTGCCGGTCTGCATCGTCATCTTCAACAACAACGGCATCTATCGCGGCACCGACACCGATCCGACCGGCCGCGATCCGGGCACCACCGTCTTCGTCAAGAACTCCCGCTACGACAAGATGATGGAGGCTTTCGGCGGCGTCGGCGTGAACGTCACTACGCCGGACGAGCTGAAGCGGGCCGTCGATGAGGCGATGAATTCCGGCAAGCCGACTCTGATCAATGCGGAGATCGACCCGGCCGCCGGCAGCGAGAGCGGCAACATCGGCAGCCTCAACCCGCAGAGCACCTTGAAGAAGAAGTGAGGCGGGCACTGCCCTCCCACCGCTTCGATTGAGCCGGACCGCGGTGCCCGAACTGGGCGCCGCGGTCCTTTTTTTTTGTCCGGCAAGCCCTTCCGTCCCTCATGCTGAGGTGCGGAGCGAAGCGAACGCCTCGAAGCACGCACGACGAAAGCCCTGGGACAGCCTTTCCAGACACCGGGGAGGATCAGCGTTCCGGGTTGCTTCGAGGCCCGCCGTCGCGGGCACCTCAGCATGAGGGGCGGCGTTGGGCTCCACCCGCGAGACGCCCCATGTCATCCTCCGCCTTCGATCCGACGGTTGCCCTCGATCCCCGGCTCGCCGGCCGGCTCGCCTTCCTGCCGCGGCTGCCGGGTAAGCCGCCGCTGCCGCCGGGCCGCCATGCGCTCGGCCTGTTCGAGACCCGCGACGCGATGCTCCGCGTGCCCGAGCACATCGATCCACGCCTGCCGACGCCGCTCGTTGTCCTGTTCCATGGCGGCGGTGGCAGCGCCGAAAAGATCCTGCCGATGCTGGAGGCCCATGCCGACAAGCGCGGCTTCCTGCTGCTCGCGCCGCAATCGCTGCACCCGACCTGGGATCTCGTGATCGCCGGCAACGGGCCGGACCGCGAGCGGCTCGACCGGGCGCTCGCCGAGGTCGCAGATCGCTTCCTACTTGACCCAGGCCATCTCGCTTTCGCGGGCCATTCGGACGGCGGCAGTTACGCGCTGTCCCTCGGGCTCACCAACGGTGACCGGGTCAGCCACCTGATCGTGTCGTCCGCCGGGTTCATGTCGGTCCAGGTGCAGGCGGGTGCGCCCAAAATCTTCCTGTCGCACGGCACCCGCGACGAGCAGATCCCGATCGACCGGAGCGCCCGCAACCACGCTCGGCTGCTTCGGGCGGCGGGCTACGACCTCACCTACGTCGAGTACGATGGCCCGCACGCCTACAATCCGGACGTGGTGGGCCAGGCCGTGGACTTCTTCCTGGGCGATTTCTTCGGTTAGGCGGCGCGGGCTTGTCGATACGGCATCCGCTTCGATCAAGCGGATGCCCTTCAAAGACCCGGACAACGAAAAACCGGACCGACGGAGTCGGCCCGGGAAAGTCATCGGAGGAGGAAGAAACCCGGGCGTCATGCCCGGTCATGCGCTCCCGGGGCGATGCCCCGTCCCGGGAGGATCATGGCCGAAAGAGACTGGCCATCCTGTACGGGCAGCGCGGAGATCCGCGCTGCCGCTTCCCCTTTAGACCGCGCGCGACTCGTGCATCGCGGCGATCTGCTCGGGCGAGTAGCCGAGGCCCGCGAGGACCTCGTCGGTGTGCTCGCCCAGAAGCGGCGAAGCCTTGATGTCGACCTTCAGGTCCGAGAACTTGATCGGGGAACCGACGGTCAGATACGAGCCGAGCTTGGGATGCGGCACCTCGACGATGGTGCCGCTGGCGCGCAGCGACGGATCGGCGGCGATTTCCTTCATCGACAGCACCGGCGAGCACGGGATGTCGAACTTGCGCAGGATATCGACGGCCTCGAACTTGGTCTTGTCGGCCAGCCAATCCTCGATGATGGCGAAGATTTCGAAGATCTTGTCCTGGCGGGCGCGGGGCGTGTTGTAGGCCGGATCGTCGATCCACTCCTCACGGCCGAGCGCCTTGCAGATCGGGGCCCAGGCGTGGCCCTGGATCGTGAAGTAGATGTAGGCGTTGGGGTCCGTCTGCCAGCCCTTGCACTTGAGCACCCAGCCCGGCTGGCCGCCGCCGCCCGCGTTGCCGCCGCGCGGCACCACGTCCGTGAACTCGCCGTGCGGGTATTGCGGGTATTCCTCGAGGTAGCCGATGGCATCGAGACGCTGCTGGTCGCGCAGCTTCACGCGGCAGAGGTTGATCACCGAATCCTGCATCGACACGGCGACCTTCTGGCCCTTGCCGGTCTTGGTCTTCTGGTGCAGCGCCGTGAGGATGCCGATGGCCAGATGCATGCCGGTGTTCGAGTCACCGAGCGCGGCGGCCGACACGGTGGGCGGGCCGTCCCAGAAGCCGGTGGTCGAGGCGGCACCGCCCGCGCACTGGGCCACGTTCTCGTAGACCTTCAGATCTTCGTAGTGGTGCCCGTCGGAGAAGCCCTTCACCGAGGCGAGGATCATGCCCGGGTTGAGCTCCTGGATGCGGGCCCAGGTGAAGCCCATGCGATCAAGCGCGCCGGGGCCGAAATTCTCGACCATCACGTCGGATTCTTGGATCAGCTTTTCCAGGACTTCCTTGCCCTGCGGGTTCTTGGTGTCCAGCGTCAGCGAACGCTTGTTGGAGTTGAGCATCGTGAAGTAGAGCGCATCCGCGTCCTCGACGTGGCGAAGCTGGTTGCGCGTCACGTCGCCCGAGCCCGGACGCTCGACCTTGATCACGTCCGCCCCGAACCACGCGAGGAGCTGGGTGCAGGCGGGGCCCGCCTGGACGTGGGTGAAATCGATGATTCTGATCCCGTCGAGCGGCTGGGTCATCTCGGTCTTCTCCCTATTTCGACTTCGTTGTGGGTCGTTGTTGGAAAATCGAAAAATATTAAGGCCGGTAATATTGCTGAATGGCTCAGGCGCCCCGCCTTCAGGCGCAGACGAGGGTGCCCAAAGCCTCTTCCAGCTCCGCCACGCGGCGGCGCAGGGAGCGCTCTTCCTGAAAGCGCTCGGTCTCGTCGCGGATGACCGCGGCGATGCCGGTGACCTCGCCCGCCGCGCCGTGCAGCAGCGCGACGGTGAAGGCGATCGACAGGGCCCGGCCATCCTTGTGCAGGGCCGGAACCTTGAGCAGCGACGTGCCGTAGCGGGTCTCGCCCGTGCGCATCGTCTTGGCGTAGCCGTCCCAGTGGCGTCGGCGGTGACGCTCCGGGGTGATGAGGTCGAGGCTCTGCCCGAGCGCCTCGGCTTCCGAGAAGCCGAAGATCCGCTCCGCGGCCGGATTCCAGACGACGATCCGTCCGTCCGCGTCGGAGATCACCACCGCGTCACCGATCGCCGCGACGAGGCCGGACGTGTCGAAGGTCTGCGATTGGGCCATCGGTTGCCCCCCTTCCGCCGGTTGCTAGCCCTGAGGCCGCGCTGTGAGCGGAGAGATGCGATGTCTGTCGAGGATGCCGCGTTCGGTCATGGCAGGCGTTGCCTCCTTGGCTTCCCGGGTCTCGGGCCTTCCGGATCGAGATCGCTCTTTCCGGTGGCTCGTCATTGGCATCTGGTATACCAGATACGAATGGCAGGTCAAGGCACAGTGCGGGGCTCGAACGAGATCGCGCAAAGGTGGGTTGATAGGGAGGCGAGGAGGCCACGATGTCGGACAAGCACAGCATTCGGATCCGGCAGATCGAGGCCTATGCCTTCCGAATCGACTTCGGCGAGAGCTTCGTGCCGCTGCTGACGGACGAGCCCGAGCCGATCGGCGGCGGCACCGGTCCCTCGCCGGAGCAGGTGCTGATCGCCGCCGTGAGCAACTGCCTGTGCGCGAGCCTCGCCTTCGCGCTCGGCAAGTACCGGCAGGAGGGTGGGGGCGTGAGCGCCGAGGCGATCGGGCGCGTGGCCCGCAATGCGGAAGGCCGCCTGCGCCTCGTCGGGATCGAGGTCGATATCGCGCTCGGTGCGCCCGCCGAGTCGATGGACCGGCTCGACCGCGTGCTCGCTCAGTTCGAGCAGTTCTGCACCGTGTCCGAGAGCGTCAAGGCCGGCGTTCCGGTGGCGGTCGCGGTGCGGGACGGCCAGGGCAACCGCCTGAAATAGACAGGCCTGAAACAGACAGGGAGGAACGAGCGATGAGCGAGACGCAGCGGGACGTGGCACGCGAGCCGGAGGATCTGGCCCGGCTCTTCAACGAACGCGCCAATGCCGGCGATGCCGAAGGGCTGGTCGCCCTGTACGAGCCGCAGGCGGTGGTGGCCGCGGGCGACATCGTGGCGACCGGCCACGACGAAATCCGCCGCTTCTATACCGATCTGCTCGCGCGCAAGTCGGACTTCCCCGAACCCGAGACCCTGCCGGCGATCCGCAACGGCGACCTCGCGCTGACCTTCGCGCGGCTGCCGAACGGCGCGCTCTCGGTCGAATCGGCCCGCCGCCAATCGGACGGGACGTGGCGCTGGGCCATCGACCAACTCAAGCTCAAGCCCATCGCCAAATCCTGACGGGCTCCAAAGCGGGTTTCGAAAGGACAAGTTCTTTCGCGGGTCCAGGGCAGAGCCCTGGTGAAGGGACATCGGGGCGCTGCCCCGATGTCTCGCCAAACGAATGATCCCTTTGGAAACCCGTTAATCCGCCGAGGCCGAGCGGCGCGGCGTGGCGTTGCGCCGGCTGGCGAAGACGCCGGGGGCCGTGCCGGGCACCACGACCAGGCGCCGGACCTCGCCGCTCAGATAGGCCTGGAGGAAGCGGGTGTAGTTCCGGAACACGACGCAGCCGTTCGAGGCGCCGCTCGGGCCCAGCATGTAGGTGTGGGCGAGGATGCCGTCGCGCCCGTGGATGGCGGCCGAGCCACCGACCGGATTGAGGCGGATCGCTCGCACCCCATGGAACAGCGCCTCGCGCTCCCGCAGGTCGTAGACCCCGGGCGGGGTGGCGCCGCGCATCCGGATATGAACGTGGTCCGGGTTGTCCTGGGCGACGCCGAGGCCGGAATGGGCTTCCAGCACCTCGCCGCTTGGCAGCGTCACGGTGGCGGCGCTGATGTCGTAGACGGCGACCCCCGGCTCAGAGACTGGGCCCGGCACGACGCGCCGCCGCGCGGCCGAATCGACCGCCCCGCTGTCGAGCCCGGCATAGGCCATCGCCTTGTCCGAGGACGGCGTGGGCGTCGAACCCGGCAGATCGAACATCTTCTCGAGGAAGTTGCGGTTATCGGTGACCGCGGCGCTGAACACGCTGCGGGTCGGCTCGGTGGAGGCGCGCGCCGTGGATGCGGTGGCGATCCGAGGCGTCGCCGCTCGGGCGGTCTGCGTGCGCGGCTCGTAGCGGAATTCGTCGGGCCGCCGCACCGGCAACGGCACCGTGAGGGCGAGGCGGGCCGTCGGCGCGGCCGGGCGCGGTGTGATGGCGGGCGCGGCGTCGGCAGCCTGCTCCGCGGGGAGGGCGGCCAGGGTCGTGACCGGCTCCGATGGGGCAGGCTGCGACTTGGAAGGCTCCGCCACGGGTGGCGCCCGGAAGGCGGACACCTGCGCGGTCCGCGGGACGAAGCCGCCGGACGCGGTGTCGAGCACGGGGGTGGGGTCGAGCATCCAGGCCAGCGCGCCGGGCGCGGCCTGCACGGCCGCCGCCCCGTCGGCCTCGGCCGAGACCTGCGCGGTTTCCACGGGGGCGGGCGCGGCGCGATCCTGTGGTTGCAGGATCCCGGCGACCGCGAGACCCCCGAGGGCGGTCAGCGCGAGCGCCGCGACAGGCGGGCGGCGCCGACGGCGGATGACGGGCCGGGCGGAGCGACTCTGGACGAGCTCGGCGATGTCCATTGCGGGCGGTACTCGACAACGCGGATCCCACACGGCCTCCCGCCGTCATCCCCGGCTATCTGTGCCAGAATGACAAAACGAGATGGCTTCGCCGATTAGGGAAGGATCAACCTTAAGCCTTCGTCATTCAACGGGATCTTGGTTAATCTTGCCTAAAGCTCGGTCACGTCCTTCGAAAAACGTTCGATGCGGTTTCTCGACGGCTGCGCCGTGCTACGAGGCGGTAGCCTCTACCAACCGCCGCGGCGCAGTGCGCGCTCGATCACGGGATCGACCGGGCGATCGCCATCGTCTCGCGTTCCCGCCTTCAGGCCGATGCAGGAAGTGCAGCCGCCATGGGGCTTCTCGCCGAGCCCTTGTGCTCTACGGGCCACAGGTTGTGTGATGTTGTTACATTTCATTGGCCGGTCTGTTGACCCTGCGCCGCATCGCAGCGAAGTTGCTGCGGCCAAGGTTCCCCCGGATGCATGTCCGAGGGCTAAGAGGGAATTCGGTAAGCCCGTCCGGGCGAGGCCGAAGCTGCCCCCGCAACTGTGAGCGGCGAGCCACCGTCGTCGAAGGTCACTGGTGCCCTGCACCGGGAAGGCCGAGACGGGGGCGCTGACCCGTGAGCCAGGAGACCTGCCTTGGCGCGACGATGTCCCCCGGGCGGGGTGCTCCGGCGGCGTGCCTGATCGGCGAGAGCGTTCCCCTGCGCTCCCGGCGGGGCACCCGCTCGGGCCCGCACCCGAACAGCCAGAGCGCGCCTTGTGACAGTTCGGACGATCCTGAACGCCATCGACGTCCCGGCCCGGCGCCCGCCTTGGATGCTCGCCGCGCTGCTCTGCGCCAGCCTGCACGGCCCGGAGGCGCGGGCGCAGGAATCGGTCACCCTGGAGGAACTGGCGGTCGAGGGCGAAGGCCGCGGCGTCGGCAACGGCGCATCGGACGGCCGGACCAGCGCCGCTGGCACGATCGGCCTGATCGGGCCGACGCCGGGCTACCGCGCCGACCGCGCGGTGAGCAGCACGAAGACCGACACGCCCCAGCGCGACGTGCCCCAGATCGTCACGGTCGCCCCGCGCGAGGTCATCACGGATCTCGCCGCCACCCGCGTCGATCGCGTCTTCAACTACACGCCGGGCGTGGCGCAGCAGAACAATTTCGGCGGCCTGTCGGTGTTCAGCTACGCCATCCGCGGCGTCACCACGTCCGAGATCTACAAGAACGGCTTTCCGCTCAACCGCGGCACGCCGCCCCCGCCCGACGCCCAGAACGTCGAGCGCGTCGAGGTGCTCAAAGGCCCCGGCGGCGGGCTGTTCGGGCGCAGCGATCCGGGCGGGCTCGTCAATATCATCACCAAGCAGCCGACCGTCGAGCGCTTCGTCGAGATGGGCGGGTTGTGGGACTCGTTCGGGCAGTTCCGCGGCACGGTCGATTCCGGCGGCGCGCTGAACGAGGAGGGCACGCTCGCCTACCGCTTCAATCTCGCCGCCGGCCGCCAGGGCAGCTTTCGCGATTTCGTCGACAGCGACCGGCTGCTCGTGGCGCCCGTCCTGAGCTGGCAGATCACGCCGGACACGCGCATCACCGTCGAGACCGAGTTCCTGCGCAACCGCATCGTCTTCGACCGCGGCGTCATCGCCCTCAACGGGCGGCTCGGGCTCTTGCCGATCTCGCGCTTCCTCGGCGAGCCGGGCCAGAGCACCTATCAGACCAACAACACGATGCAGGTCCGCGTCGATCACCGCTTCAACGCCGATTGGCAGATGCGGCTCGCCACCCACTTCAACACCGGCACGCTGGAGGGCGAATCCGCCGAGATCCGCGCCATCGCCGCCGACAACCGCACCGTCGCGCGCGACCGCAACATCCGCGACTACCGCTGGGACGTGGCGATCGGCCAGGCGGAGGTGGTCGGGCGCTTCGACACCGCCGGAATCGGCCACACCATGCTGCTCGGCTTCGAGCGCGAGAGCACCGACAGCCGGGTCGTCTACAACCGCTCGAACTTCCGCACGAGCCCCTACGCGATCGACATCTATGATCCGCGCTACGGCCAGCCGCTGCCGCCGATCACCATCCCGCGCAACAACCTCGAGCGGATCACCAACACCGCCCTCTATGCGCAGGACCAGATCGTCCTCACGCCCGAATGGAAGGCGCTGCTCGGCGTGCGCTTCGACTTCTTCGAACAGTCGTTCCGCGAGCGCATCCCGCGGTCCCAGGTCGATCAGACCTACTTTGCCGCGACGCCCCGCGCCGGCCTCGTCTATCAGCCGCTGCCCGAACTCTCCCTCTACGCCAATGTCGGCACGAGTTTCCGCCCCAATATCGGTCCCGATGCCGCCGCCTCCGCCTCTGGGCCGTTCGCGCCGGAAACCGGGATCGGCTACGAGGTCGGCGCCAAGCTCGACCTCTATGGCGGCGCGCTGGCGCTGACCGGCACCGCCTTCCGGATCGACCGGGAGAACGTGCTGACGCCGGAGGCCAACGGCAGCGGTTTCTCCGTGGCGGTCGGCGGGGTGCGCAGCCAGGGCTTTGAGCTGACCGCCGCCGGCCAGATCACGCCGGAGATCAAGTTGCTGGCGGGCTATGTCTACGCGGAGGCCGTGGTCACCGAAGATCCGACCTTGCCGGCCGGCACGCCGCTCATCAACGTGCCGCGCCATTCCGGCAGCCTGCTCGCCGTTCACGAGGTGCAGGCCGGCCCGTGGAAGGGGCTCGGGCTCGGCGGCGGCGTGCGCGGCGTCGGCGAGCGAGCGGCGGACGCGGTCAACAGCTTCTCCCTGCCGGCCTATATCGCCGTCGATGCGCTCGCCTATTACCGCTACGAGAACTTCCGCTTCGGGCTGAACATCGAGAACGTGTTCGACACCGAGTATTACGAGAGCTCCCTCAACCGCTTCCGGGTCTATCCCGGCGCGCCCCGGCGCTTCACCGGAACGATGACGGTGCGGTTCTGATGAGGGCTCGCCAAGGGGCGGCCATGGATGCGTCCGCACCGGCTCCCATCGCCGCGGGGGTCGCGCCACGCACCCGCATCGGCGCCATCGATGCCCTGCGCGGGCTCGTGATGCTGCTGATGCTGGTCGATCACGCGCGGGAGTTCTTCTACCTGCACGCCCAGGTCAGCGATCCGGTGAACCTCGCGGCGACCCCGCCCGGCCTGTTCCTGACGCGGGCCGCCTCGCATTTTTGCGCCCCGGTCTTCCTGCTGCTGACCGGGCTCTCGGCGAGCCTCTACGGGCAGAAGCACGGCAGCCGCGCCGCGACCTCCGCCTTCCTCATCAAGCGCGGACTCTTCCTGGTCGCCCTTGAAGTGACCCTGGTGAACCTCGCCTGGACCCGTGCCCTGCTGCCGCCGATCCTCTACCTGCAGGTGATCTGGGCGATCGGTCTCAGCATGATGGCGCTCGCCGCGCTGCTCTGGCTGCCGCGTCCGGCGCTGATCGGCGTAGGCCTGGCGATCATGCTCGGGCACAACGCGCTCGACGGGATCGTGCTGACGCCCGATCAGCCGGGCTACGCCCTGTGGGCGGTGCTGCATCAGCGCGGCCTGATCCCGCTGCCCTGGGGCGCGGCGCGCACCTCCTATCCGGTGCTGCCCTGGATCGGCGTGATCACCGCGGGCTACGCGCTGGGGCCGCTCTACGGCACGGGCGTCGATCCGGGCACGCGCCGCCGACGCCTCGTCGCCCTTGGGCTCGCGAGCCTCGTCGCCTTCGCGATCCTGCGCGGCCTCAACGGCTACGGTGATCCGCATCCGTGGCAGGCGGGCAAGGATTGGGGCGCGGACGCCCTGTCCTTCGTCAACCTCACCAAGTATCCGCCCTCGGCCGACTTCCTCCTCGCGACCCTCGGTCCCGGCCTGCTGCTGCTCGCGCTGTTCGAGCGCCTGCCGGAACGGCGTCTAGGCTGGCTCACCGTCTTTGGCGGGGTGCCGCTGTTCTTCTACCTGCTGCACTTATGGGCCCTGCGCCTGACCTATGACGGCCTTGCCGCCTTCGGCCTTGCGGGTTCCTCCGGCCGGATCGAAGTCGGCGCCCCGTTTCAGATCTGGCTGGTCGCGGCGCTGTTCGCGCTGGCCCTCTACCCGGCCTGCCTCTGGATGGTGCGGCTGAAGCGGCGCAGCCGGTGGCGGGGTCTGAGCTACCTCTGACCCCGCCCGCGCCGCCTACTGATATCCCTTCGGGAACGGGTTCGGCTCGATCAGCTCCGGGCTCTCGTAGACCACGTCGAACTGCCCGTCCGGCCGGGCGCGGGCGACGCGGGTCTTGGCCCAGAGGTGATGGTTCTCGTGGATCTTCACGGCGCCTTCCGGTGCGTCCTTGATCTCGAGGCCCGGTGAAACGGCGATCACCTTATCGACCTCGAAGGAACCAGCCTTCTCCACCGCCGCCTTCCACAGGAAGGGGCTGAGATAGGCGGCCTGGGTGATGTCGCCGATGACGGTCTTGTCGCCCCAGCGCTTCTTGAAGGCGGCGACGAAAGCCTCGTTGGCCGGGGTCTTGACCGACTGGAAGTACTTCATGCAGCTATAGGCGTCGGCGATGTTCTCGCCGCCGATGCCGTCGACGTCATCCTCGGTCACGGACACCGTCACCAGCGTCTGCTTCTTGAGGTCGATGCCGGCCGCCTTGAGCTGCTTGTAGAAGGCGACGTTCGAGCCGCCGACGACGGTGGCGAAGATGACGTCCGGCTTCTTGAGCTTGATCTTGTTGATGACCGAGTTGAACTGCGTGTGCCCGAGCGGGAAGTATTCCTCGCCGACGATCGTGCCCTTGGTCACGTTGGTGATGTGCTTGGTCGCAATCTTGTTGGTGGTGCGCGGCCAGATATAGTCCGAGCCGACCATGAAGAAGGACTTGGCGCCCTTCTCCTTCGTCACCCAGTCGAGGGCGACGAGCGTCTGCTGGGTCGCCTCCTGGCCGGTGTAGATCACGTTCTTGGACTGCTCCAGGCCCTCGTAATAGGTCGGGTAGTACAGGAGGCCGTTATACTGCTCGAAGACCGGCAGCACGGCCTTGCGCGAGGCCGAGGTCACGCAGCCGAACACCGTCGCGCAATGGTCGTTGACGACGAGCTTGCGCGCCTTCTCGGCAAAGGTCGGCCAGTCGGAGGCACCGTCCTCCTGGATCACCTTCACCGTGCGGCCGAGGATGCCGCCGCTCGCATTGATCTGTTCGATGGCGAGCCTTTCCCCTTGCGTCGCCCCGGTCTCGGACATCGCCATGGTGCCGCTGATCGAGTGCAGGATGCCGATGGTCACCTCCTTGTCGGTGACGGCGAGCGCGCCCGCGCCGGTCTGCGCAAGTGCACGTCCGGGCAGGGCACTTAGCAGCGGAGAGGCGGCAAGGCCGAGCAGAAGCCGGCGGCGGAGATGGAAGTGGGCGTCGTTTCGGTCACGCGAGCGCATGTCTCTTCGAATTCCTTCGAACGTCATTCGGCCAATCGGTCCGAATGACGGCCCTGTGGCCGCCAGACGAGGCCGATGCCCCCGTGCGTATTTCGTCTCAGGAAACCGATTTGTATCAAGGGGAATTGCTGGGCGGCCTGCCCATATTTCTCGCGATGTGCCGTCCGGCTGGTCGTTTCGGGGTAATCTCTACTTTCGGCGCCGGCCGGGGGCGCACCCGCTCAAGACCTCGAACACGATCCGGAACACCGCATCCATGCCCGCCGACAGCGCACCGCCGTCCGGGGCAAGCAGGCGCAGGCCGAGTCCTGCGCCGTTGGGCAGCGGGCTCACGCCGGTCAGGCAGCCCGCCCCGTCAGCCGCCTGCCTCAGATGGAGGCCGGCCAGGCGCGCGTCGTCGGGGGCGCCGAGCACGACCATCGTGCCGTAGGCGCGGTGAGGCCCCATCGGTGAATCCGGCGCCGTGAACGCCCTCCCGTCGATGCGGCTGCGCTCCCGCACCAGCGCGCGGCCCTCGGGGTCACGGATCGTCAGGCCGAGATCGAGCCGGTCGAACGGCCGGTCTTCGCCCGTGGGGTCGTGACAGGCGACGCTCTCGGTGACGATGGCGCGGGCGCCGGGCTCGGCGGTGATCTCGGTGAAGACAGCGAGATGGGCACCCGGAAACAGGATCAGCGGATCGGGATTGAGCGCCAGGAAGGCATCCGCGGCGATGGTGAGCCGCGTCTCCTGGCGCGAGGGTTCGGGGCCGCCGCGATGCACGACCGTGCCGGCCTGGGTCGTGACATGGACCCGCGCGCCGGACCGGGCCTGGACCGCGAGGGTGAGGTGGTCGGCGGCGTAGAGGCCGCCCGAGGCCGATTGCAGGTAGAGGGTTGCGAGGTCGGGGCTCTCCGGATGCATCCGGAACGCGCGGGTGATGTGGAACGGGTAGGGCACGACCTGCCGCGACAGCACGGTGGTGCCCCCGCCGCGGGCGAAGACGAGGGACGCCTGCACCCGGCGCCCGACCGGAGGGGAAGGTGCCTCGGCCGGGGCGGGCTTTTCGGGAAGGCCATCCAGCGACAGGGCCATCAGGGCGCGAACAGCACGGCGCGGCAGATCGCGTCGGCCACCGCCTCGACGCCCTCGCCGGAGCGGGCATTGGTGGCGGCCACGGGCTTCGCGCCCCGGACTCGGGCGGCCTCCGCCAGCATGCCGGGCAGATCGACGCCGACATGGGGTGCGAGATCGGTCTTGTTGATGACGAGGAGGTCGCAGCGCAGCACGCCGGGGCCGCGCTTTCGCGGGATGTCGTCGCCACCCGCCACGTCGATCACGAAGATCCACCAATCGACCAGATCGAGGGAGAAGGTCGAGGCGAGGTTGTCGCCCCCGGACTCGAAGATCAGGAGCTGGAGTCCCGGAAACTTCGCCTCGAGATCGTCGCCGGCGGCGATGTTGAGGGTCGGGTCCTCGCGGATGACGGTGTGCGGGCAGGCGCCGGCCTCCACCGCCTCGACCCGGGCCGGGTCGATCAGCCCGGAGCGGCGCAGGCGCTCGGCATCCTCCTTGGTGACGAGGTCGTTGGTGACGACCGCGAGATCGACGCCGCGGGCCTGAAGCGCCGGGATCAGCCGCTCGATCAGCGCAGTCTTTCCCGAACCGACCGGGCCGCCGATGCCGATGCGGGCGGCGGTGACGGATTCAGGGAGGGCAGGGGAAGGGGAAGTGGTCATCGCAGCATGTAGCGTTGGGCGAGCGGGAGGACGGTGGCGGGCTCGCAGGTGGCGAGTTCCCCGTCCACGAAGACCTCGAAGGTCTGCGGATCGACCCGGATATCCGGGCAGGCGTCGTTCCAGAGCATGTCGGCTTTGGTCAGCGTGCGGGTGCCGCGGGCCGGCAGCAGGCCTTTGCGAAGGCCAAGGCTCTCGCGCAGTCCCCCTTCGATGGCGAGCGGGTGGACGAAGCAGGCCGACAGGCCCTGCTTGGCCAGCCCGAACGCGCCCCATTGCGGGCGCATCAGCATCGGCTCACAGGTCATCAGGGAGGCCGCGGAATCGCCCATGGCGCCCCAGGCGATGAAGCCGCCCTTGATCACGAGTTCCGGCTTGATGCCGAAGAAGGCCGGGCGCCAGATCACGATGTCGGCCATCTTGCCGGGCTCCAGCGAGCCGATGTGCTCCTGAATGCCGAAGGTGCGCGCGGCGTTGATCGTGTACTTGGCGATGTAGCGCTTGATCCGGGCATTGTCGCCGAAGCCCGGCCGTTCCTCCGGCAGGGCGCCGCGCTGGTCCTTCATCTTGGAGGCGAGCTGCCATGTCCGGCAGATCACCTCGTGGATGCGGCCCATGCCCTGGCTGTCGGAGCCGAGCATCGAGATCGCGCCGATATCGTGCAGCACGTCCTCGGCCGCGATGGTCTGCGCGCGGATGCGGCTCTCGGCGAAGGCCACGTCCTCCGGCAAAGCCGGGTTGAGGTGGTGGCACACCATCGTCATGTCGAGGTGCTCGTCGAACGTGTTGACCGTGTAGGGATTGGTCGGGTTCGTCGAGGAGGGCAGGCAGTGGGGCAGCCCCGCCACGCGGATGATGTCGGGCGCGTGCCCGCCGCCCGCACCCTCGGTATGGTACATGTGGATCGTGCGGCCGCCGATCGCCGCCAGCGTGTCCTCCACGAAGCCCGACTCGTTGAGCGTGTCGGTGTGGAGCTGGACTTGGAAGTCGTATTCGTCGGCAAAGCCGAGGCAGGCATCGATCGCCGCCGGCATCGCCCCCCAATCCTCGTGGATCTTGAGGCCGAGCACGCCGGTCTCAAGCTGTTCCTTCAAGGCCGCCGGCTTGTGGGTGTTGCCCCTTCCCAAAAAACCGAAATTGACGGGCCAGGCTTCCGCCGCTTGGAGCATTTTTCCCGTGTTGAACGGCCCGCCGGAATCGATGCCGACGGTGATCGGCCCGAGCGAGCCGCCGAGCAGCGTCGTGATCCCTGAGGCGATGGCGTGATCGGGCAGGCCGGCGGAATCGAAATGCACGTGAACGTCGATGGCGCCGGGCGTCGCGATCAGCCCTTCGCAGTCGCGCACCGTGGTGCCGGCCGACACGATCAGGCGCGGATCGACGCCGTCCATGATCGCCGGATTGCCGGCCTTGCCGAGGCCGACGATGCGCCCGTCCTTGATGCCGAGATCGCCCTTCACGATGCCGAGGACGGGATCGATGACGAGGACATTGCACAGCAGGAAATCGAGGGCTCCTTCAGCCGCCGTGACGCCCGGCGCGAGCCCGATGCCATCCCGAAGAGTCTTGCCGCCGCCATGGAGGCACTCGTCGCCGTAGACCGCATGGTCGTGCTCGACCACCGCGATGAGCGAGGTGTCGGCGAGCCGCACGCCGTCGCCGGTGGTGGGGCCGTAGAGGGCGGCGTAATCGCGCCTTGGGATCGTGACCATGTTTCCGCGTCTCCCTCAGGCGCCCTTGAAGCCACAGGCCTTGGCGCGCGCCAGCGCGTCGGCGCGGGCCGCGTCGGTGTCGAGTTTGCCCTGTGTCAGGTTGTTGAGGCCGGTGAGTTCCTTGGCGCCGCCGAAGCCCGTGAGCGTCACCGTCTTGCGCTGGCCCGGCTCGAACCGCACCGCCGTGCCCGCCGGGATGTCGAGGCGAAAGCCCAGCGCCTTGGCACGGTCGAAATCGAGCGCCCGGTTGACCTCGAAGAAGTGGTAGTGCGAGCCGATCTGAACCGGCCGGTCGCCGGTGTTGACGACATCGAGGCTCACCCGCGGGCGCCCGGCACCAAGCTCGATCTCGCCCTCCGCCGGCAGGATCGCGCCGGGTTCGAGGGTGTCGGGCTCCGCCCCTTCCGCAGGTCGGATCGGCTCGTGTACGGTGACGAGCTTGGTGCCGTCGGGGAAGACGCACTCGACCTGCAGGATCGGCATCATCGAGGCCACGCCCGGCATCACGTCACCGGTGGTCAGGATGGTCGAACCCCAGCCGATCAGGTCGGCGACGGTGCGCCCGTCGCGAGCCCCCTCCAGGATCTCGTCGGTGATGATCGCCACGGCTTCCGGGTAGTTCAGCTTGAGCCCCCGCGCCCGCCGCTTGCGGGCGAGTTCGGCGGCGGTGAAGATCGTGAGCCGTTCGAGTTCGGTCGGCGTCAGCAGCATCGGCGCGGCTCCTTCAATTCGCGAACAGGCGGAGTTCGGCCTGGGCTTGGCGCATGGCGGCAATCTCGATCAGCGGGGGTGAAGCCGGTGAGTTCGATGGTGCCCGCCGGTTCCGGCACGGGCTGCTCCAGCAGTTCGGCGATCAGCGGCAGCGCGCCCCCCAGCACCCTTTGCGCCTCGATCGCCCCGATGGCGCCGAGCCGCACCGCGGCCGAGGTGAGCCCGCTGGCAAAGAGATAGCCGGAGACGGATGCGGCGGTACGCTCGTCGAGGCCGAGTGCCGGCCACAGCGCGCCTTGCACGGTGGGAAGATGCCCGAGCAGCCGGCCCGCCCGCACGGAAGCGCGCAGGTCGGCGGCGCCTGGCGTGCCAAGGCGGGCGTGCGAGGCCAGCAGCGAGGCACCGTTGCGGCGGCTGCCGACCCGCATCGGCTCGGCCAGTGAGGCCGCCTCGACCGCCGCGTCGATGGCCGCGAGGCGTTCGATGGCGCCGCCGGCTCGGTGGGCCAGGATCAGCGCGACCCGGTCGGTCTCGGCCCAGCGGAAGCGCAGGGCCGCCGCGACGGTGCGGGCGAGCGCCGCCTCGTCGAAGGCCGGGTTCTCGGCCACCAAACCTTCGAGGCCGTTGGAGAAAGCAAAGCTGCCGCTCGGGAAGGCCGTGTCGGCCTGCTGGAGCGCGGTGAGGGCGGCAAGCAAGGCCTCAGGCCCCCCCTCGGCCGCCGCGTCGATGGAATGGGCGACGCGGCCCTCCTCGATTAGGGCGCCGAGACGTACGAGGTAATCCTCGGCCGGCCCTTCCAGCGCGACGAGGATCGCCGCGCCGTCGAAGCGGACCCGCCAGTGAAGGTTGCCGGCATGGTAGCCGAGTTCGAGCGCATCGGCGGTGGAACGCGGCACGAGCCGCAGCCAGCTTTCGGTGCCGACGCGGGCGACAAGCGCGTGACCATCTTCGAGGAGGAGCACGGCGCCGTCGAACAGGGCCTGATCCCGCGGCAGGGCGAGCGCGATCTCCTCGCCGGCCACCGTCGTCGCCCGCAGGCGCCGCCGGGCCACGTCGGCGCTCGGCACCCGGAGGATGTCCACCGCGCCGTGATGTTCGAGGTGATGCAGGCGCTCCGCGAGACCAGCCTCCGACCGGCTGCCCAGAACGCGTTGGATCACACGCATACGCCACGACTCCGATACACACGCCGCCCCGCCCGGTGCGGGGGCGGAGCTGTCCTCGGGGTGCCGAAACCGCGGGGGCGGTTCCCGGCAACTCCCAAGATCCTAAGCGAGGATCGCGCCAGAATCGAGCGTATTGAGAATTAAATTTTCTCGCAAAGAAAGCGGTGGGCGGTGTGGCACTCGCTCAGCGCGCATTCCGACGAAGTGGTCACCGGTTCGTCGCAAGAATGCGCGTCAGCACAAGGACCGAGAGTCGCCGACCTGATGCAATCAGGTCGGTGGCTCTAGCGCGATGCAACCAGAGGGTTCGCGTCCCGGCCGCGACCCGGAACGACCACGACGCGGCGGATCTCGCCGCGCAGATAGGCCTGCAGGAACCGGTCGTAATTCTTGAACGAGATGCAGCCGTTCGAGGCGCCGTTGGGCCCGAGCAGGTAGGTGTGGGTGAGCAGGCCGACGCGTCCGTGGATCGCCTCGCTGCCGCCGACGGGCGTGAGGCGCAGGGCTCGCACGCCGTGGAACGGTGCCTCACGCTCAGTCAGGTCGTAGGTGCCCGGCGGGGTGGCGCCGCGCATCTTGAGATGGACGTAGCGCGGATCGTCCATGCTCTCGCCGAGGCCGGAATGCGCTTCCAGCCGTTCGCCGCTCGGCAGAACCACGCTCTGGGCGCTGATGTCGTAGACCGCGATGCCGCCTTCGCCGACGGGCGGTGCGGCGGGCAGGGGCGTGGTCAGAACCCGGCGGGCGGCCGACTCGGCAGCGCCGTTCTCCAGGGCCGCGTAGGCGAGGGCGGGGGCCGGTGTGGCGGGTTTCTCGACGCCGAGCAGCTTCTCGAAGAAGGTGCGGGTGTCCTCGACCTGGGCCGGCGCCACCGCGACCGTGGACCGGCGCGCGACCATCCGCTCGGCCCGGCGCAGGGCGTCCGCCGCCCCGAGGCGCGTCAGCTCGGCCGGGCGGCGCACGGGCAGGGGCACGACTTGCGCAAGCGCCGCCGTCGGTGCCTCGTTCGGAAGCCAGAACAGGGAAGCCGTCCCGAAGCGCGCCTCAGTGGGGGCGGGCAACGCCCGGGGCATCCACTCGGCCAAGGCTTCGGTCAAAACTTCGGCCGGCGGCTCCGCGGCGTCCAATGCGGCCTCCGGCGCTTGGTCCGGGATCGAGGCCACCGTCTCTACGGGGGTATCCGGCACCGGGTCTGCCGCAATGGGGACCGCCACCGTTTGAAGCGGTGGCAGATCGATCCGTCCAAACGGCGCGGAGGAGGCCAGGATCAGGGCCGCGCTCAGATAGGCGGCCGAGGGGAGAGCCCACGAGAGGAGAGGATGTGCCATGCGCCGCCCGAATTCCCGTCCGGGAGCGGCCTCCGCCCCGGTCCTGAACCGCCCCGCCGACGCACGCGCCCTGCGACGCGCATCCCTCGGCCGGTCAATGTCTCGTTAACCAAGTGCGCCGTCGCGCTCGGCGATTCTGGGGCGAGATCATGGTCGGGCGGGGGTTAAACCGGAGCGGACTTTGGGCCGGATGATCGCGGGAGAGGCGGAGGGATGATGCTGAGGGACGGGACGGTCCGGCAGCGCGGGACCGATCCCGAGGTCGATTCGGCGCCGAACTGCGAGCCCGAGCGCTGCACTCATTTCTGCGATTTGAGATAGCCTCGAATGTGTTCGAAAGATTCGCCGATCGCGCTCAAGGCGTGACGGCGCCTCCCCAGCAGATGTCGCAGGTCCAACTGGGCCGCTTCGCGGCTCGGACCCTCCAAGGCCGGCAGGGGCGGCAGGATATGGGCGTAATAGGTCTTGCCCAGCAATCGGTGCAGCAGACGTTCGCCGGGGAACGGGAGATTGTTGTTCAGGGCGCGCGCCGCTTTGAGAAGGTTTCGGATATCGTACTGTACAGGGCTGATATCCGGCACCTGCTTGTGCAGGCCGAGCAACGTATAGACGGCCACGCGCGCGGTGCGGATCGAGCTGTCCATCGTGAAGATGATGTCGTTTGAGGTTTCGACGAACTGGCCCATCAGGCCCAGATTCGTGCAGCCCTTCGGCACGACATGCGGCCGGTCGCCTGCCGCGCGCGGCATGAACATCGCCGTGATGTAGGGCATCAGCGCCAACCGCACCTTGGTGTTGGCAGCGACGGCTTCGCATTGGTCGGCGATGCCGAGATGATAGCAAAGTTCGCTCAAGATCTCCCGGCCGGTACAGGCGGGCATCGGCTTCCGGACGTGGTTCCCGTCCTTGTCCATCAGGAGCGCGTAGGCCCAGAGCACCAGCACGTCCTTGGGCTGTTCCGGGAAGTGCGGCTGCCGGTTGCAGGTCACGCTCAGCACCCAGTTCGAATCCGTGAAGGTGATGATGCCACCCGTCACCGTCTTGCCCGAATAGGGATCGTTGACCGCCAGCTACTTCAGCCGCTCGACCAGGGGCGAGGGTTTGCAGGTCAGCGTCACCGATTCCCACATCGACTTGTCGATGTCGCCGTAGAACTTCGCGGGATTGCCGAAGACCGGTGATTTCTCAGCCAGATTCTTCCACAACGCCCAGTCGCTGTCCTGGCCCGGATCGTGTCGGTCGCGTTCGAGGACCGGTGCCTGATCCATGTCGCCATAGGCCGTGCCCTCGGTCATCGAGCCGGTCAGAGCAAAGACCACGTCCCGGCTCTCGACGGGGATGACGTCCTCCTTGCCCTTCGCTTTGACGTGGATACCCGTGACGGTGCGCGCATCGCCATCGACGCTCATGGCCAGATCATACGCCCGCACGCCGAACCGCACGGTTACGCCGCGCGCCATGAGGTGGTTGACCAGCGGCCGGACGAAACTGTCGTACTGGTTGTATTTCGGGAAGACGAGCGCCGACATATCCGCCAGCCCGTCGATCGCGTCGAGGAAGCGGTGCATGTACAGCTTCATCTCGAGCAGGCTCTGCCAGTTCTCGAAGGCGAACATCGATCGCCAGAAGAACCAGAAATTGGTCTCCAGGAATTCCGGGCTGAAATATTGCTCGATCGTGATGTCGTCGAGATCCTCCTTGCGCTTGAGCAGGAGGCGGATCAATTCCCATTGCTGGGGTTTCGTCAGGCCGAAATTCGAGAAATCGCGAATCTGCCCCTGCTCATGCATGAGGCGGGCTTTGGAGTAATTGGGGTCGTGATCGTTGACGAGCCGGTACTCGTCGAGGACGCTGTACCCTTCCGGGAGTTCGAGCGCCTGAACATCCTGGAACATGTCCCAGAGGTTGTCGTAGTTCCAGTTCATCTCGCGACCGCCGCGGATGATGTACCCGTCCTCCGGGTTGCCGGCGCCGTCGAGCGAGCCGCCTTCGACGTCCAGCGCGTCGAGGATCGTGATGTCCTGGCCGTTCATGCCGCCATCGCGGATCATGTAGAATGCGGCGGCCAGCCCGGCGATGCCGCCGCCGATGATCCAAGCCTTGCGCCCCTCCACCTGCGGCCCCGGCACCGGGCGGTTGCGCATGTAGGCGCCCATCATGTCGGGGGGCGGGAGCGTATTGGCAGGGCGATTGTGCCAATAGGCGGCCGATGCATCGGTTTCGACGACGAAATCGTGACCTTCTTTGCCTGGAATGGCTCCGGCCATTGCGCGTCTCCCGAGAGGACGGCCGGCGTCAGAGGGCCGGCGTGACGGATAAGAGGGCCTCACGAAACGCGCGATCACCGATCGTCCCCCCTCCGGGCACGGCGGCGCAGCGGGCGTTTCGTGAGAGACAGTCAGGCGGGTGATCGGCTCGTGATCGCCGGCGTAGGGCCTGCTGAAAAAGCGGTTTTGAGCCTCTAAAGCCGGCCTGTTTGGCCATGAGTCCGATGCGTCGGCATTGATGTGTCGCAATCGGACCGTGCATCCCCTGTGTTAGCGCTGGCTTCGCGGTGAGCGATGGTTTCCCGAGGTGATGGCGCAGCAAGTATCCCGGCGAAATTCTGTGCAGAGAGAAGAGCAGCCAAGCTTCCTCTCATTCAACAAGTCTGGATCGCGTCGTCCGCTGCCGCGGCATCGATGCGCTGCGGGACTGTTCAGGTGATGGGACGGTCCGGGTCCGCTACCCTCGGAAATCCCGGCCCACACGTGTTCATCGAGGAGGATTGGATGGCAGAACTCGTGGTGATCGGCTTCGAGGATCCGCAGGAGGCGGATCGCGCTCTGAACGAATTGGCCCGCCTGCAGACGGAATATCTGATCGATCTCGAGGATGCGGTCGTCGCCATCCGGAGCCCTGACGGCAAGCTGCGGCTCAAGCAGAGCGTCGATCTGGTCGGCGCCGGGGCCGCCTCCGGCGGTATCTGGGGCGCGATGTGGGGCTCGCTGGTCGGCCTCGTCTTCCTCAACCCGCTGCTCGGCCTCGCGACGGGGGCCGCCCTCGGACTGGGCGCGGGCGCTCTCTCAGGCAAGCTTGCGGATTACGGCATCAACGATGACTTCATCCGCTCCGTCGCCGAGGCGGTTCAGCCGAACACCTCGGCGCTGTTCATCCTCGTGCGCAAGGCGCAGCCGGAGAAGGTGCTCGCGGAGATGTCACGGTTCCGAGGGCGCGTCATCCGCTCCTCGCTCTCGCCGGAGCAGGAGAGCCGCCTGCAGGCCGCCCTGTCGCAGCCTGACGTGTCGATGCCCGGAAGTGACGGCGCGTCGGCCGAACCGTCCGCGGGCAGCACGGGGGCGCCGCCTCCCGGGGGCTCCGGCACCGCCGACGGCTCTTGATCGCGGCGCTTGCGCAACCGGCGGTGGCCGTCGGCAACCGCGGCGCCGATCCTGCGGGCCGATGGAGGCTGCCGGCCCGTCGCGGGTGGGTAGTCGGCCGGCCCTGTCTCGAAGGTGCGTAAGCCGTCGCATCCGGCCGTCGGCCGCTGCCCGGCCGGGATGCGCGTGACGGCGGTGTCTCACGCCGCCGCCCGGTGAGGCGCCGCCTTCCGGTCGAAACAAGGTCCGGCCTCACTTTCGCCTCCCCCGGACCTCCATGGTGGAACACTGCGTCGAGCCCCAGCCTGTCCGAACAATGAATCCCGCCCCGATGAGCGAGCAAGAGGCTGCGCGCCTTCGTGCCTTGGACCGCTATCGGTTGCTCGACACCCCGCGCGAGCAGGATTTCGACGAGATCGCCGAGGCCGCCGCCGAGCTGTGCGAGGCGCCGATCGCGGTGGTCAATCTCGTCGGCGACGGGCGGCAGTTCTTCAAGGCGGAGGTCGGCCTCGGTGTACGCGAGACGCCGCTCGAAACCTCCTTCTGCCGGCAGGCGATCCTGCACGACGATTTCCTCTACGTGCCCGACACCGCGCGCGACCCGCGCTTCGAAGGCAACCCGCTCGTCAGCGGCGATCCCGGCCTGCGCTTCTACGCCGGCGCCCTGCTGAGGACCGACGAGGGGCAGCCGATCGGCACCGTCTGCGTCCTCGATACCCGCCCGCGCGAACTCACGGAGCGGCAGCGCCGCGGCCTGATGCGGCTCGCCCGCCAGGCCATGACGCAGATGGAACTGCGCCGCTCGCTGCGTGAGCAGGCGGAGCAGCGCCTGCTGCACGAGCGCATCCTCGACAGCGCCACCGACTACGCGATCGTGGCCATGGACCCCCAGGGCCGCGTCACGCGCTGGAACACCGGCGCCGAGCGTATCCTCGGCTGGACCGAGGCCGAGATGCTGGGCCGGACGGTCGATGCGTTCTTCACGCCGGAGGATCGGGCGGGCGACCGGCCCGATGTCGAGAAGCGCCTGGCGGCGCAGGCCGGCAGCGCCCCGGACGAGCGCTGGCACATGCGCAAGGATGGAACCCGTTTCTGGGCCTCGGGCGAGATGATGCCGCTGACGGCCGAAGACGGCGGGCTCATCGGCTTCCTCAAGATCCTGCGCGATCGCACCGGGCAGCGCGCCTCGGAGGCGGCATTGCAGGCGAGCGAGTTGCGCTACCGCTCTCTCGTCGAGGTCAGCCCGCAGGTCGTCTGGTTCGGAGACGAGGCCGGCCGCGTCACCTACTGCAACACCTATTGGTACGACTATACGGGGCTGCCCCCCGGCGAGACCGGCGAGGCGAGCTGGATGGGTGTGATCCATCCCGATCACCGCGAGCGCGTTCGCGATGCGTGGCTCGCCGCGGCGCGAAGCCGGGGGGGCTACGAGGTCGAGTTCCCCCTTCGCCGCGCCGACGGGCAGTACCGCTGGTTCCTGTCGCGGGCGCGGCCCGTGCGCGACGAGGCCGGGCATCTCAAGAGCTGGATCGGCACCACCCTCGACATCCACGAGCGCAAGGTGGCCGAGGAGCGCTTCGCGGCGCTCACCGAACTGGCCCCGGCCATCATCTGGTTCGGAAATCCGGACGGCAGCCTCAGCTACCTCAACGACCGCTGGTACGCGTACACCGGCCAGACGCCCGAGCAGGCGCTGCCGCTCGGCTGGGGAGAGGCGATCCACCCGGACGACGTGGACGGCCTGCTCAAGGTCTGGGAGGCGGCCCGCACCCACGAGACCGTCTACGACACCGAGGCACGCCTGCGGGCGCGCGACGGAACCTACCGCTGGTTCCTGATCCGTGCCGAGCCGCGCCGGGACGCGAGCGGCGCGGTGGTCGGCTGGCTCGGCAGCAACAGCGACATCCACGACCGTCGGCAGGCGGACGAGGATCTGCGCCGGGCGCGGGAGCAGTTGCACCTCGCCGTCGAGGCGACCGGAACCGGCATCTTCGACTACGACCTCGTCACGGACACGCTGGAATGGGACGCGCGCACCCGCGCGCTGTTCGGCCTGGGACCAGAGGCGCCGGTCGCCTACGACGTGTTCCTGGCCGGCCTGCATCCGGACGACCGGGCCTGGGTCGATCGGGCGGTCGAGGCCGCGCTCGATCCGGCCGGCAGCGGCACCTATGACATCGCCTACCGGACCATCGGCCTGGAGGACGGCATCGAGCGCTGGGTCGCCGCCAAGGGACAAGCCTTCGTCGCCGGCGGCCGCACCGTGCGCTTCATCGGCACCGTGCGCGACGTCACGCAGAGCCGGCGGGCCGAGCAGACCCTGCGCGAGACCGAGGAGCGTTACCGCCTCGCGGCGCGCGCCACCAACGACGCGATCTGGGACTGGAACCTCGCGACGAACCAAGTCCTCTGGAACGAGGCGCTCACGGTCGCCTACGGTTATCCGCCGGAGGCGGTCGATCCGACCGGCGATTGGTGGATCACCCATATCCATCCCGACGACCGGGCGCGGATCGACACGTCCATCCACGCGGTCATCGACGGGACCGGTACCGCCTGGAGCGACGAGTACCGTTTCCTGCGCGCGAACGGCACCTATGCCGACATCCTCGACCGGGGCTACGTCATCCGTGACGGGCACGGGGCGGCGGTGCGGATGATCGGGGCGATGCTCGACATCAGCGAGCGCAAGCGGGCCGAAGAGCACCAGCGCCTGCTCACCGGCGAGTTGCAGCACCGGGTCAAGAACACGCTCACCCTTGTCCAGGCGATCGCCAGCCAGACCCTCCGCAACGCCCCGGATCTCGATGCGGCCCGCGAGGCTTTCGCCGCGCGCCTGATCTCGCTCGGCCGCGCGCACGACATCCTGACCCGGTCGAGCTGGACCGAGGCGCCCATCGCGGAAGTCGTGGAGGGGGCTCTGGCGGTCCATCGCGGCGCTGCCATGGCGCGCATCCGCGCGAGCGGGCCGAGCGTGCTGCTCGGCGCCAAGGCGGCGCTCTCGCTTGCGCTGGCCCTGCACGAGCTTGCCACCAACGCGACCAAGTACGGCGCCCTCGCCAACGAGGTGGGATGCGTCGAACTGCGCTGGCACGTGGTGCACGAGGACGAGGCACCCCGCTTCTGCCTGACATGGTCCGAGCAGGGCGGTCCGCCCATCCTGAGCCAGCCCTCGCGCCGCGGCTTCGGCTCGCGCCTGATCGAGCGCAGCTTCGCTGCCGAGGTCGGCGGAGAGGTCAAGCTCACCTACGCGCCGACCGGCCTCGTCTGCCGCCTGGAAGCCCCCCTCGCATCGATGCAGGAGCCGCGCGCCGAGGTCGCCGCCTGAGGGACTAGGTGCCCGCTTCACGGCAAGACGCCGGGATCTGCGCGGGCCGTGCATGGGTGTAAAATGGCCTAGCTTGTGCATACTGGGCCGCTGCGATCCCGTGTCGATCCGAGGCGCTGAGCCCCGGCGCACACGACGTCGCCACTCCTGACGCACCGGCGCGCATCAGCCGGTGCCGTTCGGGGTGAACACCTCTTGCAGGCGACGCCATCCATCCGGCGGCCGCGGAATCGTTGGAGATCCGGGTCATCGCGCTGTGCGGTTCTATGACGTCGGCGACGACGGTTCCAGGGCCGACGCCGAACCCGCAGGCTACGGTCTCGCCACCGGCTGCGGCTGCCGCGATCTTCACCGGTCCGCCGCGGCCGGTCGGCTTCGCCCGAAATTCCGTAACGGGAAGCATCTCCACGATGAGACACACCGCCCTCCTCGCCGCGTTCCTTGCCCTCACCGCACCGGCCGCCGCCCACGACATCTGGCTCGACCCGGCCGGCAACGGCGTGCAGATCCTCTACGGGCATCCCCACGAGCCGGAACTGCCGAGCGCGGCCAAGCTGATGAGCCTGACGGCCTACGAGCCGTCCGGCGCTGTGGCCCTGAACGCCAAGCTGCAGACCGGCGCAATGCCCGCGCTCAAAGCCGCGCATCAGGGCGACGCACTGTTCGCAGCCGCCTACGACAACGGCTACTGGGTCCGCCTGCCCGACGGCAGCTACCGCAACGCCAGCAAGCGGATGCTGCCGCAGGCCGACAAGAGTCTGTGGTCGGTGAAGTTCGCCAAGGCCGTATCCGGCCCGACGGCACCCTGGGACAAGATCGTCGGCCAGCCGCTGGAGATCGTCCCGCTGGAGGAGCCGGCCGCAGCCTCGGGTCAGATCCGGGTGCGCGTGCTGTTCGAGGGCCGCCCGCTCGACGGCGCCAGCGTGGTCGCCACCGACGGCGTGAACTTCAAGAGCGAGGCGGATCAGGCCCGCGCCACGACGGATGCTCAGGGCGTGGCGGTCGTCTCGCTGCGCAGTGCCGGACCCCAGGTGCTCGGCGTCAGCCACCGCGTCAGCCCCTCGCAGACGCCGGCGTTGGCCGATGCGGACAGCTACGGCGCGACGCTCGCTTTCACCGTGACCGACCCGAAGACCAACTGAGCGCAGGGATGGCACCCGGTGGCGCTGGCCTCGATAGCCCGCGTCACCGGTTCGTGGTCCTGCTCGGGTGCCCTCTGGCGCCGTAGCGCCTTGAAGCTTGGCGAAAGCCCGCTCGATCGGGGTGAGGTCGGGCGCGGAGGCCGGCGAATGGCGCCGGCATCCGCGAAAGGCCGTCCGCTACGGCGTTTCCTGTCGCGCCGCCGCGATCATGCGATCGCCGTCCTCCTGCAGCAGCAGGCGATCCGACACGAGTGCATCGACGGATTTCGTCACGGCCGCAACGTAGGCACCCGCGTCCTGATATCGCTCCTCAAGGGACAAGCGGGGGTCGCCGGCCGTGTCCCGTTCGGCACGGGTGCGCGCGAACGGGATCTGGCTACCCTCGCGATCGCACAGCGCACCGGCGGGGAACGGATCGGCATACAGGTTCCAACCGGTGAAGGTGGCACGCGGGGCCGCAACGGCCGGCAGGCGAATGCCGGCCACCTCGTTGCCGTCAGCATCGACGCGCGGGACCAGAGGGCGATATTGCGGGCCGCTTTCCGGGTGCGGATCCACGTAGGTGCTGAAGCGCGAGATCGCATTCGGTGCTGTCGGAACGGGGACCCCGACCATGAACGGGAAACCGATGTCAGCCGCCTCGACCAGGGTTTGATCGGAGAGGCGCGGCACACGGCTCTCCGGGGGTGCCTTACCGTCCTTCACCCACTCTTCGAGCGCGACCAGCAGCGCCCGGACCGCCGGGGCCGGGTTCAGGCTGCTGCGTGGGTTCGTGCAGGGTCCCTTGGTCGAGCCCAGGCCGGCACGCCCATAGTGGAAGCCGCTCGAGACCAAGTAGGCGCGCGCGGTGTCGGGCAGCGGCACATCCGTGCGGCCAACCGGATCGGTCGTGAGGAGAGAGGCACCCTTCTGCCAATACTCGGTGCCGGTATTGGCCTCGATCAACAGAGGGTCGAATCCATCATCCCGCAGCAGCTTGCCCGTCCGACCGGTGACGGGATCGTGCTGGGTGGCGGCCGAGAACGGGAAGGTGTTCTCCGGGTAGAGGTGGTCTTCGTGCTGCGTGTTGGTTCGTGAGGGTTGACCGAAGCGGGCGTTGAGGAACACCCCGCCCACGCCCGCGATGTGAGACAGGACGCCGTCGAACACCCGCTTGCCGGTCTCGTCCCGGTTGAAGCCCTGTTGGATGAAGTCGCGCAGATAGCGCCCGCTCTGCGAGATGCCGAGCGCGAGGGCGTGCCGGATCGCGCCACCCGCCGGATTGGCCGCGCCGCCCTCGCCGCGGAGATAGGCCACCACGTCCCGCGTGGCGGCGAAGCCGATTCCGAGCACCTTCGGCTCGGTGGCTTGGTACGTGAATTCGTAGAGCGAGCCGGGCAGCGGCTTGGTGCCCTTCGGCAGAAGCTCGATCTGACGCGGCGTCGCGTAGTGCCAGGCGTCCGGCGGTACCGGCCGCGGCGGGTCGGCCTCTCGGCGCCGAACGGTGAGGCGCGCCTCGGCCTTGTCCGGGCTGGCTGTCTTGAAGGAAAGGTAGAACGGCGCCTCCGGCGGGCCTCGGGTCGCGCTGACGAGTTCATCGCGTACGACCTCGACGATCGGCTTGCCGCCGCGCGCGGCCACGGGCACGTCGATCGCCATACCGCCCTGCTGGCGCAGTGCGTCCGCCTCCCAGCCCGACCAGACGATGGTGTAGCCCCGGCGCAGCACGAGCCCGGTCCCGGCATCGGTGGCGGTCTTGGGATCGTTGACCGCCTGCGCGGCCTGAGCCGGTGCGTCGAGAACCCAGTTGAAGAGGAACTTGCGGCCCCGGTTCAGCACCTCGAACAGGAGCGTTCCGCTGCCTCGGGCCGGATCCTTGGGCCGCAGGATGAATAGGTCGGTCTTGTACTCGACCATGCCGCGGGCGTTGCGGGGCGCCAGGGCGATGTCGACGATGCCGGCATTCGCGGGATCGGCGGGGTCCAGCTCGCCGCGGGCCGTGCCGACAACACGCTCGTAGCTTCCGGCTGATCCGAACTCCGCACCATCGGCAAAAGGCTCGACGCTGGCGATCTCGATGCCGGTGATGCCCGCATGAGCCGGCGCAGCGCCGAGGGCGCAGCCAAGTGCGCCGACCACAACCCAACCGTTGCGCATATTTGCTCCCTGTCCGGCTCGTGCTGGCCGGTGTTCTCAGCAAGCATGTCAGGGGAAAGACGTCGAGAGGGATGCCGGGCTGCGCCTCGTTTTCTCTCTGTGTTGGCTCTGCGCGCTGCTTTGTACGCTCTTCAGTTCCAGCGGCGCGTTCGATGGCCGAGTGAGGACTTCGAGCGCACCGAGGCATTCCACGGGTCGTCGGTGCCGCAAGCAAGGCCCCGGGCCCGACTACGAGGCAGCGCATCGGTGCCGATGCTGTTTGTCGTTATTTTGCAGGAATCTGCGCGGCGACCTGTTCCACGCACCCGTTGGATCGGTATGATCGTGCTGAGGCACGACGCGTAGGAACCAAATATGACATCGACACTGCCGGAAGGTGCGAAGCCGGGCGATATCGTGACGGATGACGGTAAGATCCTCTGCCGTGATCGAGAGCTTCACGAGTACGGCTATTTCACCGTCACCTACGAGCAGGCCCAGATCGCCCGCAAGCATGGCTGGGGCTGCCGGGCCGGCGTCGTCTTGGATGGGGAGCACTCCGACGAGTGGAGCTGGGACTACGCCGAGGAAGAGCGTCGCATTGCGCTGGAAAACGGCGATGAGCCGCCCGGAGTGCGGATCTACCGAGAGCCACCCGCCTCCTGCCCCGTCGAAACAGCCCCCTCTTGCCGCCTCGAAGGCCGGTAGGCGAACGGGCGAAAGAGGCATCCGGGGCGTTCGCGGATAGGGGCCCCATGGCTCCACCGCCGCGATGGGAAACGGGCTTCACCAGCGAGCATTGTACCCTGAGGGGCCCGCCATACACGGCGAGCCAGTTCACGACCACGTCGGGTACCGCACCGCCACGCAGGGGAGAGCTGGACTTCCGGTCTGGCCCGGACGGCGCATCTCCCGGTTCGCCGGGGCGGACGCTACGCCCTCAGCCGCTCCGTGTTCGCAGCCACGTGTTCGCGGTAGCGGGCAACCACGTCCTCGTGTGAACCGCCGGTCAGCAACGTCGTGGTCGCTTCAGTGGCCGCCGCAATCTTCTCGAACACCATCGAGTTCATCTCGGCCCACCCTTCCTGACCGCCCCAGGCAAGCCGTACCAGACGGAGTTCGATGACCCGCTGCGCCTCGAACGCGAGCAGAAGGGACGTCATGAAGGGATTGAACAAGCAGGGGCTCCGGTCCGTATGAAGGCGAGGTGGCAACCGCGCTTCATCGGCGGGTGATCCCAAGCTGGGCAGTTGGTCGCAGGGACAGCCCTTTCACGAGCGCATGAGCGCCCGGAAATCGAAGAAGGCAAACGCCCTCCAGGCCGGTAGGCTGACGCTAAGCCAGCCCACCGCTTTCCTTATTGGCGACCCTAAGGCGCCCGACGATCAGGCAACCTGGAGCTGTCCGGCCGACTCTTTGCCGCTCTTCCGGTCGATCTCGACCTCGTAGGTCACCTTCTGCCCTTCAGCGAGATCGCGCAGGCCGGCGCGCTCGACCGCCGAGATGTGCACGAACACGTCCTTGCCGCCGTTGTCGGGCTGGATGAAGCCATAGCCCTTCGTCTCGTTGAACCACTTTACCGTACCGGTTGCCATGTGTGCTCCTCCTGTGGCGAACAGAGGCTTTAACGCGCCGAGCGGCTTTTGTTCCAAACCGTTGGCTTCTTGAGGCGTCTCGCCGTAGCCGAGCCTCAGCCTCCAGGTCGCAGCCTCTTGCCCGCAGACTTGGCTTATCGCCAGGTGCGGATGCCTGATGGCGTCCCGCAGCCGATCCGCATGGGCAGGCTCTGGGTACACCAGAGACGTCACAGAGTCGAAGGCCGTCCATACCGGAAGCGAGCCCTCTTGAACGAACATGTCGATCGCCTCGACAGCCTCCCACCGCTCGAAGGCGTCAGGCCCATGCACGGCCCGGCAGACAATGCGGGCGCGCAGGAATGGATCTTCCGCCGTGGGAGCCGTTTCCAGCGAGAACATCACCCCTGAATG
This sequence comes from Methylorubrum extorquens, assembly GCA_900234795.1. Classification (NCBI taxonomy): domain Bacteria; kingdom Pseudomonadati; phylum Pseudomonadota; class Alphaproteobacteria; order Hyphomicrobiales; family Methylobacteriaceae; genus Methylorubrum; species Methylorubrum extorquens. The sequence goes on from LT962688.1 coordinate 4,665,850, forward strand.
GTCGGGCTGCAGCTCATCCGGGAGAGCCCCGATCTTGCGCCAGAGGCAGTGCCACGTGGCGCAGGCGGCCGGACGATCCCTGTAGATGCCGCATGCCCCACCTGTCTGATGCGCGCATAAGGTTCCGGCAGGCTTGGCCAGCGCCTTGACTTCAAGAACCCGGCAGCACTCCGCGCAGGTGCCACAGGTTCGGCCGGGAACGAGAACGTGCAAGACTTCCGGACTTCCAATCTGAGGCCGTGCTGCAGGTCGCCCGCCTCTCTTTACGAGAGACGGTCTCCTCGGCCTGCCGGGGATGATCGATCGGCGGAGAAAGGCCGGGCCGTCCTCAGACCCGGCGCCTGTGGCTGCCCGGTCGGATGTCCCTTTCTCGCAAGGGGTTGTTAACCCTCCCGGCATGGGGGGCGAAACGGAATCGCGAGCAACGCCGTATAGGCGCACCAGACAGGAGAGCCGGTATGCCGGATGAGACAAGGTTGCCGACCTTGGACGTTCTCGCCGATCTGCCTCAAGCGGAGTTCGTGGCCCGCTGGCGGTCTCTGGTCGGCGAACCTCCTGCCATCATGCTGGAGAGCCGGTCAGAGATGATCCGCCTGCTGGTGGACAGTACGGAACCGGCTCCGTTTCGCTTCGATGAGCAGGCTCTGAACGCGCCTTAAAGTCATCCGGGCCGGCGCTGAAAAGGAACGGCCACGGAAGCTGGAACGAAGGTGCGCGTACATCCGGCGTCACCCCCATCCCGGCATCGTGGCCGCGACCGATCAAGCGACAGGGTCGCGATCGGCATGTCCCTCAGATGGGGGCATCATGGTTAACAATCAATGACGGGTCCGGCGGCCCGATCACTTTCGAGCCGGCGGCATGCCGCGTTGAGCCCCTAGAACGGGGAGAGCCAAGCCCGAGGCTTTGCATGCCGATCCAGGCTTCGACCTCTTCAGCCGATCACTCCTCAGTCGATCACCTCGACGATGCGACGCGTGCCCGGTTCGACGAGCACAGGGTGATCGTTCACGATGGTGTAGTTGTAGCCCTTGAGCTCGAACTCGCGCGGAACGTCGTAGTAGACCGGACCTTCGTCCGGCAGGACGGTGCCGACCCGAACCGGCAGACGGGAGACGAAGGAGGGACGACGTTCCGCCCGAGCGTAGATGCGAAATCGCTCACGGCGATCGATGCCAAGAATCCCATTGGCCGTCCCGACGGCCGCACCGATCGCTCCGCCGACCACGGCTCCCAGGGGACCGGCCATCTCCTCCCCACGCGCGGCTCCCTCCTGCGCACCGCGCTGAAGCCCCTGCGCGTGAGCGGAGGTGGCCATACCGATTCCGACCGTGATGAGGATCGTAGCGAGTTTGGCGCGCATCGAAGGATACCTCACTTACCGCCCGACGCTTCATAGGCGGTGATCGCGCGGCGGCAGTTCTCAGACAGCTCGGCGCGGTGCTTCTTGAAGCAGGCATCCATCTCCGGGCTATCGGAGTCGATGCCTCCGCAAAACTGCAAGGCATCGCCCGTGCAGTACTTCTTGAGATCCGGGTTGCCGCGCTTGCTCTCCGGTGCGGCAGAGGCCGAGGCGACGACGAACGGTGCGGCAAGCAGCAGGCCGAGGGTAGCGAGGCGTGGCATCGAATGCTTCCTGAGCCCGATATGGGCGGGCAGGAATGATCGAGAGGATGGGATCGTTCCTCGAAAGCGTGCCCCGCGGCCCAATCTGCTCAAGGGCTGGCCGGGCCTGTCGTGTCCACCCGACGAAGTGCCCGTACGCGACGCAGCTCCCTCTCTGGCTGACCGAAGGCCGTTAGCCTCGCGCCGACCGCGTCATCGGCAGCCTGTCCCATCCCTGCAGGACACAGCGCCGTCCGCCCCAGATCATGCGCCCGTGCAACTCTGCCGCCAAGTCAGGGTTCGAGCGCTCGAACGAAAAAAGGCGCTCCCAAGGAGCGCCTGTTTCTCTGTTCACGAGGAAGCGTCAGACCACCCGGCGGTCCGGTGAGGGACCGCCGGAGATCCGGGTCCTAGTACGAGCCGAACTTGTAGTTCAGGCCGGCGCGGACGACGGCGAACTCGGTGTCGCGGACCTGCTGGCCACCGCTGACGAGCACGGTGCCCGGGCTGCCGATGGAGACCGTGCGGCCCTGGTTGTCCGTCGCGAAGGCGCCACGGCCGCCGGTGCCGCGATCGAGGTTCACGTACAGACCTTCGACCTTCAGCGTCACGGCCGAAGACTTGAAGAAGTTCAGGAACGAGTCGGTCGGGAGAGCGTACTCGATACCACCACCGGCGGCCCAGCCGGTCTGGAAGTCGTTGCTCGACACGCCGGTGCCGAACTCACGACCGCCGCCGGAGCCGTAGGCGAAGCCGCCGGTGCCGTACACGAGGGTGCGGTCGAAGGCGTAGCCGAGGCGACCGCGGACGGTGCCGAAGAAGTCGAGGCCGGACAGACCACCCGGGTTGAACACCTGCTGGGCGGCCAGCGGGCTGGTCGAGAGGAAGCGGTTCCGGTCACGGCCGAAATCGGCGTACTGGGCGTCGGCCTCGACACCGATCACGACACCGGAGCCCGGGGTGAACTGGTAGTTGTAGCCGATCTGACCGCCGCCGACGAAGCCTTCGTTGGACTCGCGGTTGCTGAAGGCGACCACGGCGGTGGTGCCCGGGGGCACGAGCAGGGAGGCCGGGCCGACGCCGATCACGGTCGGGACGCGGTCATCCTGGGTGCCGAAGCCGTAACCGGCGTTGAAACCGGCGTAGAAGCCCGTCCAGGTGAACACCGGCACCGGCTGGAACACCGGCGGCGGAGCCGCGCGGCGCGGGAGGTCGGCGGCGAGCGCCGTGCCCGACAGGAGAATGCCCGTGAGGCCGGCAAGGATCAGGGAATTGCGCAAGGTTTGAACCAGGGGTTTGTTAAACGTGCGCCCTGTTAGCAGCGGCCCAGCTCAGGTCATATGATATATTAGCCACAGCCCATCGATGACATCGCCGTGATCGTGGCGATCCCTCGCGTCACCGCCCTGTCGGCGCTCTGGGCCGGTTCGGCCCATACCGGGAGCCATCGGTCGGCACTGTCTGCGCCGGCCGCGATGGTCCGAGGGCGACGCGCCCGCTGTCGAGATCAGATGGAGCTGTCGGCTCCATCGACTTCCTCCTCGGTCGGCAGCTCGCAGCGGTTGTGAATGTCGGTGGCCGCCATCGCGCCATGTCCCATCGCAACCACGACTTGCTCGAGACCGCGCACGACGCCGCCGGCGGCGTAGAGACCCGGAACCGTCGTGCGGTTGTGCTCGTCGACGAGGAGAGCTCCCGTTTCATCGTGCTCGGCTCCCAGTTCCAATGCGAGCTCGGAGCGAAGCTTCAATCCGAGAGCCGAGTAGAGCACCTCGAACCGGTGTTCATCACCGCTCGCCGTGCATAGCCGGGTGATCCGGGCATCCTCGACATCGAGGCCTGTTACCGGCTCGTGGACGACCTTGATGCCGTGCTTCTCGACGCGCTCGCGCTCGCCGGCGTCGAGGTGCATGTCTTGCCCCAGCGTCAGAAGCGTCACGTCGCGCGAGTAGGTGCGGGCCACGAACACCGCCTCTCCCAGGCCCCTGTCGCCATGGCCGATCACCGCGATGCGCTTGCCCCTCGCTTCGTAGCCATCGCAGATCGGGCAGTAGCGCACGAGGCCACGTCGGACGGCGTCGGGAAGGTCCGGTAGGTCTGGCTCCACGTCGTCCGCGCCCGTGGCGAGAAGCACCCGGCGCGCCCGCACCTCGCGTGAGATGCCGCCCACCTCCTCGACGCTGGCCGCGAAACCTCCCTCGACCCTGCGCAAGGCCGTGACGGTGCCATGTGTGACCTCGGATCCATACCGAGCGAGATGCTCACGTTGACGGCGGAGGATCTCCTGTCCGGAGATGCCGTCGGCGAAGACCGGGATGTTGTGGCTGGTGGGTATCCAAGACGCGCGGGAATCGCCTGCATCCACCACGAGGAATCGGCGCTCGAAGCGGGCCAAGTAGAGTGCGGCTGTCAGCCCGGCCGGGCCACCCCCGACAATCAGGCAGTCGATCGGCTCTGAGAGATCAGCGGACAGAAGCCGAGCCATTCGCTCATCCGTTTATGAGGGCCACCCTTGTCGAGACCACCTTCGGCCTTCATCGGTTCCGCCACCGGCCGAAGCTTCGGGCCGTCGGCAGGCGTAACCCCGTTGGAGCGGGCAAGCCGCCCGAGCGGGCTCCGTCAGGCCCGCGGACGGATCGGGGCCTTGCTGCGGCCACCAGAGCCTGCGCGTTCAGAGGGCGATGCGCGGGAGCTTAACCCCCCGTTTGCGGGGCGTCGGACGGGAGGGCGGCGTCGAGGGCGGATATGGGAATCCCTTGCATGGGCGGATGCGACATGCCCGGCTTTGCCCGCCCCGGACGGCCCAAGAAATTGGGATAGTCTCAATCGAGAGCTTTGGATCATTCGATGGAGCTGTCGGGCACCCGAATATCGATCGATCGGGGGCCGCCCGTGAACGACGGGTATCGGGATCTACACGGCATCGGATGGTCCGAGCCGGTCGAGGAGCCAGCGGCCCCGTCCCGGAACGGTGTCCGGCCCGCTGCAGCGGGCCGGCATGTCCTTGGGCGCGCAGGTCAGTGCCGCGGTAAGGTGTGCAGCCCGCGCAGGAAGAGGTCGACGTCCTCCCGCGTGTTGTAGAAGGCCAGCGAGGCGCGCACCGACTGATCGACGCCGAAGCGGCGCAGCGCCGGCAGGGCGCAGTGGTGGCCCGAGCGCACCGCGATCCCGAGGGAATCGAGGTGGTGGGCGACGGCCTCGTTGGTGAGGCCATCGACCGTGAAGGACATGACGCTCGCCTTGTTGAGCGCGGTGCCGATCAGGCGCAGGCCCTTCACATCAGCCAAGCCTTCCTGCGCGTATTCGAGCAGGTCGTGCTCGTAGGCCGCGATCGCCGGCAGGCCGACGCTCTCCAGGTAATCGAGCGCTGCACCGAGACCCACCGCGCCGGCGATGTCGGGCGTGCCCGCCTCGAACTTTTCCGGTGCGCCCTTGTAGACGGTCTTGGCGAAGGTGACGTCCTCGATCATGTGGCCGCCACCCTGCCACGGCGGCATCGCCTCCAAGAGGTGGCGCTTCCCGTACAGGGCGCCGATGCCGGTCGGCCCGAACACCTTGTGGCCGGAAAACACCAGGAAATCGGCGTCGAGCGCCTGCACGTCGATGGGGATGTGCGGCGTCGATTGCGCGGCATCGACCAGCACCGGCACGCCGTAGGCATGCGCCAGAGCGATGATCTCCCGGATCGGGTTCACGGTGCCCAGCGCGTTGGCGACATGGGTGATCGAGACGATCTTGGTGCGTCCCGAGAGCAAAGCCGCGTATTGCTCGAAGATGATCTCGCCGCGGTCGTTGACCGGGATCACCCGGATCGTCGCGCCGGTCGCCTGTGCCAGGAGTTGCCAGGGCACGATGTTGGCGTGGTGCTCGATGGTCGAGACGATGATCTCGTCGCCCGGGCCGATATTGGCCCGGCCGTAGGAGTTGGCGACGAGGTTGATCGCTTCCGTGGTGCCGCGCAGAAAGACGATGTCGTCCTTGCTCGGCGCGTTGAGGAAGCGGCGCGTCTTCTCGCGACCGCCCTCGAACAGATCCGTGGAACGCGCGGCGAGCGTGTGCGCGGCTCGGTGGATGTTCGAGTTGTGGCGGCCGTAGAATTCGCTCGTGGCGTCGATCACGCTCTGCGGCTTGTGGGTGGTGGCCGCGTTGTCGAGCCAGACGAGGCGATGCCCGTTCACGCTCTGGTGCAGCGCCGGGAAGTCCTTGCGAACGTGCTCGACATCGAACGGCGCGCCGGCCGGAACCGACCCGTGCGAGGTCACCCGCGGGGCGGGCCCCGTGTGGCGCGAGGGCTCGACCCGCGGCTGCGCCGCAGCCTTCTTGCTCCTCGCGGGCGGCGGGGCCGGGCTCAGGAAGTAGTAATCGCCCGTGTTGTCGGGGGCGGGCGCGCTCGGATGCGGGAGCTGGCCGGTGCGCGAGAAATGCTCCTGCGCGGCGTCGCCGCCGGGCTTGCCGGGATCGCGCGGCACGAGGTGGGGTGCCAGCGCGTGGGCGAAGCCGTTGGCGCGGGGATGGTCGGCCGCGATCTGCCGGTGCAGGTCGGGGCCACCGGGGATCGCTGCGGCGACGTCGGGCAGGCTCGGCACGAAGAATTCGGGCAGCCGGTTCGGGTTCGTGAACGGATGCACCGAGGGGATCGCCGCCACGTCGAACAGGTTTGCGCTCGCCGGCGCGGGCGTCGCGCCGACCGGGTTGGCGTGGGACGGACCGGTCAGGCCCGGCAGGCCGACCGGCGGTGCGCCGAACGAGCGCGCGGCCTGCGCCGACAGGTCGGGCTGGAATCCCGACTGCAGCGCGCCCGAGGGCACGGCGGGCGTGCCGAGGGCGGCGCCGGGCAGCGCGGGCTGCCCGGAACCGGAGGGAAGGGTCTCAAGCCCCTGGGGGACTTGAGGCGTCTGCGGCAGATGGGGCTGGAACGGTGCGCTTCCCGCCTGTCCCTGGCCGGTGATCTCGCGGGCAAGACGCCCGACGAGATCGGCATGCGCCAGATCGCCCGCGTTGCCGGTCGGAAGACCGAAAGCGGGGGCGTTAGGCGTAGTCATGGTAGTTTCCCAGCAGCACGTTATCGAGGCGGGCGATCGCGTCCTCGACCAGCACGGCGGCCGAGAAGTAGCGGGTCACGAGGTGCGAGGCGATGGAGTGGTCGTTGGTGCCCATGTAGCGCACCGACAGGCCGGGCTCGATCTCGCCGGTCACGCCCGACTTCTGCAGGCCGACCACGCCCTGCTCGCCCTCGCCGACGCGCAGCAGCAGGATCGAGGTCGTCTGCGCACCCGTCACCGGATCGGTGTCGATCGGCAGCTTGTCGCTCGGCACCAGCGGCACACCGCGCCAGGTGATGAAGGGCGCGCCGAACAGGTGGACGACGACCGGCGGCACGCCGCGGCGGGTGGCCTCGCGGCCGAAGGCGGCGATGGCGCGCGGATGGGCCACGAAGAAAGCGGGCTTCTTCCACACCAGGGTCAGCAACTCGTCCAGGTCGTCCGGGGTCGGCGGGCCTGAGCGGGTCGGGATGCGCTGGCGGCCGGCGACTTCGCCGAGCAGGCCGAACTGCGAGTTGTTGAGCAGCTCCCATTCCTCGCGCTCCTTCACGGCATCGACCGTGAGGCGGATCTGCTCGCGCAGCTGATCGATCTCGTTGGAGTAGAGATCGGTGACGCGGGTGTGGGTGTTGAGGATCGTCTGGATCGTGGAGAGGTGATACTCGCGCGGATCGATCTCGTAATCGACGAAGGTGGTCGGCAGGCGCGGCTCGCCGGCATGGACCGCCAGGAGTTCGATGCCCTGCTCGCCGTAGGAGTTGGTGTGCCCTTTGAGGCGGTCACGCTCCTCCTGGTACTGGTCGATGCGCGAGCGGACGGCCTCGTCCTCGATCGCGGCGCGGTCGAGGGTGAGCAGCGTCACCGCCGAGAGCGCCTTCACCGCCGGCGCCGGGCCGGCCTCGCCGACGAGGGCGTCGTCGCCGAAATAGTCGCCGCGCGTGGCAAGTCCCTGGCGTAGCCGGCCCTTGTAGGGGCCCGACAGGGTCAGCTCGACGGTGCCGTCGGCCACGATCACGAGGCTGCGGCCGGACGAGCCCTCCTCGGCGATGACCTCGCCGGCCTTGTGCCGGCTCTGCGTGAACTTGTCCGCGAGCGTGGCCAGTTCGGCATCGCCCAGGCGGCTGAACAGCGGAACGGCGCGCAGCGAACCGGGACGGACCGTGCGGCCCTTGTCCTCAAGGCTGAGATCGATGCGGCCGGGCTTGGCCAGCACCACGGCGCGGCGGTTGACCCGGTAGACGCCGCCCGCGACGTCGACGAAGGGCAGCAGGCGCAGGAGGAAGCGGGGGGTGTTGGCGACGTTCTGGACCGAGGTGACGGTCGCGGTCGCTAGATTGCGCGCGGCGGATGCGCTCACGCTCAGACCCGGTCCACTCATCTGTCGTCGTCTCCTTACGGTGTTTCGGAAATTCGGCCGGTGTGGACGCGGGGGCCCGGCGCCGGCAGCACATCGGGTGCGGATGACAGGCAGCCGCCGGCACGGCGCAGGCACAAAGGCCACGCCGGCGCCGCACTGAACTTGCCAACACCATCGCTCTATTGATTGCGACTTGCCCGAGCCGGCCATATTGAGAAGTTCGGCCGGGGCAATTGATGTACTAGGCGTGGCGGCAACCAGCGGTCAACGGAATGATTTTCCAATTTTTGTGGATGTCGCAGGAGATGGATCTTCTGAAGCTGTCTTAATTAGTTGAACGTTTTATAAATCCGCATTTTAATGGAAAAATGTTCTACAAGATGTTCTCTTGGAGAATGTCTTGAAGCAACTCGTCGCGGAAAGATTTTTCTGGCAGCCGGCTCAGATCCCGTCGCCGAAACCGAAGGACTGATCCATGGTCTGGGCGGGCTCCTCGTCGCTCCGCAGGCGCGAGACGACCCGCGCCGGCACGCCCGCGACGGTGGTGTGGGCAGGCACCTCGTGCAGCACCACTGCGGCGGCGGCGACCTTGGCACCTTCCCCGACCCGGATGTTGCCGAGCACCTTGGCGCCGACGCTGAGCAGCACCCCGCGCGCGATCTTCGGATGCCGGTCGCCACTCTCCTTGCCGTTGCCGCCGAGCGTCACCGACTGGAGGATCGAGACGTCATCGGCCACGACCGTGGTCTCGCCGATGACGACGCCGGTGGCGTGATCGATGAAAACCCCGGAGCCGATCCGCGCCGCCGGGTGAATGTCGCAGCCGAACACCTCGGAGATGCGGCTCTGCACGTGCAGGGCGAGCGTCGCCCGGCCCTGATGCCAGAGCCAGTGCGCCACCCGGTAGCCTTCGAGCGCGGCGAAGCCCTTGTAGAACAGGAACGGATCGAGATAGCGCCGGCAGGTCGGGTCGCGCTCGCGGATGGCGATGAGATCGCGCACGGCGTGCAGCCCCGCATGCGGGTCGGCCTCGAAGGCGGAGAAGCAGAGATCGCGCATGGTGAGCCGCGACAGGTCGCCGTCGCCGAGCCGGTGGGCGAGGCGGTAGGCCAGAGCCTCCGACAGGCTGCGCTGGTCGAGCACCGTCGCCTGGATCAGGCCCGCATAGAGCGGCTCCTCGATCAGCGCAGCCTCGGCCTCGCTCCGCATCGCCGCCCAGACATCCCCCTCCGCCATGCTGCGGCTCGTCGCCCGCAGGGGCGGGACGATCGCCAGGGCTGCGGTCACGACCGGGTCTCCGGATTGGACAGGGGGAGCGGGCGGAGGCCGCAGCGATGATCGCGCGCACGCATCGTCGGGTCGTCCGATCGCTTCACGGGATGCGCCGGAACAGGTCCGGCAGGTAGCTCTGCAGGGTCTCGTGGCCGTCGAACTGGACATCGATCGTGGCGCGGCCGGCCTGACCGTGGATGCCGATCACCCGGCCCCGCGCATGGCGCCAGATCCCGAGGGCTTCGGCGAGGTCGAGCCGATCGAACACGACCTGATCGCCGGGAAGCATCGTCGCACTCAGCATGATGGTGTCCTTGAAGCGGGAATCCCGTCACGGCTTCCGATCCACCGACCCGAACGCAGCTTCTCAAATCGCGCGCCGCGGGAAGGGGAGGAAGAGCCTGCCAACCGCGCCGGGATACGGGAGAAGATTTGCTGCGCGGGAGGGCGGATCAAGAGCATTATTTTCGGTAAGTCATTGTTTCAATTTGATAATTATCGAGGGAACGCCGTTTGGCAAGCCTTGTTCCGCACTTCTCGCCGCGCGGCCCCGGAACAGGACGGCGGCCCGCTGTCGCCTGCGAACTGATTCCGCTTCCGGTTGAGCCTCGGGTTTCGCCACACACCATCATTGCGACCGGCGGCGAGCGCTCGATCGAGGTCGGTCCGGATCTCGTCGATGTTCGCCAACCCGACGGCGAGGCGCACAGAACCGTCGGTGACGCCGGCGGCGCGCGGCTAATCCGGCGTCAGGTGCGAGCGGCGGGTCGAAGCCGGTTGGATCGCGCGGCTGCGGGCATCGCCGAGTTTGGCGACGTCGTAGAACAGCTTGGACGCTTCAGCGCGGAGGCCGCCTGATCCGAGGCGGGGGGCGCGTGCGGCCGCACCGCCCTTCAGTGCGGCAAGGACGCCGCTCCGGCACGTTGACGGTGGGACTAGTGACCCGGATGTCGATGATGCCGAGGGCCTGGAGCGCAAACAGGTTTTCGCATCCGCTCGCGCCAACGGCCGGCCGAACGCTCGGCCGATTGCCTCACGGGTGCTTGTGGATCGGATCGACCCAGTAGACCGTCTCGGGCCGCTCGGCCGCCTCGACATCGGGCAGGTTGACCACCACCGCCTCGTTGTCGGAGCGCACCAGCACGCAGTGCAGGGGCTCATCGGTCGAGGCGTTGATCTCCTGGTGCGGCACGTAGGGCGGCACGAAGATGAAGTCGCCGGGCCCGGCCTCCGCCACGTATTCGAGGCGCTCGCCCCAGCGCATCCGGGCGTGGCCGGAGACGATGTAGATCACGCTCTCCAGCGCGCCGTGGTGGTGCACGCCGGTCTTGGCGTCGGGCTCGATCGCCACGGTGCCGGCCCAGATCTTCTGGGCACCGACCCGTGCGGCGTTGACCGCGGCCTGCCGGAACATGCCGGGCGTCTGCGCCGTGTTGGGATCGAGCCGGTCGCCGGGGATCACCCGCACGCCGTCGTGCTTCCAGCGCGCGGCGGCGCCTTCGTCGTGGTCGTGATTGTGAGGCTCATGGTCGTGAGGCTCATGGTCATGGGTGTGGCCGTCGCCGAGGTCGTGCATGTTCACAAAATCCTTCGCCGCCGCGATCATCGCACGGCGGCAAGCGCGTCCGAAAACCCGGTATCGAGGATCGCCTCGGCGCGCGGGGCCCGGGCCGCCGGGATCAGTCCGGCCCGCACGTAGAGGTCGATGATGCGCTGCTCGTCGGCGATCACGGTGTCATTGATCGGCACCGTGCGATAGCGCGCGCGCCCGAACCAGCGCAGAGGCACCGCCTCGGGCAGGCCGATCAGCCGCGACCATGCGGCAGCATAGGGCGCCGGATCGGTCAGCGCCCGGGCTCGGGCCCTGGCGAGGCGGGCGGCGTAGTCGGCGAGCAGGGCGCGCTTGGACTTCAGCGCGGCGTCGCTCGCCACCGCGTAGCTCAGGCCCGGGGTGATGCCGTTGCCGTCGCGGAGCACCCGCACGAGGCCGGCGAGTTCAGCCGCGGAGGTGTAGGGCTCCCAGGTCGACCACGCATCGACCGCGCCGGATGTCAGCGCCAACTTGGCGTCGGCCGGCGGCAGGAAGCGAAACTGCACGCTGTCGGCGGGCAGCCCTGCTTCTTCGAGGGCGGCGAGGACGACCTGGTGGCCGATCGAGCCGCGGTTGGTGGCGATCCGCTTGCCCTGGAGGTCCGCCACGCTGCGGATGGCGGAATCGGGCCTCACGAGGATGGCGAGCCCGTCCTGCCGGTTGCGGAAGGCCAGAAAGGCCTTGACCGGAACCCCCGCGGCGGCGGCGAAGGTGAAGGGGCCATCGCCGACGCCGCCCGCGTCGATGACGTCGGCATTCAGAGCTTCCAGCAGCGGGGCGGCCGCCGGAAACTCGCTCCATTCCAGCCGGTAGGTGAGGCCGTCGAGCACGCCCGTGGCCTCCATCAGGGCGCGGGCGTTGCCGCGCTGATCGCCGACGCGCAAGACCTCCTCCGCGCGGGCGGGCGCGAGGCTGGCGAGCGCCAGCGCGATCAGGACGAGCCAGCGGACCATCACGCGGCCTCCGCCGTGCCGCGGCGCCGGGCGAGCAGATCCTTGAAGGCCGGCAGCAATTCGCGCCCGTACTGGATCGCGTCCTCCAGCGGGTCGAAGCCGCGGATCAGGAAGGTGCGCACGCCGAGGTCATGATAGTCGAGCAGCGCGTCGGCGACCTGCTCGGGCGTCCCGACGAGCGCCGTGGAGTTGCCGGAGGCGCCGGTCTCGGCGGCGATCGCGGTGTAGAGGCGCTTGTCGAGGCGCTGGCCCTCGGCCGCCGCGGCAAGCAGCCGGCGCGAGCCCTCGTTCTGCGGGGGCGCTGCAGACGCGAGGCCGCGGGCGGTCCGCAGCCGCCGGGTCTCGGCAAGGATGGCCTCTGCCCGCGCCCAGGCCCGCTCCTCGGTCTCCGCCAGGATCGGCCGCAGCGAGAGGCTGAACCGCGGGGAGCGCCCATGCGGGGCGGCCGCCGCCCGCACCCTGCCGATCAACTCGCGCACCTGGGCGTAGGTCTCGCCCCACAGCGCGTAGGTATCGGCGTGGCGGCCGGCCACCGCCAGAGCCGCCGGCGAGGCGCCGCCGAAATAGACGGGGATCGCCCCGACTGGCTTCACCTCGGAGAATCCGGCCTCGATCCGGTAATGGCGGCCTGCGTAATCGAAGGGCGCATCCGACGTCCAAGAGAGACGCAGGATGTCGAGGAATTCGGCGGTACGGGCGTAGCGCTCGTCCTTGGTGAGGTGGTCGCCGTCGCGGGCGAGATCGCGGTCGTCGCCACCGCTGATCGCGTGGATCGCCACGCGCCCGCCGGTGAGCTGGTCGAGCGTCGCGAACTGGCGCGCCGCGATCGTGGGCGCGGTGAAGCCGGTGCGATGGGCGATCATCAGCCCGATGCGCCGCGTCGCGGCCGCGATCTCCGCGGCGATCAGCAGGGGATCGGGGGAGGTGGAATAGGCCGCCACCAGCACCCGGTCGAACCCGCCCCGCTCGTGCGCCTTGGCCAGGAGCCGCAGATAGTCGGGCTCGATCGCCGGCCCGCGCGCCGCGCGCGTCTCGGAGACTTCGTGCGGAGCGACGAAGCCGATGAACTCGGTCGTCTCGGGCGGCAGCAGGCTCATCCGAATTTTCCTCGACTGTCAGACACCGAGCGCAGCGCGGCCGGCGGCAATCCGCACCGCGTCGCCCTGCGGCCAGTGGATGCGCGCGCACAGGACGTCGCGCAGGTGCCGCTCCAGCGGCGCTTTTCGCGAGAGCGCGGCGTTGCCGCAGAATTCGGCCACCCGCTGCACCGCCTTGATCGCGTTCTCGGTCACGGTCAGCTTGACGAAGCCTGCCTCCTGCGGGGCCGGCAGCGCGTCCGCATCGGTCTCGGCGGTGAGGCTGGCCACGAGCCGGGCGTTGACGGAGAGGAGGCGCTCGTTCTCGCCCACGGCCTCGTGAAAGCGCGGCAGGCTGGCGAGCGGTGCCCCGAGGCTGCCGGGCACGCGCTCGTGCAGGAAGTGCCGGAACCACGCCTGCGCCGCCTGCGCGACCCCGTCGTAGAGGGCGGCGAGCAGGGTGCAGCTCCAGGCCTGCTGCAGCGGATCGGGCCGGCGCCATTCCTCCGGGCGGCGCAGATCGACCGCGTGGTCGCTCGGCACCCGCACGTCCTCGAACACCACGTCGTGGCTGCCCGAGGCGCGCAGGCCGAGATGGTCCCAGGTCTCCTCGATGCGGATGCCCGGGGACGACATCGGCACCAGCAGGTTGCCGACCCGCGGCTCCGGCTCGTCGGTGCGCACGAAGACGACGCCGTAGGCGAGCCCCGGCGCGCCGGTGGAGTAGATCTTTCGGCCCGATACCCGCCAGTCGTCGCCGTCGCGCCGGGCGAACGTGCCGGGCAGGCCGCCGCGGGCGGGTGTGCCGAGATCGGGCTCGACCCTGAGCGCATTGATGAGGGCGCCCTTCGTCACCGCGTCGCGCCCGACCGTGTCCGCGAGCGCCCGCGGCCAGGGCGTGCCGGCGCGGTGGATCAGCCCGTGCTGGAGCAGCGTCATCGCCAGCACCAAGGCGACCGCCGGATCGCCGGCACCGAGCGTACCGACGACCTGTGCCGCCCGCGCCAGCCCGGCCCCGCCGCCACCGAGCCGTTCCGGCACGGTGAGCCCGATCAGACCTGCTTCGCGCAGGGATGCGATCGGCCCGTGCGGAAAGGCGCCAACGCGATCGCGTTCGCCGGCTTCCGCAGCAAAGTGCTCGGCCAGACGCCGGACGGTATCGAGGGACGCGGCGGCCATGGTCATCGAGAGGGCATGAGGAAAGAGCGAGGGTGGGGAGGGGCTGAGCCGAGTGCCGTGACGATTGGCGAGAGGCTTTTCGCAAGGTCTCGCTATGCTCGGCGCGGAGGAGCGAGCGGTCAACGAAACGTGTTTCCAAAGATGGGACCTCTGGAAGGAGGTTCTGCCCGCACGCTTCCGAATACCGGAAGATCGCGCTCTGCTCTGTCGACGACGCGTAGGACCTCTGCTTCGGAGGCCGTGTCCGCGGTGTCTCGCCCGCGAACGGACCGTCCTGTCGCCGCTTCCCCATGATCCAGCGCTGATCACCCGAAGCCCGGATCGCTGGGTGAAAAAATCTTCTCGCGGACGTCAAATCTGCGAAAGTCTATCGCCGGACGTGCCGTATTTTGGAAATATGCTTCGATTGACTTTACTGCCAAGCAATTGAAAACTGAATAAGCCAGCCCCTTCCGAGAAGCTGTTCCCGATATCGACGCGCCGCATCGTCCCGGTTGACCGGGCGATTCTCCGGTGCGTCCCGCCTTGCGACCCTGCGGAGACGACTATGACCGACGAGCCCTCGCGCCCCGGCCTCCTGCTGTCGCGCCGGTTCCTGTTGCGCGCGGGCGCTGCCGCAGCGGCTCTCCCGCTCGGCTTCGGGGTAGGCGGCGTGCGGGCCTGGGGCCCCGGTCCGGCCGTGCTGTTCGATCCCGGCCCGATCTGCCGCCCCGCCGCCGCGGAGGGGGGCCCGCCGGTCCCCTGAAGCCGATCAAGCTCGCCTGGAACGCCACCGCGATCTGCACCGCCGCGGCGCCGCTGGCCAAGGAGCGCGGCATCTTCGCCGCCCACGGTCTCGACGTGGAGTTCGTGAATTTCGGCGGCTCGACCGAGGCTCTGTTGGAGGCCATCGCCACGGGCAAGGCGGATGCCGGCATCGGCATGGCGTTGCGTTGGCTCAAGCCGCTGGAACAGGGCTTCGACGTGAAGATCACCGCCGGCCTGCACGGCGGCTGCCTCCGGCTGCTCGGCGCGAAATCCGCCGGTATCACCGACGTCGCGGCGCTGAAGGGCAAAACGATCGCGATCAGCGATCATGCGAGCCCGGCCAAGAACTTCTTCGCCCTGCTGCTCGCGCAGGCCGGCATCGATCCGGAGACCGGTGTCGAGTGGCGGCAATACCCGGCCGACCTCCTCAACCTCGCGGTGGAGAAGGGCGAGGCGCAGGCGCTGGCCGATTCCGATCCACGCACGTGGATCTGGCTGAAGGACCCGAAATTCACGGAAGTCGCGACCAACCTCTCGGGGGCGTATGCCGATCGCACCTGCTGCGTGGTCGCCGTGCGCGGCAGCCTGATCCGCAACGACCGCGCTGCCGCCGCCGCGCTCACCCGCGCCGTGCTGGAGGCCGGTCATCGCGTCCACGAGAACCCGGAGGACGCCGCACGCATCTTTTCGGGCTACGGCGGCAAGGGTTCGGTCGAGGATCTTGCCGCAATGCTGCGCAGCCAGCACCACGGCGACCGCCCGGTCGGCACCGACCTGAAACGCCAGCTCGTGCTCTACGGCGACGAGCTCAAACAGGTGAACGTCCTCAAGCGCACCACCGACACGGCTAAGTTCGCTGAGCGCGTCTATGCCGACGTGCTGAGCTGAGGGGCGCTCATGACCAGCCTCACCGGATTCGCCGGCGCCTTACCCGATGCCCAAGGGCGCCCCCCGGGGCTGCCGCTGCGAGCGCTCGCCCTCGGCGCGGCCTGGCTCGCGCTCGCGGCGGCGACCTACGCCCTGCCGGAGGACGGCGACTTCCCCACCACCGCCGCCTTCGCGGCCGGGGCCCTCGGCCTCAGCCTCGTCCTGCCGCCGCTGGTCGCCCGGTCGGCGCATCTCGGCCGGGCCGGAGCCTCCCTGGCGCACTGGACGCCCTGGCTGACGCTTCTGGCGCTGGCCCTCACCGCCTGGGAGCTCATCACGGCGAAGTTCGCGCTCCTGCCGATGCCCTTCTTCCCGCCGCCGCAGGCGATCCTCGAAGTCTTCCTGGAAGACTGGCCGAGGCTCGGCGGCAGCATCCTGGCCTCGCTGAAGCTGCTCGCCGGAGGCTACCTGATCGGCGCCGGTCTCGGCTTCGTGCTCGGCGTCGCGATCGGCTGGTCGAAGGCCGTGGGCTACTGGGTGCATCCGATCTTGCGCTTCGTCGGGCCGCTGCCGGCGACCGCGTGGCTGCCGATGGCCTTCTTCGTGTTTCCCTCGTCCTGGTCGGCCAGCACCTTCCTGATCGCGCTCGCCACCGGCTTCCCGGTCACGGTGCTGACGTGGTCGGGGGTCGCCGGGGTCAACAAGGCTTATTTCGACGTGGCGCGCACGCTGGGGGCCTCGCCCGCCTTCCTCGTGCTGCGGGTCGCGGTCCCGGCGGCGCTGCCGCACGTCTTCGTCGGGCTGTTCATGGGGCTCGGCGGCGCCTTCGCCGTGCTGGTGGTCGCCGAGATGCTCGGTGTGAAGTCCGGCCTCGGCTGGTACCTGCAATGGGCTCAGGGCTGGGCCGCCTACGCCAACATGTACGCCGCGCTGATCGTGATGGCGCTGATGTGCTCCGGGCTCATCACCCTGCTCTTCCGCCTGCGCGACCGGGTGCTCTCCTGGCAGAAGGGGCTGGTGCAATGGTAGCCGGACCACTCGAACGCTCCACTCCGGCGCCCCTTGCGGCCGCCGGATCGCGGCTCACCGTCGAAGCCGTCTCGCACGCCTTCGACATCCGCGGCGCCGCGCTTCCGGTGCTCGACCGCATCTCCCTCGACGTGGCGCCAGGCGGCTTCGTGGCGCTGCTCGGTCCCTCCGGCTGCGGCAAGTCCACCCTACTGCGTCTCGTCGCCGGCCTGGAGCCGCCCGGCGCTGGCCGCATCTCGATCGACGGGACGGGGGTCACGGGCCCCGATCCCTCGCGCCTGCTCGTGTTCCAGGACCCGACGCTCTATCCCTGGCGCACGGTGCAGGGGAACGTGATGCTGGGGCTGGAGGCCCGCGGTGTCGCCAGGCGCGAACGCGCGGCTCGGGTCGAGGCGGCCCTGCGCCTCGTCGGGCTCGACGGCTTCAGCGAGGTCTTTCCGCACCAACTCTCCGGCGGCATGGCCCAGCGCGCGGCGCTGGCCCGCGCCCTGGTGAACGCGCCGCGCCTTCTCCTGCTCGACGAACCGCTCGGCAAGCTCGACGCTCTGACCCGCCTCAGCCTGCAGGCCGAGATCCTGCGGCTGTGGCAGGAGACGCGCTTCACCGCGCTCCTCGTCACCCACGACGTGGAGGAGGCGCTGGTTCTGGCCGAGCGTGTCATCGTGCTCTCCGACCGCCCGGCCGCGATCCGCGCGGACATCCTCGTCGAGCGTCCCTATCCCCGCCACCGCGACGATCCTGAATTGGTGCGTCTGCGCCGAAAAATCCTCGGCATCCTCGGTCAATCGATCTGATCGGCTGCCGCTCGGGGCCGTGCTTTCATCCTCCGTTCGACTGGCTCATCCGTAACCACGGCGCCAACCGAAGCCGGTGGCGTCGGTTGGTTGAGCGAACAATGTCGGACCGTCGTGATATGCGTGCCAAAGGTCTGCTGCTGGCGCGAAGCAGGCATTTCCATTGCGGATCAAAGCAAACTCCGGACCTCGATGACGCGCTGAAAGCGTTCGTGGGTAGCGTCGGGATGGGAGTTAATCTCGAGGTTCTTATCCATTGCCGCCGACAACGTGAATCGCGAACGACCCATCGAACAGGCCAGGCACAGCGAGTGTACGATCACCGCGATTTTTGTCTGTGCTGAGGCATTCAAGCCTGAGGACAGACGCTACGAATTCCGCGTCTCGAATATATCAGAGCGGGTGCCTCCAGGATTCCACGGTCACTCTTAGTGCAGCGGTCACGGTCCAATCGCCCGCGTGAGGCTTGGTGACGCCCAACAGTGCATGCCGTTGCCTTGCATGACATTCGGCGGTCGGCATGACCGAGATGTCTAACGTTGAACCGGGCCAGAGCTACGGGTGTTCACGCGAGTTGATGCCGACCCGAGTGCAGTGCGAATGACAACGGACGATGGGCAGGCCGACTTGGGGCGTACTCGGTTTAGTGACTCTCACGAAACTCCCTCTGCGCTGTCATCGCAGGAGCGAGAACGGTCGGAGACCGAGAGTGTTGTGAGGCACTCTTAGCCCGGAGCTTGGCCGGCGGACCTGAACTTGGGCGCCGCTTGTATCGCCACGCATTGCGGCAGCATGCACGTAAGCACACCCATGCAGGCAGAGGGGCAAGGGTGCAGCGCGCGGAAGCGGCGACAGCCTGCAAGCAATCGACGCACCCCGCGCTTCGAATGACAATATTTTGAACAAAGATGACTGCATTTGCGCCACAATTCGGCGAATCGCGTGCACCGCAACCGTAAATTGGACTTATGCGTACGCTCTCAGGCGCTGCCCAGCGCCGACTATATTCTTACATGGTCGCTTTTAATTCGAATTTAACGAAAAATTTTCGCAACCCTTTCGGCGCCGCAGCAATTCAGAGGGCGTCGCACGGCCGATGACCCGAACGGTTGCCGTCCGCAGAGCGACCCATTCCACGCGCCTGGAGTTGGACTCGTGTCCCAGCCTACCCTCACGTCCGCGCCCGAGCACCGCCATGGCCGGCTCGTCCGCGTGTCGAGCGTCGGTCTTGCCTCGGTTCTGGCGATCTTGATCGGCACCTCGGTGCTTCCGCCTCTCGTGGCGGACCAATCCGATCGCGCGGTGGTCAACGCCCCGGTCACCCTGCTGACGGCCCCGATCGCGGGCGATATCGGGGCGATCCCGGTCACCGCGGGGGACAAGGTCGAACGCGGTTCGCTGGTGGCCCAGATCACCAATGACCGCCTGGATCGCGCCACGGCGATCCAGCTAGCCGGGCGTGTCTCCGAACTGCGGGAGCGCGCGCTTGCCGCCGAGAACAAGAGAACCTCGAACGAGGCCTATCTTGCGGCCATCGATCGGGCGATCCGGGATCAGTCCGCACAGATGATGCAAGTCCTCCGCTCACAGGTCGAGGAACTCAAAGCCAAAATCGCCTCGGCCAACGCGTCGGGCGAGGAGAAGCGGGTGCTGATGGAGCGTCAGGTCGGCATGGTCGCGCGCGACGTGGCGAGCCCCGATATGGTGAAGTCGACGACGCAAGCCTTCAACGCCGCGATCCAGGAGAAGAAGGCGGCGGAAGCCAAGCTCAATCAGAAGACGGTTCAGCTCGAGGGACTGGCTCGTGGGCTGTTCCTGGGCGACGAACTGCGCAGCCTCGCCGACCTGTCGGAGAAGCAACTCTCCATCACCTACGACACCCAGCGCCTTGCAATCGAGGAGAAGGAGCTGAAGGCCGCGATGGTCGATCAGCAGGCGCTGCTGAAGCGGGAGGACCAGCGCCTCGACAGGTTGACGACCTCCGAAATCAAGGCTTCGGCCAAGGGCGTCGTCTACAACGTCAACGCCACGACCGGACGCCACGTCGGAGCCGGCGACAGCCTCGCCTCCGTCGTGGATTGCGAGCGCAGCTTCGTCGTCGCCATCTTCTCCTACCGCCAGGGCCAGAACCTGCAGGTAGGAAGCGCGGTCACGATTTCGGGCGGATCCGTCGGGCCTCGCAAAGGCATCGTGACCGAGATTCTGCCCAAGACCAGCGACACCGTCGACGCGACCTACGCGGTGCCGTTCCCGCAGACGGAGCGGCGCGAGCTCTACGTCTTGGTCAGGCCCGAGCCGCTCCCGGCCAGCGGTGCGGCGTCCGAAACCCTGGTGGAGTCGGCTTGTGGCGTCGGACGCTGGGTGACGGTCACGCGGGAATCGGGCTGGGTGCCGTCGAACTCCGTCGTCTGGCGCGATCTCGGTGACGGCGCGAGCGGGCTCGTGACGAAGGTCGCGGCCGCCGCACCCGATGTCGTGCAAACCGTGTCCGATCACGCCCGGGCCATGGTCTCCTCCGCCAGCGACGTCCTGAAACACGTCGTCTCCACGGGTGCGGATGTCGCTGGCCCGGCACGGGCCGGCCACGACGTCCCCGTGCGGCCGGAACCCGGAACGCCTCGGGCGAGCTCAGCCGTTGGTGAGGGCCGTTCCGAGACGCAGTCGGAGGCGATCGCGCCCGCTATCCAGAGAGACGCGCCGACCATCGCGTCCACGGAGTCCGGGGAGAAGCCTGTGGTCGATCGCATGGCCCCGATCCTGACCCAGCCCTCGAGCACGGGGCAGCAGCCGGCCGAGATCGCCCCTGCGCGCCGCATCTCGATGCCGCCGCTCCCGCCGGCACGGCCGAATTCTTTCCAAAGCGAGGCTCCGAAACGGACAGGTTCCATCGCACAGGAGGCACGCAGCTGAGGGCGGCCGCCGCCGCGCTCGCTCTCACGTTGGGAATGTCGGCCCCTGCCTGGGCGGATGATCTCGGCCGGGAGCTGTGCCGCGCCCTGTCCGGCGCCGTCGAGAGGACGGCGCCCGATGGGGACCCCGTGTTCCTCGCGAGCTACGAGCCTGGGCCGGACGAGAAGGAGGTTCCGCCGCCGCTGCGCAGCACCGCCTTCTCCTACGACAACGCCCTGGCGGCCACGGCGCTCGCGGCCTGCGGCGACCTGCGGCGCGCCCGTCAGATCGGCGAGGCTTTCCTCGTGGCGATCGAGAGCGACCGCACCTTCGAGGACGGTCGCATCCGCAATGCCTATCGCGCCGGCCCGGTGCGCGCGCGTCCCGTCCTCCTCCCGGGCTGGTGGGACGCCGCGAACAAGCGCTGGTCCGAGGACCGCTATCAGGACGGCACGGCGACCGGCAACGTCGCGTGGGTCGGGCTGGCACTGCTCAATCTGCGCGACGCGACGCAGGACCCGCGTTTCGAGAAAGGGGCCACCCGTCTCGCGGCCTGGATCCGAGCGCGGACGGCCCGCCACAACGGGCCCGGCTTCACCGGAGGGCTCGACGGCTACGATCCCGACCAAGCGTCGCTGAGCTGGGCCTCCACCGAGCACAACCTCGACATCGTTGCCCTGGGGATGCGGCTCGGCAAGCCCGACGACCGGGCCATGGCTGCCTCGGCACGGACATTCCTCGACGCCGCCTTCGACGAACGGGCCGGCTGCTTCCGGATGGGAACCGATACCGAGGGACATATGCGCGGTGTCGAGGCCATCGCCCTCGACACGCAGCTCTGGCCCCTGCTCGGGGTCGTCGATCCGCCGGACGCTTGGCGGCGCGCGCTGTCCTGCGCGACCACACGGTTGGGCGTGCCCGGCGGGTTCGATTTCAACGACGACCGCGACGGCCTTTGGGTCGAGGGGACCGCACAGGCGGCGCTCGCTTATCGCTCCGTCCAGAACGAGGCCACGGCAGGCGAACTTCTGCAGACTCTGGCCGGTCAGCGCGCGCCCTCGGGCTGGCTCTATGCGAGCCGCGAAGCACGGCTGACCACCGGTCTGCGAATCGGGCCGGCGAGCACGCAGGACGATTTCTTCTACTTCCGCCGTCCGCATCTTGGCGCGACGGCTTGGGCCGCGCTGGCAGCTTTGGGCCACAATCCCTTCACAGGAGGCCGCGTCCAATGATGTTTCCCTCGCCCGGCGACGCGGCCTCCGTGCTCGCGCTCTCGTTCGGCATCGCGCTCGGGCTTTTCGCTCTCGCGGGCCTGTTGCGGCCGGAGCGCGCCTTCGATCGCCTTCTGTTCGGAGCGCTGACGGCCGCGCTCATCGCTACCTACGCGCGCTGGCGCTGGAGCGACACGCTGCCGCCGCTGACCCCCGAGGCCGGTGCCCTCTGGTCCTACCTGTTCTTCGCCGCCGAGATGGTGGCGGTGGTCTATACCCTGCTCTCGGTGATCATCCTGCTGCGCTTCAAGGACCGGTCAACGGAGGCCGACGCGGCCCAGGCTCGCCGCGAGGCGAGTGGCGAATGGCCGGCCGTCGACATCTTCATCTGCACCTACAACGAGCCGCGCGAGGTTGTGGAGAAGTCGATCCTGCCATCGCTCGCCATCGATTACGAACCCAAGACCGTCTGGGTCTGCGACGACACCCGTCGCGATTGGCTGCGCGACTATTGCGAGGAGGTCGGCGCCCGCTACATCACGCGCCCGGACAACAAGGGGGCCAAGGCCGGCAACCTCAACAACGCCCTGCGTCACACCGCTGAGCGGACCGACGCCCCCCTTATTCTCGTGCTCGATGCGGATTTCGCGCCGCAGCCGAACATCCTCAAGCGCATGGTCGGCCTGTTCGATGATCCGAAGACGGGCGTGGTGCAGTCGCCGCAATTCTTCTTCAATGCCGATCCGATCCAGCACAATCTCGCCGCCTCCGATAGCTGGGTCGATGACCAGCGCATCTTCTTCGACGTGTTCCAGCCGGCAAAGGACGCCTGGAACGCGGCCTTCTGTGTCGGCACCTCGTTCATCGTGCGCCGCGACCGGCTCGGCGAGATCGGTGGCTTCCCGGATGCCGCGATCTGCGAGGATCTCAATCTGTCGCTCGGCATGTCACGCCGAGGCTACGAGACTCACTGGCTGAACGAGCGGCTAAGCATGGGCCTCTCGGCTGAAGGCCTCCCGGAATACATCACGCAGCGTACCCGCTGGTGTCTCGGAACGATTCAGATCGCGTTGCTCGCCGACGGGCCGCTTCGCGGGCCGGGCTATACCCTGGTCCAGCGGATCCACTTCCTGCATGGTGTGCTGAACTGGGCCTGCAAACCTTACATCGTGCTGATGCTGCTGGCCCCGGCGGTCTACTGGATCGCCGGGCTGCCGGCCTTCGAGGCCGACGTGCTGTCCTTCCTGCGATACGGTGCGCCCCCGCTCTTCGCTCTGTGGGCCTATAGCGGCTGGGTTTCGCGCTCGCGCACGCTGCCGATCTTCATGGAGGTGACCCACGCGATCAGTGCGCTCGCCGTCACCATGACGCTCATCCAAGCCGCCGTCCGACCCTTCGGCCGTCCGTTCAAAGTCACGGAAAAGGGGGGTGATCGCTCCCAGATGCGCGTCCGCTGGCGCATGGCCTCGGCCTTCGGCGGCCTCTCCCTGCTTTCGGCCTTCAGCATCGTCTGGGCCTTCATCGCCCCGACCGCTCCGGCCGAGATCTCGGATATCGACTACTTCAACCTCGTCTGGGCCGGAGTGGCGATGGTGCTGACCTTCATCTGCTTCCTCGTCTGTTTCGAATACCCGCGCGTCGATCTCGCATTCCGCTACGACGCCGACGCCCGGATCGAAGCCGGCGGGACCAGCCACGCCTGCCGCATCGCGACCCTTTCGCCCGGCCAGGCGACCCTCGCCGAGGCGGGGGAGCCGGTCTCCGCGGTGGGTGCGCCGCTCATCCTGCACCTTCCGGGCATCGGCGCGATCGACGCGGTTGCGGACTCCGCCGGCCTTTCACTCGATCCGACCCCGGAGCAGTACCGGGCTCTGGTCGTGGCCCTCTACTCCACCCCGCGCGATACCATCGCCCGGGCCGCCCGGTTCACACCGGCCGTTGGTGGCCTGCTCCGCCGGAGCCTGGGCCTCGGCTGAGCGGCGCCGCGGGCGAAGCGCATCGGCGGATACTCTTGAACGCATTCCGACCGAGTGGCGGCCGGTGCGTCCGCAAGAACCCGCGGCAAGACAAGCATTTAGAGAAGCCGGCCTGAGGCAATCCGGCCGGATACGGCTCTAGGTGTGGTGATACATGTCGTGCACCGGATGCGTCTGATCCGTGACCCCGATCAGGCCGACCGTGTGATGGGTCGTTGCCTCGTCCGGCCCGTGTGGAAGGGCCGATGGCGCCGGATCCTGAGGGGCGTCCGCGTGGAACACGAGATTGCCGTCCGCGTCGATCACCGCGGGCGGCGGGCTTGGCCGGCCCGGCTTCGCTTGACCGGACGCCCCCTGGGACGCCGCGGAGCCGGATTGGCCGTTTGGCAAAGGCCCGCCCGCCAGATCGGCTTCGACCTGTACAGGCGGCTGGGTCGGCTCGTTGGCCTTGACCGGAGGGGCCGCCTGTCCGGGCGCCTCCCGGTCGGTGCGGCCGCTGACCGAAAGGACGTCATCGACCTGTCCTCGATCGGGATGGGCCGGTGCGATCGCCTCCTGCGCAGCCGGTGCAGACGGCGACGTCAGGTCAGGACCACCGGACGGGCCGGACAGGTCATTCTCGTCCACGCCGTGAACTGTCGCCTGCGGGTCCGCCACTGGGATCGCGCGAACGACGACGGGTCCCGCGCTGTCATGCGGTCCGTCAGGATCGGCTTGGGCGTGCTCACCCTTCGGCGACGCAATCTGAGCGTCCGACGCCGGTGAAGCGCCGTGTCCGAGGGGGTTTTCCGCCTCCGCCCGATCGCTTCCCCGATCCTGCAAGACTGGATCGTGGGCAGCCGACGCGGGAACGGCAGGCTCCGCATCGGCACTTTGCCCGTGCGGCGCCGACTCTTCCTGCGCAGGCCATGCCTGGGGCCCGGCGCCGCCGGCATGGACGTTCGATGGCGACGTCACGGCGACGTCGCTTGGCGTGGATCCGTGCTCCTTCGTGCCGAACACGTCCCCGTTCGTCTGCTCCGAGGCTGCCGCGTTCGCGGCCTGATCGGAGCCATGCTCGATCGAATGACCCCGTGCGGGTTCGGAGGGCGACGATGTCAGATCCTGACCAGGTCCATCCGCCGCCGCGGGCGCCCGATCGGCCTTGGCTGCAGGCCCGGGAGCCGCTCCGTCGGTCGGATCGTGCGCGCCGCCCGGCAGCTCGGTCGCGCTGAGCGTTTTCGATCCGTGGAGAGCGGGATCGGGGTCGAGCAACGCATGAGCCTTCGGGGTCGGTGCCGCGTCGGATCGCGTTTCGCCGGGAGTTTCTGGCTTACCGTGACTTGAAGCCGTGTCGCTCGCGCCGGGACCATGCGCTTCGGGCGCTTGCTGGTCGTTCCGCTCGGCCGGAACCGAGTTTTGACTCTGGCCGCGATCGGCCTGCTGCTCAGTCGCGGGAAGAACGGCTTCGGCCTGCGCGGCCGATCCCCGCTCGTTGGCATCGCTTGGGGCCCGGCCGTGGCCGGCGGTCGGCGCGTCTGAACCCGGCTCATGGTGCGCGACAACCTCGGCCTTCGAGTTGCTGCCATGACCCTGGCCGTTGTTGCTGCCCGTCGGCTCGATCTGCGGATCGTTTCCAGACGCCGCCTCGGTCGGCCGCTGCGAACCTTGATCGTTGGCATTCTCCTGGCCGCTGGCGCGACCAACCTGTTGACCCGCGGGAGGATCGCCGATCACGGCCTCGGCCCGTGTGCTTCCCGGGCCAGAGACGCCGGCATGGCCTTCACTCGGGCCGGTCTGCACGATCGGCGGGTTCTGTGCCACCGCAGTCTCGGCCTGCGGGCCCCGGTCCTGAGCAACGGCGCTCGCGTTGCCGTTACCACGGCCGGTCTGCTCGACCGGTGGGCCGTTCCTCGTCTCGGCCTGAGCCGGCACGGTTTCTTCCCGAGCGAAAACGCTGGATTGGTCATGGCCGCGGCCGGTCTGCGCGCTTGGCGGATTACTTCCCGTCGCAGGCTCAGCGTGCGGGCCCCGCTCCTGAGCAGCGACACCGGCATTGCCACGGCTGCTCGACTCGACCGGTGGGCTATTCGCCGCTTCAGCCTGAGCCGGCGAGGCGTGTTCCCGAGCGACAACACTGGATTGGTCATGGCCGCGGCCGGGCTGCGCGGTCTGCGGATTACTTCCCGTCGCAGGCTCAGCCTGCGGGCCCCGGTCCTGAGCAACGGCGCTCGTGTTGCCGTTGTCACGGCCGGTCTGCTCGACCTGTGGGCTATTCGCAGCTTCGGCCTGAGCCGGCACGGCGTCTTGCCCAGCGACAACGCTGGATTGGTCCTGGCCGCGGCCGGTCTGCGCGCTCGGCGGATTACTTCCCGTCGCAGGCTCAGCCTGCGGGCCCCGCTCCTGAGCAACGGCACCGGCATTGCCACGGCTGCTCGACTCGACCGGTGGGCTATTCGCAGCTTCAGCCTGAGCCGGCGCGGCGCTTTCCCGAGCGCCGCCGCTGGCGTGGCCATTGCCACCGCCGGCCGGCACGGTCTGCGGGTTGTTCCCGCTCGCCCCCTCAGGCGATGAAGCGCGGTCCGGACCGACGGTGTTCACGTGGCCGTTCGTGGGGCTCGTTGGCTCGGCCCGCATTTCATGAGAGGCCGCAGCCGGCGCGCCCTGATCCTGGCCTTGGGCGCTGGCTTGGCCCTGGCCGGGTCCAACCTGCTCGGCCTTCGGGCTGTGTCCGACGGCCGCCATCGCCGGCGAGCCGCGATCCTGACCGGTGCTTTCGATGAAACTTTGACCGGGGCGGGCCTGCCCGGCCTGCGAAGTGTTCCCGGTCGCGGTTTCAACCTGCGCGCTCTGGGTCGCCGCAACGCTGGTGGGGTGCCTGTCACTGTCGGCGCCACGCTCGGCCTGCGGACTATTCCCGGTCGCTGTATCCGTCTGAACGCCTCGGCCTCGACCGATGCCCTCGGGCTGGCTGTGACCGGGGGCGGCCTGTTCTCCTGTCGGATGGGTCTCGGCTCCAGCCTTGGCCGGGGATTCTCGATCCCGGCCCACGCCCTCGACGTGACCGTTGGCAAGCCCCGCCGGATCGACCTTCGCACTGTCCTCGAGCGCAGCCTTTGCGGGTCGGCCGCCGCCCCGATCGTCGGCATCCCGCGAGGCTTCGGGGGCCGGTATCCGGTTCGTCGCAGTCTGGGTTACGGCATTGCCCCAGGCCGGTCGGGCAGGTCCGCTTCCGGCGTCAGCCGAGTCAGACGATGGGGCAGGTGCAGGACGGGCGCGGGAGCCGGGTTCGGCGATCGAGGCCAATGCCGAACCGGCATGCTGATCAGTTGAGTTTGACCCCGGCTCGTCCGATGTGGGCGCCGCACTCTCGCTGCGACCCGACGTCGACGCCTGTTGGCCGCTGGATTTGGCGGCGGACGCCTCGGCCGATGTGCTGGCTAGCGCGACGTCGCTGCCAAATCTCGGCGCCAGCGGCTGGTTCTGCGAGGCTGGTGACTTCGGCGCTTCAGCCGGGGATTCGGTCCGCGCCACAGGAGCCGGATCGACCCGGCTCGCCGCTGTAATCGTGTCGGAAGCCGGGTGAGGACGAGCATCGGGATTCGCGCCGCTGCCCTGCGCCGTCAGAACGGCCGGCTGAGCCGACACGCTCCCGCGGCCGGAGCCGAACGCGGTGCCCGACGCCGGCGCCGCTTCACCCTGCGCGGTTAGGATCGAGGCGTTGCTCGCCCCGTCCGCGAAGTCGAGATTCAGCTCCGCGCTCACGGCGCGGTGATCGATCGCCATGGCCTCGGCTGCGAAGATCATCGCGGAGAGGATGATGGCCTCGAGCTGCTTGCGATCGGTGTCCCGATCACCGGACCCGCCATTGGCCTTCGGCTGCGGATGGCCCGGCGCGGGCCCGCCACCCTGGGAGGCGGGCGGCGGAGATACGCCTTCGCCGTCCGCCACGAGCGAACCGGCATGGGCATCCTCTGAGGACAGGCTCAAGGCTGCCGCCGCCACCAGGGCCGCGAGCAGCGCGGCCGGATGAACCACGAGCGTCGTCCCCGTCGCTGTCGCCGGGATCGGAAGCAGGTGCGGATGCAGTTGGGCGATCTGGTCGATCAGGGTCCGGAAATCCGTGCCGCGCACGGGCCGATCCAGAGCGTCCGAGGCGATGAGATAGCTGCCGTCGATTTTGGCGAAATGAATGATCGCGTCGCCGTCCGGTTGGCAGAAGACGAACCACGGCTCACCCTCGTCGCTGAGGCCGTGCTCGCTCGCGATGCTGAACCCGGCACGGAGGAGAGCCGCCTCGACGCGATAGAACTCGGCCAGCTCCTGCTGCGACCAGTTGCCTTGCCGCGCCGATGCCGGACGGAAGAAGGGAATGACCGTGCTCATCGTCATCTCACCGTGTCGGCTCGTGGCGACCCTTGGCGGAGAGCGCCGCACCCCATGGCGGAGCGACCGGGTGCAGCGCTAGCGTTCATGGAAGGCGCGTCCCATCGCGTCGAAGAAGGGCGCGAACAGATATTCCAGGGCCGTGCGCTCCCCGGCCGAGACCACCACCTCGGCTGGCAAGCCCGCGAGAAGGCGATGTCGGACCTCGGCGGGAAGCTGGTGTTCGTCGATCTCCACGGTGCCGGCGAAATAGGCCTGCTTCGACCCCTCGTCGACCAGACGGTCCCGCGACACCACCGTGAGCGTTCCGAAGACTGCGGGCGTACGGCGAGCCTGAAAGGTCGGAAACTTGATCTCCGCCCGCATGCCGGCATGGACGGCCTCAAGGTCGTTGGGCGAGAATTGCACGTTGACCACGAGCCTGTCCGCCGTCGGGACGATCTCCATCAGCGGCTCGCCCGAGCGGACGACCTGCCCGATCGCGAAAACCTTGAGCCCCTGGATGACGCCGTCGTGGGAGGCGCGGATCTCGTGCCGCCGGAACACGTCCTGCGCGACGACGAGCTTTTCCCGGAGTTCGCCGATCCTCTGCCGCGTCTCGAGAAGTTGGCCGGTGACCGCCTCCTGAAGCTTCTGCTTCAACTGGGTGACCTGCAGCCCGGCCTCGCTGATGGCGTTCTCGGCTTTTGCTCTTTCCGCGACGGAGCGCCCGATCACACCCTCCAGTCGCGTGCGCTCCCGCTCCATCACGAGGAGGCGCGACAGCGGGATCAGATTTCGCTCGTGCAGGCTGCGCAGGCCCTCCAGTTCCTGTCGGATGAAGCCGACCTGCTGCTCGACCGAGGACTTCTCGACCGCAAGGCCGGAGATCTCCGTCCGCAGCTGGGTGACTTTGGCCTCGATGAGGGCGAGTTGGCCCTTCAGCGTCGTCCTCCGTTCGGCCAACTGACCCGCCTGGTCGCCGATCATGCGTGCGAGGACGGGCTCGTTGCGCCGTGCGGCGATGTCGGCGGGCAGTTGCAGGTCGTCGGACTGCGCCTGCTCCGCCCGCAGCCGCGCCTCCAGGACAAGAGCGGCGTCGAGCTGGTTTCGGAACAGGTCCGCACTCGCCTGGGACTGTAGGGGATCGATGCGCAGAAGGACGTCGCCGGAGCGAACCGTCTGCCCGTCCTTCACCAGCACCGCCTGGACCATGCCGCCCTCGAAGTGTTGGACGACCTTGCGGCTGGTTTCCGCGACGATGACGCCGGTGCTGATGACGGCGCGATCCAGGCGGACGGTGGCCGCCCAGGCACCGGCGACGCCGAAGGCCGCGGCGATGAGCGCATAGCCGCCGATCGCGTAACGCTGCCACGCGATCGACGGGACGGCGCTGTCCTCGGCACCCGTTCCGCCTCGGCCCAGCGACGACGAGGAAGCGGCGGAAGACGTGATCGGGATCGGGGCAGGAGGCATTGTCATGGCTCAGCCCGCGCTACGTTGGATTTCGGACAGCCTCTCGTTCTCGGGCATCGCGCGACCGCCGGTCGCGACCAGCGCCGGAACCGGGCGCGGCCCGGAAACCTGGGTGAGGATCTGATCCGCCGGGCCCGAAGCGCGGAGCGTTCCGCCCTCCAGCATCAGGATCTGATCGGCGCCCGCCAGCAGGCTCACCTTGTGCGTGACGATCACAACCGTCGTCCCCCGCTCTCGAAGGTCCGCCACCGCCCGCATCAGCGCGGCCTCGCCGGCTTGGTCGAGGCTGGCATTCGGCTCGTCGAGGACGACCAAGCTCGGGTCCCCGTACATCGCCCGCGCCAGGGCGATGCGCTGACGCTGGCCGCCGGAGAGGCCGTGCCCGCCCGATCCGATCCGGGTGTTGTAGCCGTCCGGCAGAGCCTGGATCAGGTCGTGGCAGCCCGCGCGTTGCGCCACCGAGACGATGGCGGCGTCGTCCTGGGTGTCGAAGCGCGCGATGTTCTGCGCCACCGTGCCGTCGAACAATTCAACGTCCTGCGGCAGGTATCCGAGATGCCGGCCGAGCGCCTGCGGGTCCCAGTGCCGGAGGTCGGCTCCGTCGATGCGCACCGCGCCGGAGGTGATGGGCCAGACGCCGGTGATCGCGCGGACCAGGGTCGATTTCCCGGCCGCACTCGGACCGATGATGCCGACGACGCTGCCGGGCTCCAGCCGCACGCTGACATCGTGGAGAATGGCCGTCGGCGAGCCCGGCGCCGCCACGACCAAATTCTCGGTCTCGATCAGACCGCGCGGACGCGGCAGCATCACGCGCTGCGGTTCGAGGCCGATGCGCCCCACGATGTCCGCCAGCCGGGCATAGCTGCGCCGGGCCGCCGTGAAGCTCTTCCAATGCCCGACGACCGCCTCGATGGGCGCGAGCGTCCGGCCCATGATGATGGAAGCCGCGATCATCGAGCCGGCAGAGATCTCGCCATGGATGGCGAGGTAGGCGCCGACACCGAGGACCATCGTCTGCAGGAACATGCGCGTGAACTTCGTCGCCGCGGTGATGAGGCCGGCGCGATCGCTCGCCCGGGCCTGCAGCCGAATCGCCTCGTCGTGACGCCGACGCCACCGGGACCGCAAGGCGCCGAGCATGCCCATGGCGCGCAGAACCTCGCCCCCTCGCATGGTCGCGCGGGCCTGCTCGCCCGCTTCTCGGGCCGCTTGGCTCGCCACGTCGAGGGGCCGCCGGGTCGTGAGATCGGTCAGGAGCGTGAGCCCCAGGAGCGTGCCGCCCCCGAGCAACGCCATCCAGCCGAACCACGGATGGAGGATGAAGCAGGCCATCAGGAACAGCGAGGCCCAGGGCAGGTCGCAGAGCGCCAGGATCGCGCCGCCCGTGAGGAACTCACGCAGGACATCGACATCGCGAAGGATCGTTTCGTGCCCGGCGCGCGGCTTGAGCAATGCGGCCCTGTGAACGATCTCGAAGACTGGTCCGGCAACCTTTCGATCGAAGATCATCCCGCCCCGCACCAACAGGCGCGAACGAAGCATTTCGAGGACGGCATAGACGGCGAGCGCGAAGGCCGCGATGCCCGTGATGCCGAGGAGCGTCGCCTCGTTCCGGCTCGAGAGGACGCGATCGTAGACCTGCAGCATATACAGGGGACCGGCGAACAGAAGCAGGTTCGTGAAGAAGGCGAAGACGAACACCGTCATCAGAACGGGGCGGATCGCCCGCAGCCCATCCTTCAAGACGGACTCGGCCACACGATCGCTCATGGCACCTCCCGGCGCGCCGGTTCACGTGGCCCGGATCGCGCGGCCAAGCAGTCCGCCTGCGAATGCCGGCCACAGAGCGCCATCCCTCGGAACAGGAAGGGGAGCTTCGAGGCCGTCGGCCGGGATTCATTCCCGGAAAAATGTGACTTGTGCCGCCGCATCGCGTCCGCTTCCCCGGCTCGCGTCATCGCGTGCCGGCTTATGAATCTTAGCGCAGGCTTATTGTATTCCAAGGAGCGCCGCCGAGACCGTCGAAAATCGGACGCAATGCCAACTGGACATCGGCTGTCTGAGCGCCATATGGAAATCACTGTACCATTCGGCGCTCTCGCAATTGAGCGCTGGCGGGAGCCGCACATTTGTATGTCCATCAGCAACGTCTCGGCTCTGAGGAGGTGCAGGAATTGCGCCGCGAAGGTGGCCGCTTCCTGAAGGACCTTCGCGAGAAGCAGGGTCTCTCACAGAGACAGTTGGCTGCCCTGGTCGGTGCCGAGTACTACACCTTCATCTCACAGCTTGAGACGGGCCGCGGCCGAGTGCCCCCGGACCGGTACCGGCTCTGGGCCGATGCCCTGGGAGTGGATGCGAAAGACTTTGTGAAGAGCCTGATGCGCTTCTACGATCCGCTGACGTTCGAGATCCTCTTCGGCGACTGACCCGTCGTCGATACAGGCTCGACTCTTGCCGTAGAACGCGCGGGAAGCTGGCTGTCTGCGCCTATTCCGCCGCGAGGCTGAGCGTCTCCGCTTCGACAAGGACGGCGCCACAGGCTGTCATCAGGTCGCGCAGCATCGCCAGAGCGGTTTGCACTTCCGCCGGCGTCGACAAGCCCTCGCGGAAATGCGTGCCACCACCGGCCAACGTCACTGCGATGTCGAACCGTCCGTCAGGGCGTTCGAGGATCCGATACGACGCGCGGCGAGGCATGGGCACGAGGGAGAGCGATGGCTGGAAGCGTGAAGACCAGCCCTGTCATGCGTCGCCCGTTCGTGCAGTTCAAGCTATGGACTTCGCTGTATCCAGCCGCTCCAAACGAGGCGTGGACAGCCGCAATGTGAGACAGAGCCCGAATCCGCACTGATCGCGGACGACGTCATCCGGCGCTCGAAGCAGATTTGGGCCAATCGGAGAAAGATGAAGTTCAGGCCGGCACCTTGGTGGAAGGCGTGCTCAGCCGCTCCATCAAGTAGGAGCGAGCACGGCTTACCCGGCTCTTCACCGTACCGGTCTGGCAGCCCATGACCTCCGCGGCCGCTTCGTAAGTCAGGCCCTGCGCACCGACGAGAAGCAGCGCTTCGCGTTGGGGGGCCGGTAGCCGCGCGATGTAGGACAGGACGACCTGAAGGTCCGAGCCATGCTCCTGTGCCGCCAGCGCAACCAGTTGGCCCGCCATGACACCGTCCACGTCCTCCACCTCACGCCTGTGCTTGCGTCGCTCGGTGTAAAAGTGATTGCGGAGGATGGTGAACAGCCACGCTTTCAGATTCGTGCCTGGCACGAACCGATCCTGATTGGCCCACGCTTTCAGCACGGCCTCCTGCACGAGATCGTCGGCCCGTGCAGCACTTCCAGCGAGCGACTGCGCGAACACCTGCAGCGCCGGAAGTGCTGCCGTGAGCCCCGCGCGAAAGGCTGCGTCGCGCTCACTCGCCAGGGGCGCGAGAGCACTCTCCAGAACCCGCGTGAGATCAAGCAAATGCTGCGGCGCACCTGAAACGACGATTTCGAGATAAGTCGCCTGCAACTGAGCTCCGATGTGCTTCTGCACCGCGAAGGGCAGCCGGGCAGCTCCCGCTTTCCCTTCCGGATCCGAGCAAACCGGACCGAGTCCGCTTGCAATCAGCATGTCGATCAACCCACGTTCCTTCTCGGAGCGAGCGGCTGAGAGATGCCTGAGCCAGCTCCTCCCGCCGTACAGTGAACATCTAACTCGCGAACCTCGGGGATCGATCCATTCCGTCGGCGCGTTCGGGGTTGCGCTCGGAGTAGCGTTGAGAGCTTGCACGGTCGAAGTGATGACATGCCCGGTGACGTATCGAGTCGTTGACTGTCCGGATGGTCGGTTCGCGGTCGTCGTCGTGGCTGCATCGGGTGCTGCGTACTGGCGCAACGGATTGCTCACGCTCGCAGAGGCAGAGGCTTGCGTCGAGGATCTCCGCGCCATCCTGGCGCACTGCGGCGCGGCGCTCGCGTGCTACGACAATACGCAAGACATTCAAACGGAGCGCTGGCCGCGCTCGCTGAGGTAGGTGGCCTGCGCGGGGGCTGCAATTTCCTCGTAAGTGCACTGAGTAGCCTGCTTCAGCCGTGGACAGCCGCACGTCAGCCGGAAGAGCCCATTCTCGGCATGGAGCAGAAGCGGACAGAGGTGGCATAAGGTGTCCTTGGGCCGAAGTAGGCCTCGTAGCTCTCCGGCGACGGGCCAGGTTTCAGCCGGTTGCTTCCCCTGCCGCGATGGAGAAACTTGGCGGAGAAATTTGGCCCGGACCGTGCCTCACCTCAGATCACCGCATGTTCGATTGGAACGACCTCACCTTCTTCCTGGAGTTGGCCCGGCATGGCCGGCTGATGCCGGCCGCGCGTCGGCTCAAGGTCGATAATACGACGGTCAGCCGTCGCATTGCGGAGTTGGAGCGGGGGCTCGACACGAAACTGTTCCAGCGCTGCTCCGACGGCTTCCTGCTGACCGAGGCCGGCCACAAGCTCTTCGTGATCGCGGAGGCGATCGAACAGAAGATGCTGTCCGTGCCGGACGAACTCGGCCTCTCGGATGGAGCCGAGCCCGCAGGACGCGTGCGTGTTGCCAGCATGGAAGGCATCGCCGCGTTCTACCTGTCGGCCAAGTTCGCCGAGTTCGCCGCCGCCATGCCCGGCATCGTGATTGAACTCGTCACGGAGCGGCACCTCATCAACCTGACCAAGCGCGAGGCCGACATCTCGGTGTCCTTCGTGCCGCCCCAGGGACCGCGCCTCAAGGTGCGGCGGGTCGGCGAGTTCCGCTTGGCCCTGTTCGGGGCGGAACGCTACTTCGCCACGCATGGCCGACCGACGACGCGCGCCGACCTTCAGGACCACGATTTCGTGGACTACGTCGATGATCTCGTGGCGATCGAGCCGGTGCATTGGCTGCTCGAAGTCCTGAAACCGACGAACGTGGTCTTCCGCTCCACCAGCATGGCCGCCCAGCAGACGGCCGTCGCCGCCGGGGCGGGGCTCGGCCTGCTGCCGCTTTTTTCAGCAAAAACCAACCCGGCGCTCATCCCCATCCTGGCGGACGATGTGGTGGTGCAGCGCGAACTCTATCTCGGTGTTCACGAGGATATCGAGCATGCCGGCCGGATCCGCGTCGTGACACGCTTCCTGGCCGACCTGTTCTCAAAGGAGGCAGCGTACTTGAACCGGTTTTAGGCAGGTCACGGCAAGAATGCAGCGGGCGTTGCGGATTTTCCACCTTCGCGACGCGGACGGCCTCTGTTGCAAATGCGGCATCCCGCTTCAGGAGCCGTGTCGATGTCCGTCCAATACCCGAAGTTCAAGGCGGCCGCCTGCCACGTCGCCTCGGTCTTCCTCGACAGCATCGCTTCCGCTGAGAAGGCCGTTGCGCTGATCGGTGAGGCCGCCCGCGCGGGCGCCGACCTCGTGGTCTTTCCCGAGGGCTACATGCCGGGCTTCCCACTTTGGGCGGCCCTACGGGCGCCGATCCACAACCACGATCTGTTCAAGCGCCTCGCGGCCCAGTCCGTGCGCCTGGACGGCCCGGAGATCAGTGCGGTCCGCGCCGCCGCCCAGCGCCACGGCGTGCTCGTCTCGCTCGGGTTCAGCGAGAGCACCGAGGCCAGCGTCGGCTGCCTGTGGAACGCGAACGTGCTGATCGGCCGCGACGGAGCGATCCTCAACCACCACCGCAAGCTCGTGCCGACCTTCTACGAAAAGCTCATCTGGGCGAACGGCGACGCCCGGGGCCTGCGCGTGACGCGCACCGAGATCGGCCGCGTCGGCATGCTGATCTGCGGTGAGAACACCAATCCGCTGGCCCGGTACACGCTGATGGCGCAGGGCGAGCAGGTCCACATCTCGACCTACCCGCCAGCCTGGCCGACCCGCCCGCCGGGAGAGAGCGCCGCCTACGACCTAAAACGGGCCATCGAGATCCGCGCCGGCGCGCATGCCTTCGAGGCCAAGGTGTTCAACATCGTCTGCTCCGCCGTCCTCGACTCGGCCGCCAGGGCCACCCTCTGCGACGGGGACGCTGCCCTCGCCGAGCTCGTCGAGCGGACCCCCGCGGGCGTGTCCATGGTCCTCGACCCCACCGGCTCGCATGTCGTGGAGCCGCACCAGGGGGACGAGACGATCGTCTACGCCGACATCGACGTCGAGGCCTGCGTCGAGCCCAAGCAGTTCCACGACGTCGTCGGCTACTACAACCGCTTCGACATCTTCCGCCTCCATGTCGACCGCACGCCGCGCGAGCCGATCAGCTTCGACGCGGCCGTCCGGCCGTCGGGAGTCGCCGCCGACGGCGTCGATGGGTTCGAGGCCGTCGATCCGGATGGTGCCCGCGCACAGCCCGGCCCCAGCGAGCCGGCGCCGGCCCCGCCGCTTCGCCGCGCAGGCCACTGAGACGGTTCGGGCGCGGCCGAGCCTCGAAGGCGACGCCGCGCCGGCTCCGGAGGCTTCGGCCTCCCGGAAGTGTTCGCAAAATCTCGCACGCATGGACGGAGGTGCAGCATGCTTTCCCCCGATAGAGTGGCCCCTCGCGAGGAGGCCGAGGCGATTGCACGACTGTCGCGAACGCGATCGCGCGTGGCGGTCGTACTGAGCCTCGTGATGATCACGATGTATTTTGGGTTCATGACGATGTTCGCCTTCGCCAAGACTGCGATGGGCACGATCCTCATGCCCGGTTTGTCGCTCTGCATCCTGCTCGGTGCGGGGGTAATCGTCGGATCGTTTGTCCTTTGTCTAGTCTACGTCGTCTGGGCGAACCGGTTCTACGACCCGGCCGTGCGCCGCATCATGAGCTGAGGAGCGAACCATGCAGGCCGCCAACAACCCCCTCGCCGTCACGTTCTTCTTCATCTTCATGGCGCTGACGCTCGGCATCACCTACTGGGCCGCCCGGCGCACGCGCACCACGGAGCAGTTCTTCGCCGCCGGAGGACAGATCACGGCCTGGCAGAACGGCTGGGCCCTCGCGGGCGACTTCCTCAGCGCGGCCGCGCTGCTGGGCATTGCCGGCATCATCACGTCGCATGGCTTCGACGGCTTGATCTACTCCATCGGCTTCCTGGTCGGCTGGCCGATCATCTCGTTCCTGATCGTCGAACC
Source organism: Methylorubrum extorquens (assembly GCA_900234795.1). Classification (NCBI taxonomy): domain Bacteria; kingdom Pseudomonadati; phylum Pseudomonadota; class Alphaproteobacteria; order Hyphomicrobiales; family Methylobacteriaceae; genus Methylorubrum; species Methylorubrum extorquens. Next base: position 4,702,359 of record LT962688.1, read on the forward strand.
GCTGCGCAACCTGGGCAAGTTCACCTTCGCCGACGTCGTCGCCTACCGCTTGCGGCAGCGCCCGGTGCGGATGGCCGCCGCCATCGGCACCCTGACCGTGATCCTGCTCTACCTGATCGCCCAGATGGTCGCGACGGGCTCGCTGATCAAACTTCTGTTCGGCCTGCCCTACACCGCCTCGGTCATCGTGGTCGGCACCGCCATGCTCATTTACGTGATCTTCGGCGGCATGCTGGCGACCACCTGGGTTCAGGTGATCAAGGCGGTGCTCCTTTCGCTGGGCGGTCTCGTTCTGGCGCTCCTCGTGCTCGCCCATTTCGAGATGAACCCGCTGCGCCTGTTCTCGGCAGCGGCCGACAAGTACGGCGAGCGCGTGCTCCAGCCGGGCTCCAAGGTCGCGGGAAGCGGGTGGGACGCGATCTCGCTCGGCGTCGGGCTGATGTTCGGCACGGCCGCGCTGCCGCACATCCTGATGCGCGCCTTCACGGTGCCGGATGTGAAGGAGGCCCGGATGTCGATCCTCTACGCCACCGGCATCATCGGCTCGTTCCACCTCCTCGTCTTCGTGATCGGCTTCGGGGCGATGGTTCTCGTCGGGCCCGAGGCCGTCACGAAGGCGGGCGGCGGCGGCAACATGGCAGCGCCGTTGCTCGCCCTCACGGTCGGCGGCAACGGGTTCTTCGGCTTCATCTGCGCCGTCGCCTTCGCGACCATGCTGGCGGTCGTCGCGGGCCTGACGCTCTCCGGTGTCGCGACGGTCTGCCACGATCTCTGGGTCAACGTGGTGCGCAACGGCCATGCCCCGGAGCGTGAGCAGCTCACCGTTGCCCGGATCGCGACGGTCGCCATCGCGGTCCTGGCGGTAGTGCTCGGGATCGTCTTCGAGGGCCAGAACGTCGCCTTCATGGCAGGGCTGGCTTTTGCCGTCGCCGCGGCCGCCAACTTCCCGGCCCTGCTGCTGTCGATCACGTGGAAGCGGTTCACGACGGCAGGCGCGGTCGCCAGCATCCTGATCGGCACGTTCGCCTCGCTGCTGCTGATCAGCCTCTCCCCCACGATCCAGGTCGATGTGCTGGGGCGGAGCCTCGCGGAGGTCTCGCAGGCCTGGTGGTTCGTCCCGATGAAGAACCCGGCCCTCATCAGCATGCCGCTGTCCTTCCTGGTGGCGATTGGCGTCTCGCTCGTGACCAAGGAGGATGCGGCCGACAGCACCTTCCAGGAGATGCGCCGGAGGATCATGTTCGGTGCGTCGCGGACGGCCTACGCTGGCCGCTGAACCCTCGGCCCGGGACTACCCATGGACGGGGCGTCGAAGGACGCCCCGTCCTTTGGCGTTCGGGTGTCGGCCGCTCAAGGCTGCACGCCGAGCCGGGCGGCGACGCGTCGGGCGGTGGCCGTGCGGCGTTCCGTGATCGCCGCCACCGCGGCGCGGGCCTGTTCGAGGATGGCCGGCGGCGCCCTCTCCGGGGTGCCGCTGTCGAAGGGCGGCTCGGGCGCGTAGGCCATGTAGAGCTGGATCGCCTTCGCGGCGTCCTCGCCGCGCAGCTCCGCGGCCAGCCGCAGCGCGCCGTCGATCCCGGCCGTGACGCCCGCCGCAAACACCCATGTGCCGTCGACGACCACCCGCTGGTCGACGGGGATCGCGCCGAAGTAGGGCAGCAGATCGAACGAGGCCCAGTGGGTCGTGGCGCGGCGGCCTTTCAGGAGGCCCGCGGCCCCGCAGAGCAGGGCGCCGGTGCAGACCGAGAAGACGCTCCGCGCGCCGCCCGCCTGGCGGCGGAGCCAGGCGAGGACGGCCTCGTCCTCCATCAGATCCTCCTGGCCGAAACCGCCGGGGACGTGCAGCACGTCGAGTTGCGGCGCATCCTCGATCGCCGTGTCCGGCGTCAGCTTCAGGCCGCGAACGTCCCGCACCGTCTCGGCCGTCTTGCCGTAGACGCGGTAGGCCGCGTTCGGGATGCGCGACAGGACCTCGAACGGGCCGGTGAGATCGATCTGGTCGATGCCCTCGAACAGGAGGGAGCCGATTTCCAGGTGAGTGTCGGGCGGGATCATGTCTGCCTCCGGTGGACAGCCGAAGGGTACTCGGGCAGGCTCTGGCGCGGATGCCAAAGAACCCTCGTTTCCCGCCAAAACCGGTGCGGTCCGTGGAGGTGCTCGCCTTTCCGGGCGTGCAGGTGCTCGACGTCACCGGTCCGCTTCAGGTCTTCGCCTCCGCCAACGAGCATGTCGCCCGCAGCGGAGACGGGCCGCCCTACCGGCTCCGGGTGGTCGCGAAAAGCGGCGGTGCCGTCGCGTCCTCCGCCGGCCTCGCGCTCGCGGCGGAGCCGCTGACGCCGATGCCGGAGGCGGTCGATACCCTGATCGTTGCCGGCGGGCCCGGCGTCGATGCGGCGGCCGACGATCCCGAACTGCTCGATTGGCTGCGTCGGCGCACCGCGCAGGCGCGGCGGGTCGCCTCTGTCTGCACCGGTGCCTTCATCCTGGCGGCTTCGGGTATCCTCGACGGCCGGCGGGCCGTGACCCACTGGTCGTACTGCGACGCCTTCGCCCGGCGCTTCCCGGCCGTGCGCGTGGAGGCCGATCCAATCTTCGTGCGCGACGGCCCCGTCTGGACCTCCGCCGGCGTGACGGCCGGGATCGACCTCGCGCTAGCGCTCGTCGAGGCGGATCTCGGCCGCGAGACGGCGCTGGCCGTGGCACGCTACCTCGTCGTCTTTCTCAAGCGTCCGGGGGGGCAGGCGCAATTCAGCGCGGCCTTGTCGCTGCAGACGGAGGGGGACCGCTTCGACGCGCTGCATCGCTGGATGCGGGTGAATCTCGGCGCAGACCTGTCGCTCTCGGCCTTGGCTGCGGAGACGGGGATGAGTGAGCGCAGCTTCAGCCGGCATTACCTCAAGGAGACCGGGCTTACGCCGGCCAGAGCCGTCGAACGGCTGAGGGTCGAGGCCGCCCGCCAGATGCTGGCGGAGACCCATCGGCCGATCAAGCGGATCGCGCAGCATTGCGGCTTTGCGTCCGAGGAGACGATGCGCCGAAGCTTCTTGCGTCTGCTCGCGAGCACGCCGCAGGACTACCGCTCTCGCTTTGGCATCGATCCGCAGATGAAGGCCTTCGCGTGAGCCGCACCGAACGTCCTCTCAGCCGAGCCCGAGCCTCGTAGCGGACGGGCGGTCCTGGCGCCCAGCGGCTCTTTGGAGTTGGCGGAGCAAGGCCAGGAATGGATCAAGCGTTCGCACTCTTCGTGATTGGCCGCGCACTCCTCGTTTCCGCACAGTCGATCCACGCTTAAATTCCGAAGTGGCCTCGGATCCGAGCGCATTGCCCGATCGAGATGGGCTCAGAGGCATGCAACTTCGGGCATCCAATTTCGGCTGCTTATGCCTGATCGGCGCGTCTTCGGGGACCCGCCGGTTCGGATGTGCGCCGACCTTTGCACGAAGCTTGCAGGTTGCTGAGGCGCCAATCAGGAACCTGGGGTGCGCCGCGGAATGGATGGAAGCCTCAAGGGCGCGTCGAGCACACACTGGCGTACGCAGGAGATGTTCCTCGTCCAGGAGGTCATGAACCTGATCGGCAAGGGCCTGCGCCTGGATCAGGTCGCGCGGGAGATGCTGCATCTCCTGTCCGAGATCGTCGGACTGAACCGGGGACGGATCGTCCTGAAAGACCCCGACGGCAATGGACACCGCATTGCCTACGCCTATGGGCTCACCCGCGAAGAGGTCGCTCGGGGCCGCTACGCACCGGGCGAGGGCATTACCGGACGCGTTATCCAGGACGGTCACCTCATCATCGTGCAGGACATTGACAAGGACCCGACCTTCCTTGGGCGGGCGGTGGCGCGGGCGCAGCTTCCCCGCGGCGCCGTGTCGTTCCTGGCGCTGCCGATCCGCGTTGATCACCGGACGGTCGGCGCCATCGCCTGCCACCGTATCCGCCACCGGGAGCGAGCGCTCTCGGACGACCTCACCATCCTGCGCATCATCGCCACGATGGTCAGCCAGTTGCTGACCTTGAACGAGCGGGTGGAGCAGAAGACGCGGGCGCTCGAGGAGCACAACGACATGCTGGCGCGCGAGCTGCGCATCAAGCGCGCCCGCTACGGCATCATCGGAACCTCGCCCGCGCTGCTGCGCGCCCTCGCCCAAGTGGAGAAGGTCGCGAGCGCGACCGCGAGCGTGCTGCTGCTCGGCGAGTCCGGAACCGGCAAGGAACTCTTCGCCCGAGCGCTCCACCTCGCGAGCCCGCGGCGCGACCGGCCCTTCATCAAGGTCAATTGCGCGGCGATCCCCGACAGCCTGTTCGAATCCGAGCTATTCGGGCACGAGCGCGGCGCCTTCACCGGGGCTGTCGATGCGCGGGCCGGCTGGTTCGAGCAGGCGAGCGGCGGCACGATCTTCCTCGACGAGATCGGCGAGATGCCGGCGGTCCTCCAGACCAAGCTGCTGCGCACCCTGCAGGAGGGGACGGTCGTGCGCCTCGGCGGCAAGCGCGAGATCCGGGTCGATATGCGCCTCGTCGCCGCGACGAACCGGGATCTCGCCACCGAGGTCGCCCATGGCCGCTTCCGAGAGGACTTGTTCTACCGCCTCAACGTCGTGCCGATCACCCTGCCTCCGCTGGCGGAGCGGCGCAGCGACATCCCCGATCTGGTGCTGCACTTCCTCACCCAGGCGAACCAGAACAACCAGCGCAACGTCAACCTGACCCAGGGCGCGGTCACGCATCTCGCCCGCCAGTCCTGGCCGGGTAACATCCGCCAGCTCGCCAACTTCATCGAGCGGCTCGTGCTGCTGGCAAGCGAAGGTGTCTTGGACGTCGAGGACGTGCGTCCGATGCTCGAAGGCGCCGTCGTCACGGCGCCCCCGCTGCTCGCTCCCGCCTCGGCCCCGTTCTTCTCGCCCGAACGGGAAGCGGCGTTGCGCGCGATGGGCACCGTGCGCCCCTACCTGCCGGCCGACTCGCACGGCCACGAACAGTTGCGCATGGCCCTGGCCCAGGCCGGCGGCAACAAAACGCGGGCGGCCCAGCGGCTCGGGCTCACTGAGCGCCAATTCTCCTATCGCTGGCGCAAGCTCCAGCCGGCCCCCTGACCCGGCTCCGCCAAACCCGACAATGTCGACAAAGTGTCGACATTCATCAACGTTTCATCCGGAGGGGACGTTCGATAATTTTACTAAGTAGTTGAAAAACAGCAGCAATATGAAATAGTCGCATGGGCGGCCGATTTGGCACCCGCTTTGCGCAAGTCCCTCCGAGCCGGCCCCGACGAAGACGGAGGCAGGGCACGAACAGGAGTTACCGATGAGCGCGAGCGCCGCCCCCACCACCGTCACGACCTACTTGCGTCCGATCGACCGGGACGGCCTGATGCAGTTCGCCGAGAAAGGCCGCTGCAATCCGGGCTCGCGTGGCACCAACAAGGTGCACACCGTCGTCGACGGGCAGTACCGTACCCTCAGCTATGTCGGCGACCACCAGCCGGTCGTGGTGGACGAGCCCTTGCACCTGTTCGGCGAGAACACGGCGCCGGCGCCGGGTGAGATCGTGCTCTCGGCCCTCGGCGGCTGCCTCGCGGTCGGCATCACCGCCGTCGCGACTTGGAAACAGGTGCGCCTCTCATGCCTCGAACTGCATCTCGAGGGCGACATCGGCAACCCCGCCGCCTGGGGCGCGGGCGGCGCCGAGAAGCTGCCGGAAGACATGGGATTCCAGGAGATCCGCGTGGCCGTGACCATCGAGGGCGATGCGAGCCGCGAGGAACTCGACGAGATCGTGCGCCACGCGAATGTCTACTCGCCGGTGGCCAACTCCATGCGGAACCCGATCGCCTTCAAGATCGGCTTGGCTGGCTGACCCGCAGGGCGGGACCGAACGGTCCCGCCGCCTTCCCCGATCCTTGAGGAGACTGCACGATGTCGAGCGCCCTCGCTCTGCGGCCGGCGGATGATGCCGTCGGGCCGGTGCCGCCTGCCACGCCGAACCGCCCCGATTGGACCGACGAGGCCGTCCTCGCCGGAACGAAGGCCATCGCCGATGGTCCCTTGAGCGCCGCGGCGGCGGAGATCGACCGCGGCGCCTACCCGCTCGAGATCCTGGGCAGGCTCGGTGGCGCGGGCGCACTCGCCGTGCATCTCGACCGGCACGGGGGGCGCTTCGGCCTCTCGGTGGCTGCCATGCAGGCGGCGAGCCAGACCTGCGGCGCCACCGGCTTCCTGATGTGGTGCCACGACGTGTGCGGCCTGTACCTGGAGCAGTCGGGCAATTCGGCTCTGACCGGCGCGGTGCTCGACGATCACGCCGCGGGCCGCAGCTTCGGAGGCACGGCGCTCTCCAACCCGATGAAGGCCTTCGCCGGGATCGAGCCGATCCTGCTGCGCGCCCGCCGAGTCCCCGGCGGCTACCGGGTCAGCGGCATGCTGCCCTGGGTCAGCCATATCGGGCCGGGCCAGTATTGCGGCGCCATTGCGGGTGTCGTCGGCGCCAACGACACGATCAGCCACGAGATCATGTTCGTGCTGGCTTGCGACCGTGCCGAGTTGCGGCCCTGCCCGCACTTCTCCGGCATGGAGGGCACCAGCACCTGGGGGGTTCGACTCGACGACCTCTTCGTCGGGCATGACGACCTCATCGCCGATCCGGCGCGCCCCTTCATCGGACGCATCCGCAGCGCCTTCATCCTGCTTCAATGCGGCATGGGCCTCGGCGTGGCCGAAGGGAGCCTCGATGCCATGCTGGCGGTCGAGGAGACGCTGGGCCACGTCAATCAGTTCCTCGACGATCGGCCCGACGCCATCGCGGCCGAACTCACCGAGCTGCGCGCCCGCGTGATGCGGCTCGCCGAGACGCCCTATGACGGTGCCACCGACTACCTGATCGACGTTCTCGACGCCCGCGCCCAGGTCTCCGAACTGGCTTTGCGCGCCTCTCAATCGGCGCTGCTGCACCAGGGCGCCCGGGGCTACCTGATGTCGGTCGCACCCCAGCGCCGGATCCGCGAGGCGCATTTCGTCGCCATCGTCACCCCCGCGATCAAGCATCTGCGCTGGGAGATGGCCCGGCTGTCGCGGGAGACGCAGCCCACCGTGACGGAAGGGAGCCGGGCATGAGCCTTCCTGAGCCCACCGACGGCCTCGGCCCCTGGCAGCTTTTCCTCTGCCGGGCCTGCGGCCTGATCTACGACGAGGGCGAGGGCGACCCCGATAGCGGCCTGCCGCCCGGCACCCGCTTCGCCGACATCCCCGATGACTGGGCCTGCCCGATCTGCGGCGTCACCAAGTCGGATTTCGAGCCCTATCAGCGGCGTGCGCATGTCGCGCCCGTACCGGCCCCGACGGTGCCGCAGCGCCGGCCCGGCGTGGTGATCGTCGGCGGCGGAATCGGCGGATGGAGCGTCGCTGAGGCGATCCGGGCCGAGGATGCGGGGGTGCCCATCACTCTGGTGAGCGCGTGCGACGGCAGCCTCTACCACAAGCCGGAACTCTCGGTGGCCCTCGGACGCGGCCTGACACCCGACGCGCTCCGCCGTGAGACGGGCGCCGCGGCGGCGGCACGCTTGTCCCTGCGCCTGATGGCCGACACGGTCGCGGTCGGCCTCTCACCCGAGCGCCACGCCTTACGCACGACGCGCGGCACGCTCCCCTACACCCATCTCGTCCTCGCCCACGGGGCGCGGCCAGCGTTGCCGGATGGCCTCGACCCCGCCCTGTGCTGGCGGGTCAACGACCTTGCCGCGTGGTCTTCGCTCCATGCCGAACTCGCCCGCGGCCCCCGTACGGTCGCGGTGATCGGTGCCGGCATGGTCGGCTGCGAACTGGCCGAGGATCTGGCCCGCGCCGGACATGCCGTCACGCTTCTCGGGGCCAAGGCGCTGCCACTGCCCGAACTCCTGCCGGAGCAGGCCGGACGGCGCCTGCTGGCGGGCCTCGAAGGCGTGGGTGTCCGCTACCGCGGCGAGAGCCTCGTGAGTGGTCTGAGCCGCCGGCCGGACGGCACCGTCGCGCTCGCCCTGTCGGACGGGACGAGCCTCGCCGCTGCGACCGTGATCGCCGCGACCGGCCTCGCCACGCCCTCGCGCCTCGTGCGGGGAGCGGGCCTCGCCTTTGAGCGCGGCATCGTCGTCGATCCGGCGACCTTGCGCACGAGCGGGCCGGACATCTTTGCGCTCGGCGACTGCGTCAGCATAGCGGGGCGGCCCTGCCGCTTCATCGAGCCCATCGCCCGCCAAGCCGCGGTCATCGCGGACGCGATCCTCGGCCGGGCTCATCCGGGCTACGCGCACGCCGCCCCGGTCATCCGCCTGAAGACCCGCTCGGCGCCGATCGCGCTGCACGGCACCCCCGTCGCCGACCGCCCCTGGCACGTCGTCGAAGAGAGTGAGCACCGGCTCGCGATGGAGCAGCGGCAGGGCGGCGACGTCACCGCCTGGCTCGCGGCCTGAGCCTGCCGACAATGTCGACAAAGGATCGACATTGTCGAAGGCGCGAGAACCGACTGAGCCGTCCCCAGAGGCGGCAAGTCGCTGGCCGAAAAGCAGGAATAAAAATTCCAGCGGTTGGCGCGACTGTTGCTGAGAAATTCTTACTTGCCCTGCCGGAGACCGCGATGGCCCCGTTCGACAATCCCTTCGATGCCAAACGCCGCTTCGCACGCGGCGGCTGCTCCTGCGGTTCGCATGCGTCCCAGGCCGCGCATGAGGCGGCCCTGCCAAGCGGGGACGCCGCAATCGAGCGGGTCGTCGAGGCGACGATGATGCGGGCCCTGTTTCCGCATCAGGCCGAGCGCCGCGCCTTCCTGCGCAGCGTCGGCCTCGCGACGGCGGCGGCGGCCGTCAGCCAGTTCCTGCCGACGAAATTCGTGGCCGAGGCCTTCGCCGAAGCGGGCAAGCCGGAGAAGACCGACCTCAAGATCGGCTTCATCCCGATCACCTGCGCCACGCCGATCATCATGGCCAAGCCCATGGGCTTCTATGAAAAGCAGGGCCTCAACGTCGATGTCGTGAAGACCGCCGGCTGGGCGGTCGTGCGCGACAAGACCCTGAACAAGGAATACGACGCCGCCCACATGCTGGCACCGATGCCGCTCGCCATCACGATGGGGCTCGGATCGAACCCTGTTCCGTTCGCCGTGCCAGCGATCGAGAACGTCAACGGGCAGGCAATCTGCCTCGCGAATAAGCACAAAGACAATCGCGACCCGAAGAATTGGAAAGGATTCAAGCTCGCGATTCCGTTCGATTACTCGAATCACAACTACTTGTTGCGCTACTACCTCGCCGAGCACGGGATCGACCCCGACACCGACGTGCAGCTCCGCTCGGTGCCGCCGCCCGAGATGGTCGCGAACCTGCGCGCCGACAACATCGACGGCTTCCTCGCGCCCGACAACGTCGTCCAGCGCGCGGTCTATGACGGCGTCGGCTTCATCCACATCCTGTCGAAGGAGATCTGGGACGGGCATCCCTGCTGCTCCTTCTCCGTGGCGCAGGACACGATCCGCGACATGCCGAACGCGACGGCCGCGATGCTGCGCGCCATCCTCCAGGCGACCGCCTACGCCTCGAAGGCGGAGAACCGCAAGGAGATCGCCGCCGCCATCGCGCCCGCGAACTACCTCAACCAGCCGCTCACCGTGGTGGAGCAGGTCCTCACCGGCACCTATGCCGACGGGCTCGGAAGCGTGAAGAAGGACCCCAAGAGGGTCGCCTTCGACCCCTTCCCCTACGAGAGCTTCGCGATCTGGACGCTGACCCAGATGAAGCGCTGGGGCCAGATCAAGGGTGATGTCGATTACGCGGCGGTCGCAAAACAGGTCTACCGCGCCACCGACGCCGCCAAGCTGATGCAGCAGGACGGACTGACCCCGCCGGGGGCCACCACCAAAACCTTCGTGGTGATGGGCAAGACCTTCGATCCGGCCAAGCCCGAGGAATACCTCGACTCCTTCAAGATCAAGCGCGCGAGCTAACGCCATGCAACGCACGCTCTCGCTGCGCGCCAGCGTCCTCTCCCTCGCGCTTCTCGCGCTGATCCTGCTCGGCTGGCAGATCGCGGTCAGCGGCACCGCCCGCACCGAGGCCATGGACCCGGAATACGCCGCCCTGATGGGGCAGGCGGCCACCACGGGCAAGTCGGCCATGCCCGGCCCGCTGGATGTTGGGGCGACGATCTGGAAACACCTGAAGGACCCGTTCTACGACCGCGGGCCCAACGACAAAGGCATCGGGATCCAGCTCGCCTACTCGATCGGCCGCGTGGCGCTCGGCTACGGCCTCGCGGTGCTGGTGGCGATCCCGGTCGGCTTCCTCATCGGCATGTCGCCGCTGATGAGCCGGGCGCTCGACCCGTACATCCAGATCCTGAAACCCGTCTCACCTCTCGCCTGGATGCCGCTCGCCCTCTACACAATCAAGGATTCGAGCCTGTCTGCGATCTTCGTGATCTTCATCTGCTCGATCTGGCCGATGCTGATCAACACGGTCTTCGGCGTCGCGGGCACGCGCAAGGAATGGCTCAACGTCGCCAGAACCCTGGAGGTGAGCCCGGTCCGGCGCGCCTTCACGGTGATCCTGCCGGCAGCGGCCCCGACGATCCTCACCGGCATGCGCATCTCGATCGGCATCGCCTGGCTCGTCATCGTGGCAGCCGAGATGCTCGTGGGGGGCACCGGCATCGGCTACTTCGTCTGGAACGAGTGGAATAACCTCTCGATCACCAATGTGATCACCTCGATCCTGGTGATCGGCCTCGTCGGCATGGTCCTCGACCAACTCCTGGCGCGCGCACAAGCCCTCGTCACCTTCCCGGAGTGAAGCGATCTATGAGCACGCTCCTTCCGTTCGCGCGGCGCGCCCGCCGCTCCGCTTCCCAAACGGCTGATGCCGGGACCAGCCGCATGTCGACGTCTGAAAAATTCATCTCCATCGAGGGGATCGCCCGGCGCTACCCAGCGCCGGGCGGCAAGGCCACGACGATCTTCGAGAACCTGTGGCTGCCGATGCGCCGCGGCGAGTTCGTGTGCATGATCGGCCATTCCGGCTGCGGCAAGACCACGGTGCTCAACATCCTCGCTGGGCTCGATGCGCCGAGCGAGGGCGTCGTCATCGTCGATGGGCAGGGCATCACCGGCACGAGCCTCGATCGCGCCGTGATCTTCCAGGGCCACGCCCTGCTGCCCTGGCGCAGCGTGCTCGGCAACGTCGCCTACGCGGTGTCCTCGCGCTGGCGGAAGGCGAAGCGCGCCGAGATCGAGGCGCGCGCCCGCAAGGCGATCGCTACGGTGGGACTGGCCGGCTCCGAGCACAAGCGTCCGTCGGAATTGTCGGGCGGCATGAAGCAGCGCGTCGGCATCGCCCGGGCGTTAGCGATCGAACCGAAGATCCTGCTGATGGACGAGCCGTTCTCGGCGCTCGACGCGCTCACCCGCGGCACGCTGCAGGATGAGGTGCGCCGGATCTGCGTCGAGACCGGGCAGACGGTCTTCATGATCACCCACGACGTCGACGAGGCGATCTATCTCGCCGACCGGATCGTGTTGATGACGAACGGGCCGGAGGCGAAGGTCGCCGAGATCGTCGAGAACCCGCTGCCCAAGAACCGCGACCGCACCCAGCTTCACCACGCGCCGGGCTACTACGCCTTGCGCAACCACCTGATCGACTTCCTCGTGACCCGCTCCCGAACCCTGCGGGACGCCATGCCCGCGGGCTACGACCCCCGCCATCCGCCGGTGGTGCGCCCCTCGCTCAGCGAGGCGGACGCCGCCGCAATCGCCGCCGAGCCGCCGGCCCGGCGAGCCTGATCCCGGCGCCGACCCCTCGCGGGTCGGCTCCCCGGCATCCGCGAGCCCGCTTCCCGGAGCGAGCCGCTCCACCGGGTCGTCTGGATGCGGCGCCTGCGCGCCAGGTCCTGGCGGCACAATCGACGGCCGGTTCCGGCGCTGGATCGCGAAGGAGTTGTTCGAGGCTCTGATGCGGGTTCTGGCCCGCCGCCTGCGACGGCGCTGCGGATGTCGGTCCGATCCACGGTCGGCGCTCAGGTCCGCTGTTGAAGCGTGAGGCGAACTAGACGTGAAACCGTGGCTCGGAAGCGCTGAGGCACACGGCGAGATGCTGTGGTCATTCGCTTGGACCGAAATTCACATGGGGATCGGAGCGCAGTGAGACGGCTCGCTATAATTATATTAGAAACACCTAAACAAGGTGGATCTAACGTTATGGACTGCGAGCCCGTGGATGCCGTTACGCCGACTGATCTGCTGCGCCTCCAGGACAAGGCAGCTGACGCCGCACGCCTGTTGCGGCTCCTCGCCAACGAGAAGCGCCTGCTCATCCTGTGCCTGCTGCTCGCCCGCGGTGAGATGGACGTGACGAGCCTCAGCGAGGCGGTCGATCTCAGCCAATCGGCCCTGTCGCAGCACCTCGCCAAGTTGCGTGAGGACGGGCTGGTCGCGTTTCGGCGCGAGAGCCAGACCCTGTACTACCGACTGGAGGACCCCAGGGTCGCCCGGCTGCTCGCGACCTTGAAGGATATCTTCTGCCCGGAGATCGGCTGAGCGGGCCGGGCACCGCACCCCTCCGCTCGCAGCGCCGCCAATGACGCATACGGGCTCATGGCGCACCCGCGGGTCGCCGGAGCCTTACGGGTTGGGCGCGAATGGTATTAGGCCGCCGCTGTCTCGGGCTCTGCTTCGGCCGGCCCTGGAGCCAGCACCCGCATGGCGTTGAGGATGACCGCGACGTCGATGGCTTCCTGCAGCAGCGCGCCCTGAAGCGGCGTCAGGTAGCCGAAGGCTGCGGCGACCATTCCGGCGAGCGACAATCCGAGGCCGACCCACACGCTCTGAAGGGCGATGAACTTGGCTCGACGGGCAATGCGGATCGCGCCCGGAAGCGGGGCGAGGCTATCGACGAGCAGGACCACGTCGGCGGCCTCGGCCGCTGCGGCCGCGCCTCGCACGCCGAGCGCCACACCGAGATCCGCCGCGGCCAGCGCGGGGGCGTCGTTCACGCCATCCCCGACCATCATCACGGGACCTCGCGCCCGCTCGGCCGCCACCACCGCGGTCTTGTCCGCTGGATCGAGGTCGGCGGCGATGGCATCGATGGGCGCTCCCGCGACGAGTGCCTCCGCGATCACGCGCCGGTCGCCCGTCGCGAGAACGATGCGCCGGATGCCGCAGGCCCGCAGGGCCGTGAGCGTGGCGGCGCCGTCCGCCCGCAGCGGGTCCGTCAGGTGCAGCCTGCCCGCCGGGCGACCATCGACGGCCACGAGCACGGTCGCCGTCGCACCGCTCGTCGCGACCGGCTGCTCCTCGGCCGGGAAGGTCAGCCCCATCCTGCGCATCAGGCGCGGCCCCCCGACCGTGACCGATGCGCCCTCGACCGAGCCCGTCACCCCTTCCCCCGGTACCTCCTCCGCTCGTTCCGGCTGCGCGAGGTCGAGCCGCCGATTCAGAGCCTCGTCGACAAGAGCCCGCGCCGTCGGGTGGGCGGAGACTTGATCGAGGGAGGCGGCGAGCCGAAGCACCTCTGCCTCGCCGAACGGCGGGAAGGCCTCGGTGGTCGAGAGATGGGCCGTGCCCTGGGTCAGCGTACCGGTCTTGTCGATCACGAGGACGCTGACCTCGGCCAGCGTCTCCAGGGCGCCCCCGCCCTTGATCAGCACCCCGCTCCCGGCCGCCCGCGACAGGCCGGAGACGAGGGCGACCGGAACCGCGAGGATGAGCGGACACGGCGTCGCGACCACGAGGACGGCGAGGGCGCGCAGCGGATCTTGCGTGACGGCCCAGGCGCCGCCGGCGAGGGCGAGGGTGACGGCGAGGAAGGCGAGGCCGTAGCGATCGGCCAAGCGCACCATCGGCGCCTTCTGTTCGCGCGCGGCCCCGACCAGGCGAACGATACCCGCATAGGTGCTCTCAGCTGCCCGGCGCTCGGCCACCAGCGAGAAGGGTGTCCCGACATTGACGGAGCCGCTCAGCACCGCGCCTCCCGCTTCGTGGACGACGGGCAGCGCCTCGCCGGTGAGACTTGCTTGGTCAAGCACGGCGCGACTCGCCACGACGCGCCCATCGACGGGGACGACGTCGCCGACCCGGACCAGCACGCGATCGCCCGGGACGACCGCGTCGATGGGCACCTCGTGCACGCCTTCGCTGTCCTCGCGATGCGCGGTGCGCGGCTGCCGTGACAGCAGCGCGGTCATCTCCCGGGCCGCGCGTCCCGCCGCGAAGGCTTCGAGCGCCTGACCGCCCGCGTACATCAGGGCGATGACGACGCCGGCAAGCGGCTGCGCGAGTGCGATGGCGCCGCTCATCGAGAGGAGCGCGACGAGGTCGAGGCCGACATCGCCCTTCAGGAGGCTCGTGACGACCTCACGGACAAGACTGGCGAGCACGACCAGGGTCGGGACGGTCCAGGCCCAAAAGGCAAAGTCCGGAGCGCCGAGCGCTTGTGCGGCCAACCCGGCGCAGAGCCCCGCGAGCGGAAGCGCCGCCTGCCACCGGTGCAGCGCTTGCCGCCACCAGCCGCCATCCGCAGCCGGCTCGCCTCTCGCGGTCATAGATCCTGAGCGGGTCGTGTCGAAGGGCGCTGGAACAGGCATGCCACGCGATCAAACGCGACCAGCTCGTCCGAGGCAAGATGGGGTCATGCCCCCCGCTCCGGAGAGCGCCAGCGTTGCGGCGTTGGCCTCGGGCTTCCGCTCGATGTCCGACGTCGCATCGAGCTCGCGCAGCAGGCTGCCGCTGGCCTGCGGGTGCTCAGCATGCCAGCGGATGCTCGCATCGAACTCGGCAGCGATGCGCTGGTTGTCGCGCATCTGTGTGAAGCGAAACCCGCTCCGCCGTCTCACGGATCGTCGGGCGTCTCCTTCTTCACGGTAAATTAGATATTGCTAATTAAGTGTCATCTAATTATGGCTCGGTTGGACGCGGGGGCATCCGGCCCAAACGACGCCGCAGCCTGCTTACGGAGCCCATAGCGCCCGCAGGTTTGTCCCTGTGGGTTTGGGAGAGATCACCATGGACGGCTTCAAGCCACTCAGCGCCACCCTCGGCGGCGTCATGATCGGCGCCGCCGCTGCCCTGTTCCTGCTTCTGAACGGACGGATCGCCGGCATCAGCGGCATCCTCGGCGGTCTGCTCGCCCATCCGTCTCGCGAAACGGGATGGCGGGCCGCCTTCCTGGCCGGTCTGGTCCTGGCACCGCTGGTCTATGCCGGACTGGGAGGAAGCTTGCCGCCGGTGACGGTTGATGCCTCGTTCCCGCTCCTGGCGGTCGCGGGCCTGCTGGTCGGGTTCGGCGCGCGCCTCGGGGCCGGCTGCACCAGCGGCCACGGCGTCTGCGGCATCGGTCGCGGCTCGCCCCGCTCCCTCGCCGCCACTGGCACCTTCATGGCCATCGCCATCCTCACCGTCTTCGTCACGCGTCATCTGCTCGGAGCCTGAGCCATGGCCAGAGCCGTTTCCGCATTTGCCGTCGGCCTGCTGTTCGGGCTCGGCCTGCTCGTCTCCGGCATGGCCAATCCGGCCAAGATCCTCGCCTTCCTCGACGTGACGGGCCGCTGGGACCCGAGCCTCGCCTTCGTCATGGCGGGCGCCGTCGCGGTCTCGGCCGCCGGCACCCTCGTCGCGCGGCGGCGCGGCCGGCCGCTGCTCGCGCCCCGGCTCGAGATCCCGACCCGGCGCGACCTCGACCCGCGCCTGCTCGCCGGTGCCGCGGTCTTCGGCATCGGCTGGGGCCTGATCGGCCTGTGCCCCGGACCGGCGCTGACCCTCCTGACGGTCGCGCCCGCGCAAGCCGCGACCTTCGTGGCCGCCATTGTCGTTGGGATGCTGCTGTTTCGCCTCGTGCCCTCGGCGGCCTCGAAGCCGACGGCCATTCAAGGGGGCTGACGCGTGATGTCCGGCTTGCTCACATCCGGTCTCGCCACCGGCCCGGGCGGGGTCGTTGGGGCGATCCTCGGCCTCGTTGGCGGGGGGCAGCTCGATCCTCGCGATCCTCGCCTGATCTACGTGGTCGGGGTGAACTCGCCGCACGTCGCCATCGGCACCAGCGACCTAGCGGCCTCGGTCAGCGCGGCGGGCAATCTCGTTTCGCAATAGCGGGCCGGGAACGTGAAGTGGCGATGCGCGGCCGCGTTCTTGCTTGCAAGTGTCCGCTACGGAGGATGGAGCGGACTGATACCTCAGGCGGAAAAGGTGTGCTTCTATTCATCCGGGCCCCATCCTCTCAAAAGTTGGAGCCGCCAGGGAATCCGGAGCGGTTCAGTCCCGTTTGATCAAGCCGGAGTGCTCGTACTCTGCGAGAAGAGGCTGAAGCTGCCCTGATCGGGTGACGGTGGCGACGAGAGGGATGACCATGTTCCGCCTTCTCCCTCGGTTGTGTGCCCTGCTCCTCGTCGCTGGGCTCGGCTTGCAGGCGCAGGCGCAGGCGCAGCCGGCCGCGCCCGCTGCAGTCCCGGTCGGGACGGCTTTCGCCCAACGCAAGGCGATCGATCAGGCGCTCGACTTCGTTGGGCGCGTCGAGGCGGTTGGTCGTGTCGAGGTGCGCGCGCGCGTTGTCGGCTTTCTGGATGCCGTCCAATTCAAGGAGGGAGAGCCGATCAAGGAGGGGGCGCCGCTCTACCGGATTGAGCCGGACCTGTTCGAGGCCGCGGTCAAGCAGGCCGAGGGCGCGCTCGAGCGCACCAGGGCCGCCGAACTCCTGGCAGCCATCCAGTTGCAGCGGGCGCAAGACCTACTCGATAAAAGCTCCGGCACCGTCGTAGCCCGCGATCAGGCCCGCGCCGCGCGGGATCAGGCGAAGGGCGCCGTCATGGGTGACGAGGCGAGCCTCCAGACGGCGCGGATCAATCTCGGCTACACGCAGATCTTCGCGCCTATTTCCGGCCAGATCGGCCGCACCAGCGTCACCAAGGGCAACGTGGTTGGGCCCGACAGCGGCGCCCTGACCACGATCGTCAGCCAAGACCCGATCTACGTCACCTTCCCGGTGAGCCAGCGCGAGTTCCTGCGCTACCAGCAGGGCGGGGCGCGCCCAGACCGGAGCAAGATCGGAGTCCGGATCCGTTTTCAGGACGGCTCGGAATACGGTCAGATCGGACGGGTCGACTTCGTCAATATCAGCGTCGACCGTGCGACCGACACGGTCGTCGTGCGCGCCACGATGCCGAACCCGGCCGGTGCGCTTCGCGACGGGCAACTCGTGCGCGTCAACCTTCAGGCCGGGCAGCCGGAGCAGAAGGTCGTCGTGCCGCAATCCGCCCTCATCGCCGACCAGGGCGGCGTCTACGTGTTCGTCGTCGAGGATAGCCGGGCCAAGATACGGCGCGTCAAACCGGAGCCTGGCGGCAGCGGATCGGACGCGGTCATCGCGGAGGGTCTCTCGGGCGGCGAGGTCGTCATCGTCGACGGGCTGCAGCGGGTGCGGCCCGGGATCCTCGTTCAGGCGACCCCGGCCAGCGAGACGGCCAGCAGGATCTGACGTCCATGTTCTCCGCCATCTTCGTCGACCGGCCGCGCCTTGCGGTGGTGATCGCCATCGTCATCTCGATCGCGGGCGCGCTGGCGCTCCTGACGATCCCGGTCGCGCAGTACCCCGATATCGTGCCGCCGCAGGTCTCGGTGACCACGACTTATCC